>CACXXH010000021.1 GCA_902771595.1 Fibrobacter succinogenes | reverse complement strand
GATGACATCATCTTGGATTTGAACGCCGGCATCAACGCCGCAAAGGAAGCGTAATATGCATTACTACGAATCAATGCAATCTTTAATCGGGAAGACTCCGCTTGTAAAGCTTACGCATGTCGGGCTTCCCGAAGGCGTAAACCTGTTTGTGAAACTGGAACTCTGGAACCCCTCGGGCAGCGTGAAGGACCGTACCGGCCTTTACATGGTGAACGACGCTCTCGCAAAAGGAACGCTCAAGCCGGATGGAACCATCGTCGAGGCGACTGCGGGCAACACCGGCCTCGGCATCGCCTTCGCCGCGCTCAACCGTGGCATCCGCGTGATATTCGTGGTGCCCACCAAGTTCTCGCAAGAAAAGCAGACTCTCTTGCGCGCCCTCGGTGCAGAACTCATCAACACCCCGCGCGAAGAGGGAATGCTCGGCGCCGAAAAGAAGGCCGAAGAACTCTTGACGCAAATTCCCGGTGCTGTTTCGCTCAGGCAGTTCCGTAACATGGCCAACCCGCTTGCCCATTACGAAACCACCGGCCCCGAAATTTACGACGACCTGGACGGACACGTAGATTACGTGGTGGCGGGCGCAGGCAGCGGCGGCACGTATTCGGGAATCCTCAAGTACCTCAAGGAAAAGAACCCGAACATCAAGGGCGTGCTTGCTGACCCTATAGGCTCTACCATGGGCGGCGGCGAACATGGCGACTACAACATCGAAGGAATTGGCAACGACTTTATCGCCGACACCATGGACATGTCGCTCGTGGATCAAGTCGTCAAAATCAATGACGATGACGCCTTTGGTGGCGCCCGCGAACTCGCCAAGAAGGAGGGTATCTTCGCTGGCTCCTCTTCGGGTGCGGCATTCACTGCTGCCAAGAAACTCATCGCCTCGGGTGCCCGCGGAAATATCGTGTTCGTAGCCCCCGACCGCGGCGACCGTTACTTTAGCAAGGGATTGTACGAGTAAAGTTCTCTAATTTTTTGCCATATATCTCAAAACTCCACCAGGCTGGTGGAGTTTTTTTTGTGTAAATGCGGGGATTCAAGCGCAAAACTCAATGCCCCTACAAAGAAAAAGCTTTAAAAGCTTTTGACAATGTAAGTACCAGGTTCAATTTGACTTTTTCTTTATTTTGTGCCTTATCTTGACCATCGCCAAATTCAATTCTATTTCCGTTTCGCTTTCCAAACTTGTAGAATCCGAGGCGAGAACATTAGAAATGATTTCGCCACTTCTTTTCAGCAACGACTTCTTTTCATTTTCATCAACAACTTCAGGAACGCGAGCAATGGCACGAGACAACTCGCGAATTTCTACGAATGTATTGATGATGTTGATAGTTGTTTGCGTTGCGACACGCCCTTTCAAAATTGTCGCAAGCATGTAGAGACCGCGTTCAGTAAAGGCTGTCGGATTAACAGGACTGTATTTTAGCTTGGCAAGGTGGTCAAAATTTTTGACCACCTCCTTTTTCTCGGCAACATTAACTTGAAAAATATACCCTGAAGGGAATTTTTCGGGATTATTCTTTACCGCCTGATTAATTTCTTTGGTGCTTACTCCATAAAGATCTGCAACATCGCAATCGAGGATAACTCGCTGATCTCTCAACACAAGAATTTTGCTTTCAACTTCATTCATTTTCTGCTCCAATCCGCCTACAAGCAAAAAAAGGCGGGGTAAAGTGTTGTCGATGCAAATATACATTCCTCGCATGTCATATTATGACAATTTGAAAAAAAGCAGATTTTTTTGCGTTTCAAAGGTGATGGAACTGACCGGTTGCAAGCCGACCGCCGCGACCTCTCTTATCAAAAACTGCTTTCTCTTGAAATCATCGAGCCCGTTGCGGGGCATGGCAAGGGTAAGTATAGGGTGAAGGGATAGGTAGCTTCAGGCGACAAATTACGCTCTCGCAAATTCCACTCTAAACAACGGCACCCAGGTTTCTTGCCCGTCTTCAGATGTCCAGCGAACAACTTGCGAAAGAATAGCCTTTTGTGGAACAAGGATATTCTTTGCCAGGCTTTTCACAAGGCCGCCAGTAAAATCTTTTGCGAACCATGCCCAATAAAGTGAACCTTGTTTTATACAGTAGTTTCCTGTTTTGGGATGAAGTTCTACAGAAAGGGATGTTCCTATCGATTCTTCTTCTAACACCTGTTGTAGCTTTTCAACAAAGACATCGCTAGAATCACCTTTTTTCAGATACTGTCCCAAAGCCATGTCACTGAGTCCTGTTTCAATATGCAGAACCTTCGGGATGGCCACACCGTTAATTTTACCTTGCTTGACAAAATGGCTTAACCATTCCTGCGGCAGCATTTTTTCAGCGCCAATAATAGTTAGCGATTTCTTTGCTCGTGTCGCAGCGACGTAAAGCAGACGATAATTTTCTTGTGCTATTTTCTCGTCGGCATCTTTCAACGCCCACGAACCTAGCGCAAGGATTACATTATCCCATTCAAGTCCTTTTGCGCTATGCATTGTCCCTATAGAAACCGCACCCATGTTTTTCGTTGCAAAGTCGCTATACGACACTTCGCTCAAATATTGGTTGAAATCACCTAATGTAATTTCGTCTTCTCCGCAAGCTGTTTCGGTCTCTATAAAATCGTTTACCAACGCATCCAGCAACTCAAAAGAACTTTCTGCTTTATGGTTTGCCTTGTAATCATCTGCAAGTCTTTTAAATTCTTTTGCATTCCACGGAAATTTACCTACCCGCGGGTCTTCCTGGAGAATTTTACTGAATCCTAAAATTTCTCGCGTTTTCTCAATGGGACATTTGTCCTTGTCTCGCCCTTTAAGAAGGCGATATGGAACATTTTTTTCTTCTAATTTCGCGGCAGCCAAAAAGGCTTCAGCGTTATCTCGCGTTAGAATACAATATGACTCTGTTGGATTCGAAGAGAATCTTTTTGCTAGAAGTTCTGCCGCAGCAAATGCCGCAGTTGCCTTGTCTCCTTCTTCATAAAACGCAAGCGACGCTTTATCCTGTTTTAACGCAAACTGTTGCGAGCCTTCTTTTACGCGTTCTGTCATTAAGTCAAGCAATTTTGCATTTGCTCGCACAAGTCCGGCGACAGAGCGGTAATTTGTCGTTAAATAGAATTTTTCGGTATTCGGGAATTCATCGGCAAATTTTTGGAAATACTGAGAAGAACTTCCACGGAAAGCAAAAATACTTTGATCATCGTCTCCAACGACAATAACGCGGGGATCTTTTTCTCCTAAATCATAAAGAGCTCGCAATAGGCGGTATTCTCCTGCAGACAAATCCTGGAATTCATCAACAAGAATGACACCGGGGGCACCTACGCCAACGTCTTCTCCGGATTCAAGAAGTTCTGCTGCTTTCGAAACAACGTCATCTGCATTTTCAAGAGCTTTTTTATTACCCTGTACTCCGAGTATGGAAAAGGCTAGCGAATGAAACGTGGTAATGACTACTTTTGCCGCCAAAGGTCCTGCCAAATCAAATAGGCGTTTTCTAAGTTCTCGACATGCCGCGCGTGTGTATGTCAGGCACAAGATAGAATCGGGTTTTGCCTCTTCTATCCACAAGAGCGATGCGACTTTATGAACAAGCAGGTGCGTTTTTCCTGAACCAGGACCAGCACCTACAAGGATATGTTTCTTGCGACTTTTTATGACCTTACGCTGTTCGTCGTTGACTTTTTCAATTTTTCGCTTTAATTCATCGGATACAGAATCCATTTGGGCAACGCCCTGCATGTATTTCAAACGGAAATCTGCAATATCCATTACAAAATAATCATCTAGCAACTGCTGGGCCATCTGCTCATCGGTAAGCATCATCTTGGCATATTCACCGACAATATGAATCGCTTCTGCTTTATGCTTATAATGCGCATCAAGCATTTCGAAGTCTTTAGGGGTAAAATTGCGTTGTTTTGATTCTGGATTCAATTCCAAGACAAGTCCGGTATAGAAAACGACAAGGCCATGGTCCAGTGTAATGGATCCAACTAAGTGCAAGAAGAGAAGTGCATATTCCAGCTGCTTCTGCATCTTGACACGGCTAACTGCTTTCTCGCCGTACATTCTACGCATCAAGCTATTTAAGGAAAACCAGACAATATTTCCATTTTTATGAGCTTGTTCCTTTTGCATATCCGTCAATGCATCAATGGTCTTGTCAAATATCTGCCATTGCTTCTTGAGGTTCTCCTTGACACTTTCAGGAGGAACAAGAAATTCTATCTGGTAAACCTGATGTCCTGCTTCTACTAAATGGATTTCAGCGACACTTTCGTGGGCCCAATAACGCAGAATGCCACGGAAAATGAAAAGATTCCGCCTAGATGTGGAAGCTCCAATTGAATCGTCTCTTTGATTCAACTGGGAATTGAGTTTGGTCATGTCTAAGACAAATCGGTCATTAACACCCTTGCCTTCGCATGCTTTCAGTAGTTCTTCCTGCAATTCAGATGCAGCTTTTAAGAGTGAACGTGGAGTATCGTTACCCTTTCTCTGTAATCTGGCGCTCCAGTCATCTTCTTCGTTCAAAAGATTGAGCGCTCGTAACAGCCGCAACCCATCATTCGCCTGCTCGCGAGTCAGACCCAAATTTACAGTAAGTTCGTCAAGAGCGCATTCTGGAGAACGCGTCCATCGTTTACTGATGATATGGTGTATTATGCGGTATGCAAGATTTTCGACAGAATTGGTGATTTCAATCTTATCTGAACCAATTCTTTCACGGGCCTCTTCTGCAGAATCAACCGAAATGGATGAACCATACATTTGAGTTCTATTCCGCTTACGCTTCAAGAATCCCTGTTCTTCCAAAACAAGAATGGCAAGCTTGACTTTGGTTGTGTTGACACTTGCGTCAGATTCTTTTTCGGTCCATCCACATAAATCGGCAATTTCGAGAGCCGACATGATAATGCGATTCTGGTTGCCAGCCATTTTTTTCAAAACCTTCCAAACAGAAGAAATTTCTTGCGCAGAAAGTTTGGATTGTTGGAGAATTTGAAAATTCGTGTCAAGATCCTTAGGATTGAAAAGCGCAACACAGCTGGCTTGTAATTTTGGGTCGCGACCTGCACGACCTGCTTCCTGCACATAATTTTCTAGCGTACTTGAAATCTCGTAATGAGCGACCAGTTCCACGTTGTCCTTGTCAACGCCCATTCCGAATGCCGTTGTCGCCACCATGGTATCCACTTCGCCATTCTGGAATTGATCCTGAATGGTCATTTTCTTTTCAGATTCCATTTTGCCGTTATAACAGGCACTGGCGAAACCTCGATTGTACAATTCCTCGGCTAAGGATTCTGTTGTCTTGACTTTGGATGCATATATGATTTTGGGGCCATTATATTCGCGAAGAACATTTACCAGCTGCTTGCGTCGCTCGTTAGGAGATTCTGAAGATTCAATAACCTTATACGTCAGATTTGTTCGTTTTGCTGGGCTAATGAATTTTACCAACTCGAGATTTAGGCGCTCTTTGAAGTAGCCGCAGATGTCATCTACAACGGATTGTTTTGCCGTTGCCGTAAAACAGCTCACAGAAATTGGTGATTCAAGATTCTTTTCCCTTTGCAGGTCTTTCAAGAAGTCGGCCAAATAAAGGTAATCGACTCTGAAATCGTGCCCCCAACCACTAAAACAGTGTGCTTCATCTACAACGATACGTTCCACACGTCGATGTTTCAATATGTTGAACGTCGTATTTGAGCGCAATGATTCTGGAGAAATGTAGAGAATGTTCTTTTCGCCATTATTGACTTTCTCAATAACGTCTTTCCGTTCTGCGGGAGAAAGCATGGAGTTTATATAGGCTGCATCTCCTATTTGCCTTCGTTTTTCCAAAACGTCGACCTGGTCCTTCATCAAGGCGACAATCGGGGATATCACAACAGTCAATGCGCCAACTTGGGTCCCTGCAATTAAGGCTGGCAACTGGAAGGTCATTGATTTTCCGCCACCCGTTGGGAAAACTGCCAATAGGGATTCTCCGCGCATTGCCGATTCAACAACCTGCTGTTGAAGAGGTATCTTTTCCCCATTGAAAGAGCGAAAACTATCGAAGCCAAACCATTTTTTTAATTGTTTGGTGGAGCTTAGTTGTTCGGAGCAATAAGGACATTGCGGATTGCCACAGGGAACAAGGCGCCTTCGATGCAAAATGTTTTCAATATGCGGATATTTATGCCGTACCCAGTGAGGGACATAATCACTAGGACCTTCTTCATGAAATAATGTCAAGAGGAAACACCATTCTGCACGGTATGCATTCCATTCATTCTGAAAATCCTGGCGTAGACAAATGCTTTTTTCGTAATTAGACGTAAACCAGCGCTGTATTTCCGCTATTTTAAGGCGCAGCTTTAGCGTGCTAGGGACATCGACCAGTTCAAAAAATGGAGCAAAGCCAGGTTCGTTTTTCAAAAACTGAAAGAGAAGATATTGGAGTTGCCATGGATAACTTTTCCATTTTTCGATGCAGTCTTCTAGCAATTTTTTGCAGAGTCTGGCATCTTCCAGCGGATCCGACGGGTCGTCTTCATTGTGCAAGTATTCCTTGCGCAATTTATGATATGGTTTACGAGGAAAAAGCAATGACGAAAGCATCAAGGTGTCAAGCGCCTTGACATTCGGAAAATCGATAGAAAAATACTGCCGGAGAATCGGGGCGTCGTGACGCAGTACATTATGACCAACAATATAGACCGCCTTTGTAGCAGCCTCTTCCAATTTTGTCGGGCTTGTTGCCCGAACTCTTTCTTCGCCCAAAATATATCCATACTCCCGAACTTTCTTCGTTTCGGGGTTATATTCCAAGTCAAAGAATAAGAATTTGCTAAAATCGGGCATTCACTTGAAATATAAATGAATTTAGGCATAAAAAACGCTTATTTTGCAAGAATTACTATAGATTTCGCCTTTATTCGATTTATAAACAGTTGAAAAAAGTATTACCTCACTTTTTCCACAATAGGCTTGAAATACGCCTTGATTTGTTCGACAACCTTATCGAAGGACACCTGCACCATTGCGTTTTTCTTTTTCACGAATGCGTTCCATCTTTTTATGCGTTCTATATCAGTAGCGAAGGAATCTTCAAAAACGACGATGTCATCAAACGTTGTATTTCGGTTCTGGAATGTCTGAACGATGGCCTCTTGTAGCAGAGTATCATCTATTTTTTCACTTTGCAAAATCACATAGATGTCGTAGAAGTCCTTGAAGCGGCTATTTGCATAGCCCAGCGAAACTATCGCCTCAAATTTTTCAGCAAGTACAGATTCGATGGAATATCCGTAAATCTTCGGACATTCCATATCCAACAATACAGGAAACGACATTTCCTTTTTAGACGGGACAATCACATCGCCAAACCCGATATCAATGGACACAGGGAGTCGTGTGTTCCCGAGCAGTGCTGTGATGCTGATGTTTGTGCCTAGGAATTCGTCTTGTTTCTTTATTTCGCGAGACTTTAGCGAAGCCAAATCAAATACAAGCCCGTCGTCTGCCGGTATCGCGAAAATCTCACTAAAGATAGACAGGAGCGACTCTTGAGTTCCGTTAATTTTGTCGGCGCGAAGGTCTATATCCGAGGTGGAACGGGGGTAGTCCTTCCCATAGAGAGCGTACAGAAAGATCCCGCCCTTGAGTGTGAAGTTTTCTCTATACTTCGATTTTCCAATTCTGAACAAGGCCCGTTCCAGTCCATAAACAGTAAGCAGTTCTTGATACAATCTGAAATTCGTCTTGGCGACATTCTTTAGCTTATCTTTTATCGACTGGACATTCATACGAGAACCTCCAGGTAAGTCTTCAGGATTTTCAGACATGAAAGTTTTTCTGCATAGCGGTAGAGTTTGTTGATGTTTCTTTCTTGCCTTGCGAGGTAATTCGTCAGGATTTCCTTGGTCTCTTCGATTCCCACCTTGTTCCGGTTAGAGACAACGTCAACGACAGTCTTCTCTATATCGTAAATTTTGAAGGTGTTCTTGTTTTCGCTGATTGTGCGCACGCCAACGGTATGCCGTCTGTCCGAGAAATAATGCAGCGAAAGTCTTTGCGATTCTGGCAGCGTGGAAAGTTTTGTCTTTGGCGGAACCGCAACATCGATGGCATCGGGACGGAAGGTTGTCAGACCATAATAAACGGCAGCGCTCAGAAGGCACACTACTCCCTGGGGTGCAAATGCCTGAACGTAGTAGAAGTCATTTATGTCACCGGCAAAGTCCGCATTTTCGTAATACGACTTATTGAGCCGGAAAAGTTTGCCCTGTTCGACCATTTTCGTTATTTGGTAATACGAAAATCCCTGCTTTTGGAGTTCCTCGCTCGAAAAGACAAGTTTTTGATCGGATAGGGTATTTTTTGTGGCCATGCCATAAATATACCCTTTTGACTGTAAAATTTCAACGAAATACGGAAAACTTTTGCTAATTCCGTATTTCGTTGAAAAAATTTGGGAAAAACAACTACATTTTTGAATATTTGTAGTCGTTTTGTACAGGTTTGAGAATCTATTTTCCATATTTTACCCAACCTCCACCAAAAAATCTTCCCGTTTTAGCCCGTGTTCCGCATAGGGGTTTTCGTCAGGGTACCCCACTGGATTGCACAGCAGCAAGTGCTTTTTGCCGAGTTTGTCGGTGTACTCGCGCTTGATGGCGATGTGCGTGTGTCCTGCCTGCCAAATGCTTCCGTCATCCAGGTTCTCGAGGTATTCCTCTCCGTGGAAATAGAAGAAGTTTGAGCAGGGGTCTTGCTGGTATCGCTCCGGCATGCCGAATTCCAGCGGCAGAAAGTGCGACATCATGATTTTGGGGCGCCGTGCGGTGAGTTCACGGAACGCGATGTCATAATGTCGCCAAAGTTTGTCGGCGTTATTCTGCTTGTATTTCCAATGGCGGGCATCGAACCAGCGTGTCGCCCACAGGATTTTGTTCGCCATTTCGGATGCCGCGGGAGTGTGTTTGTACTTGAAATCGCACATGCCCATGCAGCCTGCAACGCCTTCTGCGATGCGGTTCTCGAGCAACTGGATGTTCGGGATTTTTCCTGCTTCGGCAAGGAAGTATTTTATCTTGCTTTCGGAGGTAAGAAAATCCCTATCGGAGCCGAATTCCCCTAGATGCTCAGTAATGATATCGTGGTTTCCAAAACACACATAGACGGTATCGTATTTCTCGGCAATGAACTTCAGGAACTCCACGTAGTTGAAGTAGTCGTTCGCAATATCGCCCGCGATGCAGCAGGCGTCTGCCGGTAAAAAGTTCCGTTCGAAGAAGACTTCGAAATTTTTGCGCAGTATGGCGATTGTGCGGAACACCGGCGATACATAGAAATCGACATGTAGGTCGCTGATAAAATAGTAGGTCATATTTATCCCTGCTTGGATTAATTTTCGTTATTTAATAGTCAAATACTCGCGGTCGCCTTGCGGCGATCGTCAAGAATGTGTTATGACATGATTAACGTCTTTTTTCAGACGGTGCTCTACGTTGAGCGCAGCGGGGCCGTTCTCCCGCAGAGGTTCTGCCTTCGATTTGCGGTTCTGTCGCACCAGCAAAGGGGAGGCTACGTCAAGCAGATAGTTGAACTTCCCGTCCGGTTCGAAACTCTGTCAACGGGGTTAATGCTATTCTACTGGGAATATATAATTTTTCCCAAGAAACGCAAAAAAAGTTTTTGGGTTGCAGACTTGCATCTTGCAGTTTGAGATTCCGGCTCAAGGGCTGGAATGACGAACACGGGTCTTGCCACTATCACCAAGTTATAATAAAATTCTATAACAACCGATAGTTAAATAGTATGCGTTTATGCCTTGACTAGGGGAAAATCTTATTCTATCTTAAAGCCTACAAGATTGGTAGGAAAAACAAAATGGTTTGTGATTCCTAAGCATTCGAAGGAGCGCCTATGATAAGTGACTGTCGAATGCCGAGAGGCATTCTGAGAACGAACTAGCCGCAAGCCTTTTGTCCTTAGGGCTTTGCAGGTTAGAAAAACAAGCCTAAGGATATCTCCAAAACCCAAATAATGCGAGCACGGGTCTCTTTAGACCCGGTTGCCCGCTACAACCTAAAAGGAATTTTAACCATGACGACACAGAATAAGCTCCATTTTGAAACTCTTCAGCTCCATGTTGGCCAGGAACAGGCAGACCCCGCAACCGATTCCCGCGCGGTTCCTATTTACCAGACCACCTCTTACGTTTTCCACAACTCCCAGGATGCTGCAGACCGCTTTGCCCTGAAGGCCGGTGGTAATGTTTACGGCCGTATCAATAACTCCACTCAGGGTGTTCTCGAAGAACGTATTGCTGCCCTCGAAGGTGGCGTTGCCGCTCTCGCTGTCGCCTCTGGTGCCGCTGCTATTACTTACGCTGTTACGGCTCTTGCCCGCAGTGGTGACCACGTGGTTGTCCAGCGCACGGTTTACGGTGGTACTTTCAACCTGTTGCAGCACACGCTCCGTGACTTCGGTATCGAATCGACCTTCGTCGACACTCACGACCTCAAGAGCGTCGAAGCCGCCGTCAAGGAAAACACGAAGCTCATCTTTATCGAAACTCTCGGCAACCCGCATTCCGACATTCCGGATATCGACGCTATCGCCGAAATCGCTCACAAGAACAAGATTCCTCTGGTTATCGACAACACCTTCGGTACTCCGTACCTGATTCGCCCGATTGAACACGGTGCCGACATCGTGGTGCATTCCGCAACCAAGTTCATCGGCGGTCACGGCACGACCCTCGGCGGTGTCATCGTGGATAGCGGTAAGTTCGACTGGACCAAGAGCGGCAAGTTTCCGCAGTTCACCGAGAAGAACCCGAGCTACGGTTTCCCGTTTGTGGCCGCCGGCGCTGCTGCCTACGCCATCTACGTGCGTACGATTCTCCTCCGCGACGAAGGCGCTGCCATTTCCCCGTTCAACGCATTCCTCCTGTTGCAGGGTGTCGAAACGCTTTCGCTCCGCCTCGATCGCCATGTCGAAAACACCAAGAAGGTCCTGGAATTCCTTTCCAAGCACCCGAAGGTTACCCGCGTGAGCCATCCGAGCTTCGAAAACCATCCTGACCACAAGCTTTACCAGAAGTACTTCCCGAATGGCGGCGGTTCTATTTTCACCTTCGACATCAAGGGTGGCCAGGAAGAAGCCTTCAAGTTCATCGATAGCCTGAAGATCTTCAGCCTGCTTGCCAACGTCGCCGACGTGAAGAGCCTCGTGATTCACCCGTACACCACCACGCATTCGGAACTCTCTCCGGAAGAATTGGCTGCAGCCGGAATCACTCCGGCAACGATCCGCGTGTCTATCGGTACGGAACACTACGAAGACATCATCGCCGACCTCGAAAACGGATTCGCGGCAATCTAAAAGAAGCAATCATTTACGTCATGCTGACGGGCCGTAGGCCAGGAAGCATCCAGTCCAGCGGTATTTTCATCATTAGGAAATAAACGCAGGTCTGGGTCCTTCGCCTTCGGCTCAGGATGACGTTTTTTTTGTACGGAGAATGCAATGATTGATTTTGAATATTACAACCCGGCGAAAATTGTATTTGGCGAACATAGTGAACAGAAGCTGAAATCGCTTTTGGCTTCGTTCGGGGTGAAGTCGCTCCAGCTTGTTTACAGCGGAGACTTTATCAAGACGATCGGCATTTACGACGCTATCAAGGATGCTGTCAATGAACTCGGGATTCGCTTTTCCGAAAACGGAAACGTGGTGCCGAACCCTTCGATTGACCTAGTTCGCGAACTCGTGAAGCAGGGCAAGGAAAACGGGGTAGACTTCGTCCTGGCCGTCGGCGGCGGAAGTTCCATCGATACCGCGAAGGCGGTGGCACTCGGAATACCTTACCAGGGAGATGTGTGGGATTTCTTTGAAAAGGGAATCTCACCGAAACAGGTATTGCCGATTGGTGTCATCGCCACGACGGCATCGAGCGGTTCCGAAACATCCAATGCGGCAATCCTTTCGAGTGGTGAATGGAAGCTCGGTTTTGAAGATGACCGAATCATTCCGAAGTTCGCCATCATGAACCCCAAATACACGGTGGGCCTGCCGGCATACCAGACTTTCGTGGGCATCGCTGACGTGCTTTCGCACTTGTTGGAACGCTATTTCTCGGACGAGAAATATTCCGACACCACGGACTACCTGATAGAAGGCGCGATTCGTGCGTTGCTCGTGAATGCGGACAAGCTCATCGCCAACCAGAAAGACGTGAACGCCCGCGGAGAAATCCAGTGGCTTGCAAGCGTCGCTCATGGCGGGTTCCTGGATGCAGGGCGTCGCGCCGACTGGGGCTCGCACCGAATCGAGCATGAACTTTCTGCCCAGTACAACATCACGCATGGCGAAGGCATGGCGGTGGTGACTGTTGCTTGGACAAAGTACATGGCGGTGAAAAAGCCCTGGAGGCTTGCACTGCTTGCAAGCCGTGTGTTCGGTGTAGATTCCTTCAACTACAGTGAAACCGAACGTGCGCTGATCCTTTCGGAAAAGCTTGCGGCATTCTTCAAAAAACTGGGGCTCGCGACGACGCTTGCAGACTTGAAGATTGGCGACAAGGACTTCGACGCGATGGCTGCCCGTGCTACGCGCAATGGCAAGGTTGGGCACTACGTGCCGCTGGATGCTGCCGCCATCAAGGAAATTTTGAAAATCGCACTGTAATCAAAAAAAACTTAAACAAAAACAAAAACGGTGCTAACGCACCAAAAGGAGAGTACAAACAATGGCAAGAGTAAAATTTATTGAATCGGTTGACGAAGCTCAGGGCAAGGCCAAGGAAGCCTACGAAAAGCTCGTTTCTACAGGCAAGATCACCAACATGAAGCGTGCACTGTTGCAGGACTACGCGACGTTCGATGCCTTCATGGGCTGGTATACCAGCTGGGCCCGCCTCGTGGAAATCATCGGCCAGCGCGCTGCTACGGTCTACGCCCACGCGGTTTCTACGACCAACAGCTGCCAGCTCTGCTCGCTGTTCTTCATCAGCGACTTGCGGGCTCTCGGTATCGACCCGAACGGGTTCGAATACGAGAAGAACGAAGAAATCCTCGTGAAGCTCGCAAGGCAGATCGTGAAGGACCCCACCGCCGTTCCGGATTCTTACTTCGAGGAACTGCACAAGTTCTACAACGATTCCGAAATCGTGGCCATCGTGGGCTTTGCCGCCCAGATGATTGCGACGAACAACTTCAACTCCGTGTTGAAAATCGACGTGGACCAGCGCTTGCTCCCGATTGTGGGTGAATTCAAGCCTGCCACCTGGAGAAAGGACATCAAGTAGTTTTGTACTCTCCGTACAAAAGGGACGTCTCTGGAAAAAAGCGATGTTTTTCAGGGGCGTCTTTTTTTGTTTACGGTTCGCCCGAGAAGGTCAAACGAACGGCTCTTCGGGAGAACAGAAGCGCGGATTCCCTTTTTGCGGATGGCCGTCGTCTCTTGCTTCGTATAGGTGAAGTAATAGTAGGTCGTGAATTCGTCCGATTGAATTTTCAGGGTATAGCTGTTTTCGCTGGAGGCGTACGTGATGGTCGAAACCGTATCACCCTCGGAAGAGGTTTCGTAACATTTGGAATCGCTTGAATCGCTTACGTACACGTCTGTTGAACGAATTCCTGATTCCTTGTTGGCCCCTTTATAGGTTGTATGCACAATGGAATCGCCTGTAAGGATTATTTCGGAATATTCGGACGTCCCGAAGTCTAGGCTTTTTGTCAATATTTGCGCCGCGTTGGCTGTAAGCTTGATGGAACGTTGTTGCCCCAATGTTCCAAAGCCGTAAAAGTCTTCAGAAATATACGTGGTGTCTGCAGATGAAGAATCTTTCATCAAATATTCAAAGCCCGTTTTGGTCAATGCGCTTGGACCTTGATTCCAGTAATATTTGGATTCCGTGGTAGAGTTGTCTAGATAGGAGTATGTCTGGTTGTATTCGAGCTTGCCATTGGAATAGAAGTATTTTATGAGCGCTGCTTTGGGCGTGGAAAGGGAATCCAGCTGGAATTCGGCATTAGGCTTCAAGTATAAATTGGACAGAATTTGGAAATAGAGGCCGGTGCAGGAATTTGCCGACGCATATTGCATTGCTGCCAAAAGGCAGAATAAGATTTTTTCCATGTTCCCTCCATATTATTTATTAGTTAGTCTAAAATTAGTATTTGTTGAAGGGGGTATGTTTGATAAACCATTTTGCGTGACAGGAGTCATGCGGTTTCGACAAGCACTTTCTTTTTCTGCAAGAATTCGATGCAATCTTCGGCTTTTGCCTTGCGGGAATCGAACAGGAAAATGCGGCCTCCGTTCTCGTCGCCCATTTCCTTCATTTTCATGATGCGCACGTAGCCGAGTTCCTTGCTCGCGACGTAGCCCGTGATGTAATTCGGGTCGTCGGAGATGCAGAGTTCCGCAACCATGCCGGGAGCGTTCGCCACTTTTGTCGCGAGAACGATGGCTTCGTTAAAATGGTTTTTGCAGCTGTCGACCGTGCTGGAGTGGAGGGCGTCCATGTAGGTGGCGCGTACGCCGCGCTGTTGGTCGGGTTCTAGGCGTGTCCCTGTCGCGATGTCGTAAAGCATGGCGCCGCGCATGGGAAATGTGGCCTGCAGAAGTTCGGGAAGTTTTTCGCGAATGCCGGCGGCTGCTTCGCCAACGAGTTCAAAAGCTTTGTCGAGCCCTTGTTGCCAAGTGTCCACGTCAATGCGGGTGACGGGCAGCGCCTTCAGAATCTGGATGTCTTTTTCGCAAACTTTTTCAATCTTGATGTTGATAAAGTCCGGGTCGCCTTTGGAGTGCGTCAGCGCGCGGTGAGCCATGGCCGTGCAAACCGCTTCGACGGCGTCGCGGCTTACGATGCGTTCCGCACCGGAAATGTGCTGTTCGTGTTTCTGGTCGCCTTCGCCCACTTGCTGCGAGGCGCGCATTTTCAAACTGTAATAATCCATAGCACTACTCGTGAAATTCGTCTTCGCCTTCTACGACCGGGGCGGGCTCGCATTCGCCAATGCGCTTGATAGCTTCGCAGATGCGGTCGATTTCGGCGTCGGTGGTGATGAGCGGGGGCATGGTGTAAACGTAATTGCAGAAGGGGCGCAGCCAAACGCCGGTGTCCTTGATGACTTTCAGGATGTCGTCAGCAGAAGGCTTTGCCTTGAGTTCCAAGACACCGATGGCTCCGAGAACGCGCACGTCGGCGGCATTTTCGAGACTGCGGAGCGGTTCGAGATTTTTGCGGAGGCGGCTTTCGATGCGCTTGACGTTTTCGGCGTAGTTGCGGCTCTTGAACAGATCGAGCGAGGCGATGCCTGCCGCACATGCAAGCGGGTTTGCCATGTAGGTGGGGCCGTGCATGAATGCGGGAATCTTGCTGTTCGTAATGGTTTCTGCAACCTTGTCAGAAGCGACGCAGGCGGCCATGGTGATGCTTCCGCCGGTAAGCGCCTTGCCGATGCACATGATGTCGGGCTTGATGTAGTCGCCGTTTGCGTCGGCGGTATGCATCATCGCAAATTGCGGGCCCGTGCGGAAAAATCCCGAGGCGATTTCGTCCAGAATCAGCAAGATGCCTTTTTCGTCGCAAAGCTTGCGGAGGCGTTTTAAGTAGCCAGCGTTGTAAAGCCACATTCCGTTTCCGCCCTGAAAGACGGGTTCGCAGATGATGGCTGCAATTTCGTTTTCATGTTCTTCGACGACGCGCTCCATCGAGGCGAAATCGCTATCGTCCCAAGGGCTGTCAAAGCGGCAATTCGGGCGCTCGGCGAAATAATGCTGCGGCATGATTCCGCGGAAAAGTACGTGCATTCCGTCGGGATCGCTTAAGGCCATCGCGCCTGCGGTGTCGCCGTGGTAGCCGCCCTTCAAGGCGACCAACTTACAGCGTTCTGGGCGGCCCAGCGAATGCTGGTACTGCACCGCCATCTTGGCGGCGCATTCCACGGCGATGCTTCCCGAGTCCGCGAAGAAAATCTTGTTCAGGCCTTCCGGCAAAAATTCTACAAGGCGTTCGCCGAGTTCGATGGCGGGCTCGTGCGTGAATCCGCCGAACATCACGTGACACATCTTTTCGCTCTGCTTTTGAATCGCTTCTACGATTTCGGGAGCATTGTGCCCGTGGGCCATGCACCACCAGCTGGATACGGCATCGATGAGTTTTAGGCCGTCGGCGGTCTCGACTGTCGTTCCGTGCGCAGACTTTGCGAGGAAACGAGCGGGAGTATTCTTGAGTGCGGCATAAGGGTGCCACAAATGTTCGCTATCGAACGCAATCTTTTTTGAAAAACTTTCGCTAGAGAAATTCATACGGCGCCAAATTTAGAAAATTTCGCTAACGCCCAAGTCGTTTGCGCCTTCGCTCAATTTTGCGAGTATGGAAAGCCCGGTCAAATCCTGCATCATCTTGATGTTGTCATCTTCCATTTCGAAATTTCCGCTCATGCCGTAGCGATTCACGATAATCCCGCGAACCTCGAGGCCGTGCGCTCTTGCGTATTCGACCGTGAGCACGCAGGCGTTGATGGAGCCGAGGGCTGCCGTAGTTACCACGAGAAGCGGCAAGTTGAGCGTCTTGATGATGTCGACGAGGAAAATTTTTTGCGGCGCAGTATTTGGCACGACATTTGCACCATCATCGGCGCCGTTGACAGCGTTGGCGACGTCATAACGAATCGGGCAAATGATTCCGCCGGAGCCTTCTGCAAAAACGAACTTGTGGCGTGCGCAGGCCGCATCGAAATCTTTGCGGACTTTTGAAAGTTCTACGGGATTACCTTCTTTGCGGGCGGCAAGATGTGGCGACACCGCTTCTTTGTATACGTAGCTCACCAACTGTTCTTGAGAGTCGGGGAGGTTTGCGATGCGCTTTACGTAATCGGCGTCGCCGGCAATCCACTTGCCGTCACGCAGTTCGGCGCCGCTCAGGGCTGCCTTGTAGTAACCTGCGTCAATTCCCAAATCGCGCCACTTTTTTACGAGCAGGGCCGTGACGAAAGTTTTTCCGACATCGGTTCCCGTGGCTGTTACGAAATATCCGTTTTGCATATTGTTGCTATTTCCTTTGCGGCGCGTTCTAGTTCTTCGTGTGTGTGCGTAGCCATTAGGCTTGCACGGAGTCGGGCACTCCCCTTGGCGACAGTCGGGTAGCGGATTGCCGGAATCAGAATTCCATGTTCCTGGAGTGTCGCAGAAATCTGCAGCGCTTTGGCCTCGTCACCGATAACGATAGGGACAATCGCGGAAGGCGATGTGGCGACATTCAAACCTTCGCGCCGCAGGCTTTCGCAGAAGAAATCTACATTGCCGCGAAGCTGTTGAACCCTTTCGGGATTTGCTTCGATAAATTTCAGGTTGTTCAAGGCGGCAGCCGCAATTGCGGGAGCCATTGCCGTGGTGAATATGAAACTGCGGGATTTGTTTCTCAAAAAGTCAATCAGTTTCTGCTTGCCTGCCACGAAACCACCTTCGGTGGCGACAGCCTTGCTCAAAGTGCCAATAGTGACGTCGGCGTGCTCGCAACCATAGTGCTCTGCCAAACCGCGACCCGTTTTGCCAAGAACTCCCGTGGCATGCGCTTCGTCAATCATCAGCAAAACTTCGTGGGCCTTTGCAATCTTCAACAGTTCCGGCAAATTTGCCAGGTCGCCATCCATGCTGAATACGGCATCCGTCACGATCATCCCGCGAAATTCCGCAGCGGCCTTTCCTTGCGAGGTCGCGGCTTGTTCGCGGGCATCGGCCTTCGCTTCCAAAATGACGCGTTCCAAATCAGCCATGTCATTGTGCTTGTAAACAAAGCATTTGGCGCGCGACAAACGAATCCCGTCGATAATGCTCGCGTGGTTCAATTCGTCGCTAAAGATGTAGTCGCCTTTTCCGCAAAGTGCAGAAATCGTCCCGACATTTGCCATGTAGCCCGTATTGAACGTAATGGCGGCTTCTTCGCCCTTGAACCGAGCAATTTCGGTTTCCAGTTCCACATGCGGTGTCTTGTTGCCTGTGGTGAGCCGCGCGCCTCCGCTCCCTGTGCCCCATTTGAGTACTGCATTGGCCATGGCTTGCTTGAGTTCGGGAACATCCGCCAAATCCAGGTAAGAATTGGATGCGAGTAAAATCTGTTCGCTTGAAATCCCGTTCTCGCCGCGGAGTATTATGTGCGCTGCTTCCGGGGATTCTATCAGGCGCATGGTGCGGTAAGTGTGACTTTCGCGCATCTGTGCGAGTGCCGCATCTGTAAATTTCTCAATGAGATTGTTCATTGTCGCAGTCGTGCTAATATTTTACGCTGTGATAAAATAGCTTTTTATTCCATCCATCATATTTTTGGAGCGTGCGGGTCCTGTTTACTTGGACCCGCATTTCGTTTTTGTTCTCTCGTTACCCGTCAAGATTCTTGTTTGCAGTGGCGCATTAGTGCAACGATGTAGGCTTGTGCATAGCGGGATGGCGTTACGCCTTTTCGCATGACGTAGCCGATGGTCATTTTGTCGAAGACGGCGAGCGGTTTCGCGATAATTTCCTTGCCGTTCAGTTTGTGGCTGATGACGCCCGAACAGATGGTGTAGCCGTCGAGGCCGATCAGCAAATTGAAAAGCGTGGCGCGGTCACGGACCTTGATGTTTCGCGGGCAATCGAAGTCGATGGCGGTGAGCGGCTCTTCGGCAAAGTAGAAGGAGTTGAAGTTTCCCTGTTCGTAGGTCAGGTACGGGAAGGGCTTCAAGTCCGCGAGGGTAATGCGTTCTTTTTTGGCGAGCGGGTTCTTGGACGACATGAACACGTGAAGCGGCGTGGTGAATAGCGGCTCGAATTCCAGGTTGTTTTTCCGGATCATGTTGCGAATGACCTTTTCGTTTTTTCCGCTCAGGTAGAGAACGCCGATTTCGCTTTTCATCTTGGTGACGTCTTCGATAATCTCGTTTGTCTGCGTTTCGCGGAGCGTGAAGTCGTAGCTCGGGCCGCCGAATTTGCGGATGACATCGACGAATGCGTTCACGGCGAAGGAATAGTGCTGACAACTGACGGAAAAAATCGTATTCC
Organism: Fibrobacter succinogenes; assembly: GCA_902771595.1. Classification (GTDB taxonomy): domain Bacteria; phylum Fibrobacterota; class Fibrobacteria; order Fibrobacterales; family Fibrobacteraceae; genus Fibrobacter; species Fibrobacter succinogenes_C. The sequence goes on along the minus strand of CACXXH010000021.1, from coordinate 46,645 downwards.
CGTTTTCGCCGCCCTTGTAGTGGTCTTCGAGAAGCGCGGCCTGTTCCAGCACTTGGCGCGCATACGAAAGGAATTCATCGCCTTCGTTCGTGATGGTGACACCCTTGTTGCTGCGGTTGAAAATCGTCACGCCCATTTCGTCTTCGAGTTCGTGGATGGCCGCTGTCAGGCTCGGTTGCGAGATGAAGACGCGCTTGGACGCCTCCGTGATATTCAGTGTGTCGGCTACTGCTACTGCGTATTTAAGTTGTTGTAATGTCATAGTACTTTTTTATTGCTGGTTATTCATCATAGTTTAAATCTATGGTGAACTTACAAAAAATAGTATTTTACCTATTCCAAAAAAGAAGATATATTTGCCGACGAACAAAATAACATACGAAAAAGGTAGGTAGAAACAATATGACAACGAAAAAAACATCTGTAATCGGTTTTCCGCGTATCGGCAAGGCTCGTGAACTCAAGTTTGCAAGTGAAAAATTCTTCAAGGGCGAAATTTCTGAAGCAGAACTGCAGAAGACGGCGGCCGAAATCCGCCTGTACGGTTGGCAGAAGCAAAAGGCGGCTGGCATTGACTTCATTCCGTCCAATGATTTTTCGTTCTACGATAACGTTCTTGATACGGCGTTCCTGCTCGGGGCCGTCCCTGCGCGTTACAAGGAACTCGGACTTTCTGAACTTGAGACCTATTTTGCCGCTGCGCACGGCTATCAGGGCGAAAAGGGCGATGTCAAGGCCCTCCCGATGAAGAAATGGTTCAACACGAACTATCACTACATTGTTCCCGAACTGGACGATTCTACCGAACTTGCTGTTGCAGGCGACGTGAAGCCCCTTCGGGAATACAACGAGGCGAAGGCTGCCGGGGTTCATACAGTTCCTAGCCTCGTTGGTCCCTATACCTTCCTGAAGCTTGCCCGCTACAACGGCAAGAAGAATGCGTCTGCTTTTGCCGATTCTGCGGTGAAAGCCTATCTGAAGCTGGCTGAACAGCTGTCGGCTGCCGGTGCCGAATGGATCGCCTTTGCCGAACCCGCCCTCGTCTTCGACGTGAGCGAAGAGGAAAAGCGGCTCTTCAAGTCCATCTACGCATCCTTGCTGGAACAGGTGCATGCGAAGGCCTCGGCCAAGGTTCTCTTGCAGACTTACTTCGGCGATATCCGCGATGTCTATGCCGATGTGGTTTCGCTCGGTTTCGACGGTATCGGCCTCGACTTCGTGGAAGGCCTCAAGTCTCTTGAACTGCTCCGTACGGGCTTCCCGAAGGATGCGCTCCTGTTTGCGGGCGTCGTGAATGGCAAGAACATCTGGCGCGCCGATTACGAAAAGAAGAATCTCCTCCTCGCCGAAATCGAGAAGGTCGTTGATGCGTCCCGCGTGGTCGTGGGTACTTCGTGCTCGCTGTTGCATGTGCCCTACACGGTCGCTGCCGAACAGAAGCTCCCTGCGGACACCCTGAAGCATTTCGCTTTCGCCGAAGAAAAACTCGAGGAACTTTCCGACATTGCGACGGAAAATTCTGACGCCCTCGAAAAGAACAGGGCCCTCTTCACCGTCGTGCGCGTGCAGTCTACCGCTTCGGTGCAGTCTGCGCTTGCCGCCCTGAATGATGCCGACTTCGTGCGTAGCCCCTCTCGCGCCGACCGCAAGAAGGTGCAGGTTGAAAAGTTCAATCTTCCGGCGTTCCCCACGACGACCATCGGATCGTTCCCGCAGACTGCGGAAGTCCGTGCGAACCGCGCCGCCTTCAAGAAGGGCGAGATTACCCGCGAACAGTACGTGGCGTTCAACCAGAAGAAGATTGCGGAATGCATCGCCCTCCAGGAAAGCATCGGCCTCGACGTGATCGTGCACGGCGAATTCGAACGCAACGACATGGTGGAATATTTCGGTACGCAGATTGACGGCTTCATCTTCACGCAGAACGCCTGGGTGCAGAGCTACGGCACGCGCTGCGTCAAGCCGCCCGTAGTGTGGGGCGACATTCACCGCAGCAAGCCCATCACCGTCGAATGGTCCGTGTTCGCGCAGCAGCAGACGAACAAGCCCGTGAAGGGCATGCTCACCGGCCCGGTGACAATCCTCAACTGGTCCTTCCCGCGCGAAGATATTTCGCTCAAGACGCAGGCTCAGCAGATTGGCCTTGCCATCCGCGATGAAGTTTTGGATCTCGAGAAGAACGGCATCAAGGTCATCCAGATTGACGAGGCCGCCCTCCGCGAAAAGCTGCCGCTGCGCAAGAGCGACTGGCACAAGGAATACCTCGACTGGGCCATCCCCGCGTTCCGTCTGGTGCATGCGAAGGTCAAGCCCGAAACGCAGATCCACACGCACATGTGCTACAGCGAATTCAACGACATTGTCCGCGATATCGACGCGATGGATGCCGACGTCATCACGTTCGAAGCGAGCCGTTCCGACCTCAAGCTGCTCGACGCGCTCAACGAGGCGCATTTCGAAACGCAGGTGGGCCCGGGCGTGTACGACATCCACTCGCCGCGCGTGCCTTCCGTGGACGAAATCGTCAATACGATTCACAAGATTATAGACAAGGTTCCCCAGGCCAACGTGTGGGTGAACCCCGATTGCGGCCTCAAGACCCGTGGAGAGACGGAAACGACCGCAAGTATCAAGAATCTCGTTGCTGCGGCAAAGCAGCTGCGTGCCGAGATTTAACGTAGAAGTTCCATATACACCTCACAGTCCCGCAGGCACCCCTTGCGGGACTTTCGCGTGTTAGTGGTTGAAATTGCCGTTTTTGGGCGATTTAATAGGCTTTTCCTATACACTAGTTATAGATAAAAACTATCGGTAAGAAAAATGTAAGCAAAAATCCTGGGTTTTCTGGTATTTCCCTATTGAAAAGGTAGGAAAATGATTCTACTTTACACCCTGTCGGACGGAACGTCCAGAAAAGTTAAACAAGAAAAATGGTGATTCCGGCACAAGGCCGGGATGACAAGCAAAAAAGGAATTTCACAAATGACAACACAGAACAAACTCCACTTCGAAACGCTTCAGCTCCACGTTGGCCAGGAACAGGCCGATCCCGCCACCGATTCCCGCGCGGTTCCTATTTACCAGACCACCTCTTACGTTTTCCACAGCGCTCAGCATGCCTCTGATCGCTTCCATCTGAAAGATGCCGGCAATATTTATGGCCGTCTCACCAACACGACGCAGGATGTTTTTGAAAAACGCATAGCCGCCCTCGAAGGCGGTATCGCGGCCCTTGCAGTCGCGTCCGGTGCGGCAGCCCTTACCTATGCCATCACCGCTCTCGCCCGCCAGGGTGACCATGTGGTGGCGCAGCGTACGATTTACGGCGGTACCTACAACCTCTTGCAGCATACGCTCCGCCCGTTCGGTGTTGATACCACGTTCGTGAACACCCGCGACTTGAAGGAAGTCGAAGGTGCCATCAAGGAAAACACGAAGCTCGTGCTTATCGAAACGCTCGGCAACCCGCATTCCGATATCCCGGACATCGAAGCGATTTCTGAAATCGCCCACAAGCACAAGATTCCGGTGCTCATCGACAATACCTTCGGTACTCCGTACCTCATCCGCCCGCTGGAACACGGTGCCGACATCGTGATTCATTCCGCGACCAAGTTCATTGGCGGTCACGGTACCACGCTCGGCGGCGTGATTGTTGACGGTGGCAAGTTTGACTGGGCTGCATCTGGCAAGTTCCCGCAGTTCACCGAAGTCAACCCGAGCTACGGCGTGCCCTTCACGGCCGCTGCTGGCGCCGCTGCCTACATCGTCTATATCCGCGCTATTCTCCTGCGTGACGAAGGTGCCGCGATTTCCCCGTTCAACGCCTTCCTCCTGCTCCAGGGCACGGAAACGCTTTCGCTCCGCCTCGACCGCCATGTGGAAAATACCAAGAAGGTTCTCGAATTCCTCTCGAAGCACCCGAAGGTGGCAAAGGTCAATCACCCGAGCTTCAAGGACCATCCGGACCACAAGCTTTACGAGCGCTACTTCCCGAACGGCGGCGGTTCCATCTTCACGTTCGACGTGAAGGGCGGCCAAGAAGAAGCCTTCAAGTTCATCGACTCTCTCAAGATTTTCAGCCTGCTCGCTAACGTCGCCGACGTGAAGAGCCTTGTGGTTCACCCGTACACGACGACCCACTCGGAACTCACTCCGGAAGAACTCGCTGCCGCGGGAATTTCTCCGGCGACGATCCGCCTCTCCATCGGCACGGAGCACTACGAAGATATCATCAACGATCTCGACCAGGCTCTCAACGCGATTTAAATAAATAAACAGGGAACACCAACCACTTTTCAAAAAAGGAATTTCACCATGTCCAAGATTTACACCTCTGCCGACCAGCTCATTGGTCACACCCCGCTCCTCGAGCTCACTCACATCGAAGAAGGTCTCGGCGCCACGATCCTCGCGAAGCTCGAATACTTCAACCCCGCCGGCTCCGTGAAGGACCGTATTGCGAAGGCGATGCTCGACGATGCCGAAAAGAGCGGCAAGCTCAAGAAGGGCGCAGTCATCATCGAACCGACTTCGGGTAACACTGGTATCGGTCTCGCTTCCGTCGCCGCCGCCCGCGGTTACCGCATCATCATCGTGATGCCCGAAACCATGAGCGTGGAACGCCGCCAGCTGATGAAGGCCTACGGTGCCGAACTCGTGCTCACCGAAGGTGCGAAGGGCATGAAGGGCGCTATCGCCAAGGCCGATGAACTCGCGAAGGAAATTCCGAACAGCTTCATTCCGGGTCAGTTCGTGAACCCTGCCAACCCGGCTGCCCACAAGGCTACCACGGGTCCCGAAATCTGGGAAGACACTGACGGCAAGGTGGACATCTTCGTGGCCGGTGTCGGTACGGGTGGTACGGTTTCTGGCGTGGGCGAATACCTCAAGGAAAAGAACCCGAACGTGAAGGTTGTCGCTGTCGAACCGGCCAGCTCTCCGGTGCTCTCCAAGGGCGTTGCCGGTTCCCACAAGATCCAGGGTATCGGTGCGGGCTTTGTTCCCGACACGCTGAACACCAAGGTCTACGACGAGATCATCGCTGTCGAAAACGAGGCTGCTTTCGAAGCCGGCCGCGAAATCGGCAAAAAAGAAGGCGTGCTCGTGGGTATTTCTTCCGGCGCCGCTCTCTGGGCCGCGAAGGAACTCGCCAAGCGTCCGGAAAACAAGGGCAAGACCATCGTCGCGCTCCTCCCGGATACCGGCGACCGCTACCTCTCTACGGCTTTGTTTGCCGAATAAATGATGCGCGCATCTAGATTCGCGAAACTCAAATCTACACATCTCCAGTCCTCCGGGTTTTATGCCCAGGGGACCTTTTTCTATTTTTTCGGGAGTAAAGTGAGGTTTATATGAGCGTTACGATGCAAGATGTGATGAAACAGTCCGGCGTGGCATTCGGTACGAGCGGTGCCCGCGGCCTGGTGACCGCGATGACGGACCGCGTGTGCTACGTGTATGCGCGCTCGTTCATCAAATACTGCGAGCAGAGCTATAAGTGTGAACATACGATTGCGATTGCGGGCGACCTGCGTCCCAGTACCGAGCGCATCTTGAAGGCGCTCGTGAAGGCGGGCGAGGATTCCGCATGGAAAGTCGTGTACTGCGGTCGCATTCCTTCTCCGGCGATTGCGCTGTACGGTATCGACAAGGCGCTCCCGACCATCATGGTGACGGGCAGCCACATTCCTGCCGACCGCAACGGCATCAAGTTCAACCACCCGCAGGGCGAAATTTCCAAGAAGGACGAACAGGGAATAGTTTCTCAGTCCGTCGAATTCGATGAATCGATTTTCGATGCCGCCGGCATGCTGAAGGATGCTCCGGCACTTCCTGCGGTTGAGATGGAAGCCGAGGAAAACTACCTGAAGCGCTACCCGGAATTCTTCGGCACGAAGGCGCTTTCGGGCCTTACCATCGGCGTGTACCAGCATTCCGCCGTGGGCCGCGACATCGTGGTGAAGGTGCTCGAGAGCCTGGGCGCCACGGTGAAGCCTTTCGCCCGCAGCGAGACGTTTATCCCGGTCGATACCGAGGCGATTCGCAAGGAAGACGAAGAACTGGCCCGCGACTTTGCGCACAAGGACTTCGTGGATGCGATTTTCAGTACCGATGGTGACAGCGACCGCCCGCTTTTGGCGGACGATGCAGGCATGTGGCTGCGTGGCGACGTGCTGGGCATCCTCGCTGCCCAGGCGCTTCACATCAAGCGCATTGCAACTCCGGTGAGTTGCAACACGTCGCTCGAAAAATGCGGCTCCTTCGAGAAGATTTGCCGCACGCGCATCGGTAGCCCGTATGTAATCGCCGGCATGGAAAGCTTGGTTGAACCTGCCGACGCTTCCGTGTCCGTCGCTGGTTACGAGGCGAACGGCGGATTCCTGCTGCAGACGAACTTGACCCGCAAATTCGAGGATGGAACCCGCACGCTGCCGGCACTGCCGACCCGTGACGCGCTCCTCCCGATGATTGCCGTGATGGCCCGCGTGCGCGAAGAACGCATGTGCGTCGTTGATTTGCTCCGCAAGCTCCCCAAGCGCTTTACCGTGAGCGACCGCCTGAAGGAATTCCCGACCGAAATTTCGAAGGCTAAGCTTGCCGAAATTCGCGAGCAGAAACTTGGTCATAAGCTGTTCGGCACCCTTGCGGCGAAGCCCTCCAAGTTCGCTCCGAAGGATTCTGCGCCCAAGCCGTTCCACGGCGAAGTCGTCGCAATCGACGAGACGGATGGCTACCGCATGGAATTTGATTCCGGCGATATCGTGCACCTGCGTCCGAGTGGCAACGCTCCGGAATTCCGCTGCTACGTGGAAACGGAATCGAAGGAACGTTCCGCCGAATTGCTGGAAGGCTGCCTCAAGATTATGGAAGGCTGGCGCAAGTAAAATAATATTTTACCAAATAAAATTGCGTTTAACGACACTCTTGCAAAAGAGTGTTCTTTTTTTTAAGAACTTTAATTTATTTTGACAATTATGCTTGTTGCTATGCTATATTTGTGTATACAAGCATTTCGTTAACTTGTATATACGCATTAATTAAATACAGTCTTTTTTATCAAGGAAAAAATAAAATGAAAAAAATATTAGCATTAATCATGCTGTCTACGTCCCTATCCTTCGCTGTGCGTGTTGGCGTTTTGGGCTACCCCTTACTTTGCCCGGAACGTACTCAGTTGGAACTGCTTCTTGATGCCGAAGACCATAACAACATATCTGGGATTGTCGATGGTTACCATAAGGTACCATACGGAATCTCTTTTGCTCTAGGCCGAGTAGGTTTTATATATTGCAGAGTGCCTGACAGCTATCTGGTGCCGGTTCCGTATGACTATGCCGTGCTCCGTATGGACAAAGAATGTCCTCCCGGCGGTTATAAGTTTAGGCGTCATCATGATACGGAGGATCATAACAATGACAACGCTACTATCGGAAATTTCTCGCCTAGTGTAATAGGCAAGGATGCCGACTTGGAATACTGCTTTATGCCGGCTACTCCCGGCGCGACGAACGATTTCCCCATACAACATTTTGGTGCGTATGGCGTTCTTGGTACATTCCATAGAGATACTATTCGCTACACCCAAATACTCGTTGACGATGAAGATACCAAGAACGCAAATTCGTGGTATTGGTATGGGCAAGATAATAATACTGCTCTTATCGCCCGTATCAAGAAACTCGTAAGTGATAAGGGGGGAAAAGATACGTATTACAGTTTTACCTGGAAGAATCCTTTCTGGGATAAACTCGGTGGTGCTGCTCCGGCCTTGGCTGAGAAGAATACCGACAAGCCTGCCGCAGCCGAGGTGAAGGGCTTCAATCATTCGACCGTGGCCTTTGAAGTCAAGTCGGCGGGTATCGCTACAGTCACCGTTTCGGACCTGAATGGAGCCGTGGTTGCAAAAGTCACGACGGATTACCTGCAGCCGGGTACGCACCGCGTGGAATGGCATCGAACACAACGGCGTGACCAGCGGAAAGAACGTAATCCTGAAGTAAAACAGGGTCGAAATTCCCTTTTTTAGATTGTGGCCTAGCAATGGGCCACAGTCTTTTTTTTATTGATAATTTTGTTCTTTATTTTATTGAAATTGTTTTATGTTGTTGTAAAAATAATTTTCGACGTATCTGTATTGCGGACGCTGTTTTGTGTATGTATATTATCCAGCATCATACACCATTTTTTCTTGAAGGAATAAAAAATGAAAAAGATAATATCCTCTGTCTTGTTGGCAGCTTCGTTGAATTTTGCTGTGGAGGTTGGGGTTTTGGCGCCTTTCAATGCATACAATCCCTGTCCTAGTGGATATATAATTGATATGTTTATTTATCTTGATACGGAAGATACCAGGAATAATACTAGAATCCTTCCCGGGGGCGATGGGAATCCTCCTGCAATCGCTATCAACAATAAAAAAAATCTAAGAATGCACTTTTGCAGGGTGGATTCCCGCGATTTACGGCCAGTCCCTTATGATTATGTAGTATTTAGATTGGACGAAGAATGCCCTAGCGGTGCGATAAAGTTCAGACGCCATCATGATACGGAGGATAAGAACAACGAAAACGGTTGCTCTGCGAATATTGCGCCTAGCGTCGTGAACAAAAATGCTGATTTGGAATTCTGCTTTGTGCCGGCCACGCCTGGTGCGACGGCCGATTTCCCTCTCAGCGGTAGAGGTGGGGTTTTTGCAAATTTCAAGAATGCTACTACTATAGCCAACAGCACGCTACATGTCGATGATGAAGATAATGACAATGAGGATAGTTACGAATGGTATGAGACTAATGATTATGATATTCGGACTCGGATTAAAAGAATTGTAGAAGAAGTCGATGAGAAAAATAATGGTCATAAGGATACGCGCTATCATGTAAGTTGGAGAATGGCATCGCTCGCCAAGTCTGCGGCTGCTGAAGCTCCGGTTGTTGCCGGGAACGTAGCCGCTGACAAGCCTGTTGCGGCCGAGTTGAAGGGATTCGATCATTCTTCCGTGAGCTTCGAGCTCAAGTCTGCGGGCAATGCCAAAATTACCATTGCCAACCTGAATGGCGCCGAATGGCGCCGTGGTCGCGAAGGTTTCTAAGGAAAATCTTCAACCGGGTGTCCATAGCGTGGAATGGCATTCCGGAATCGTGCCTAACGGCCGCTATGTCGTGACCATCGAACACAATGGCAAGGTTAGCGGAAAGAATGTGATTCTGAAGTAATTCAGGGCGATTTTTCCGGTTATTTGGGTTGCGGTCCGTTGACGGGCCGCAATCTTTTTTTTGTTGGGGTTGGGCTGGTTTCTGTAATTTGTTTAAAAAAATGCTAATTTATTTTAATGTTATGTTTATCTTATTTGCGTAATGGTTGTTATTTTATATGTATATATTACTTGTACTTTGTACAACATTTTTAAATAGGAGAGATATAAATGAAAAAAACAATAGCGTCGATTATGCTAGCTGCATCCCTGGCTTCTGCTGTGGAAGTTGGTGTTTTGGGCTTTGCAGGTCAGAAGTGTCCTAGCGGAAATAGCTATGACTTTTATGTGTTTCTTGATACAGAAGACCACAAGAGCACTACCGGAGTGAGTGGGGATAATCAGGATACTCAAACACCTGCGGGCTTTAGAATTGGCAAAAAGAAAAATGTGCACATATTTTTCTGTATAATGGATTCCCGCAATTTACGACCGGTCCCCTATGACTATGCGGTGCTGCGCTACGACATGGATTGCCCCAATGGCGCGAAAAAATTTAGGCGCCATCATGATACGGAGGATTCGGATAACTGTAACTCTTCGGGTGGAAGTATTTGGCCTAGTGCCGTGTACCGGGATGTAGATTTGGAATTCTGTTATATGCCGGCTACTCCCGGTGCGACGGCCGAATTCCCCCTTGACGGTCAATACGGCGTCTTTGCTGATTACAAGAGCAACGCTGTAGCTCGCAGTGTAGTACGTATTGACGATGAAGATTCCAAAAATAAAAATGGATGGAATTGGTATGGAGCCACAAGTAATGAGCAACGTTTAATCAAAAGAATTGTGGAACCTTACGATGAGAAAAGGAATGGGCATGAGGATACGCGCTATCACGTAAGTTGGAGGATGAGTTCGCTGGCCAAGCTTGGTGGCGTTGATGCTCCTGCTGTTGCGGAAGTTGCCGCTGACAAGCCTGTTGCGGCCGAGTTGAAGGGATTCGATCATTCTTCCGTGAGCTTCGAGCTCAAGTCTGCGGGTAATGCCGTTGTCTCTATCGTGAACATAAATGGCGCCGTGGTCGCGAAGGTTCATCGAACACAACGGCGTGACCAGCGGAAAGAACGTAATCCTGAAGTAAAACAGGGTCGAAATTCCCTTTTTTAGATTGTGGCCTAGCAATGGGCCACATTTTTTGTATTATTTATTCTAATGCCGTCGTTGGCATGTGGAATGGAGTTGGTTTATGAATTTTCTATCGCACTGCATGGTGCCTTCGTGCATTGCCGTTGCCGCTTTTTCGGTGGCCGTCTCTGCGCAGACCAAGGTTATTGTTGACCCGGGAAAAAAGTACCAGGTTTTTGAAGGCTGGGGTACGAGCCTCTGCTGGTGGGCCGTGAAGGCGGGCGCCTGGAGTGAAGAAAACAGGAGCAAGCTTATCGGCGCGATTGCCGACCCCGATACGGGCCTTGGCTACACGATTTTCCGCTACAACATCGGCGGTGGCGACCAGCCGGGCCACAACCACCTTACGAAGGGTGACGGCGGCGGCAAGGTCCCGGGTTACAAGCCCACCGAGAAGGGTGATTACGACTGGACTGCCGACCCGTACCAGCGTGCGATTGCGATTGAACTTTCCAAGCGCGTGAAGGACCCGATATTCGAGGCGTTCAGCAATTCGCCCCCGTGGTGGATGACGAAGAGCGGGTGTGTTTCGGGCAGTAGCGACGGCAGCGACAACCTCAAGCCCGACTACTTCGACGATTTCGCGGACTACCTCTCCGAGGTGGCGCTGCATTTCAAGACGGATTGGGGTATCACGTTCCGCACGGTGGAGCCGTTCAACGAACCCAGCGCCGGCTGGTGGAAGTCGAACGGCGGCCAGGAAGGATGCGGTTTCAAGAACAACCAGTCGCAGATGATTGTGGAACTCGGCAAGGCGCTCCAGAAGAAGGGGCTCTTCCCGGAAACGTCGGTGAGCGCTGCCGACGAGACGTCCATCAAGCAGGCGCACGACCAGCTGGGCAACTACACCGCGGAGGCGCTTTCGTACTTGGGACAGGTGAACACGCACAGCTATTCCGACGGCAGCTACCGCAAGCAGCTCTTCAACCGCGCCTTCGGCCTGAACAAGCGCCTTTGGCAGTCCGAAACGGGCCCGCTCAGCAAGAGCGGCGACGAGCATATCGCGCTCTGGATGGCGAACGTGATTATCCAGGACCTGCGCGACATGCATGCGGAAGCGTGGATAGATTGGCAGATTGGCGACCCGGCCGAGAACTGGCGCAGTCTTGCGCTCAACCATAGCAAGCAGACCTTTACGCCGAACGCGCGCTACTACATGCATGCCGCATTTAGCCGCTACATCCGTCCGGGGTCCCGCATTATCGATAGCGACAACGGCAATACGCTCGCGGCACTCACGCCTGATGGCGCCCTGGTGCTTATCGTGCGCAACAGCGGTTCGTCCGATGTCCGGTACAGTTTCGACCTGGGCGAGTTCGTAAAGATTGGCACGAGCGCGAAGGTCGTGCGGTTCGAGCTCCCGGGCAGCCTGAAGGCGCAGGACGACATCGCAGTTTCGGGCAAGGCGCTCTCGATGACGGCGAAGGCCAATACGATTACCACGATGGTGATTGACGGTGCCGAGGGTGGCGCCTGCAAGCCGGATTCCATCATTCCGTACGTGAAAATCCACAGCAATAGCGGCTGGGACGAGACGACCGACGTGAAGTTGAACAAGGGCGACTCGCTGGTGATTGGCCCGCATCCGTGGGAAGGCGGCCGCTGGGTATGGACCGGCCCGAAGAACTTTAGCAGCACCAGCCGCGAAATCCGCTTCAAGAAGATGGACGGCACCATGAGCGGCTACTACAAGGCAGTCCACACGAACGCTTCGGGCTGCGAAGGCTCCGTGACGTTCAAGGTGGTGGTGGACGATCCGGACCATCCCTTCGTGGAGCCGGATACTACCGTGCAGGACACTCCCGTGGTGGCGTTGCCCGGTCTGGCTCGGGAAAACGCAAACGGCATCTTCCGTGCGGATGCTCCGGTGCAGGTGTTCGACATGCTGGGCTCGTTCCTGAAAAGCATGCCGGAATTCCGCCCGCAGCTCTTCCGGCCGGGAATTTATATTGTGAAACAGGGGAACAACATTCATCAGGTACGTGTGAGGTAATCCCCGCCAGACACGAATCCGCAACGAAATTTCTATAATTTGTATATGCTTTTACAAACAACCACACGCAAGGTCATTCTGGCCATAATCGCGGTCCTACTGCTTGTTACCACAGTCAAGGACTGGTACGATTTTGCACAGTGTGGTGCGGTCGACCAGTGCATCGCTTCGGCGCTTGGCCTGCAGCTCTATACGAAGTCCGCGATTTCGTTCTTGGTGACGCTGCTGGCCTTCATTGTTTCGGCCGAGTCTCACAGTCCGCGTGACCGCAGGTTCTTGCGCATCGCATTCGTGTTCTCTTTACTTGGTGATTTTAGCTTCAGCCTGTTCAGGGCTATCAAGCCCGAGTACGTAATGGCAAGCGACGTGCTCGGCATCCTGTTCTTCATGATGTTCCTTGTCATGCTGATTCACAGGCATTCACGCACTTCCGAAAGTGACCTGTACTGCCGTAACGCCTACTGGCGGCTCCTGGGTGCAATTACTGTCGTCGCCATTCTTCTTTTCGCGCTAGGCGCTATCCGCATCATGGTGGCACTCGTGCTCGCCTATGCTTTCTATATCGTGACTGCTACCGTCGTGGGAGTCATAGCTCCGTACAAGTGGTATTTCCCCATGAAGAACGCTTTGCTGGCTCGTTGGGGGATGCTCACTTTCTTCGTCGGTGATGTGCTTGTCGGACTCTCGATGGTTTCGGGTGCGGACCACAGCGCAATGGAGACTATCTCCGCGATTGCCAACAACTTTATCTGGTGGTTCTACGTGCCGGCGCAGCTCATGCTTATCCGGTCGAGCGTGAAAATCGAGAATTAACTTTTTTTGGGTACAAAAAAAGGCATCCGTCCACGGTGGAACACTCGAAACTACTATTGTAAAAAGATAGCAGTGCCTTGGTGCTTCGTTTTTCGCGTCAAAGCGCGCCTAAACTAGACCACAAGAGCGACGAGCTGATATAATCTTGTTAGATCGGGCGTTAATCCGTGCGATGCCTGTATTACAAATATACCTTTATTTCCGAGTTAAATCAATAGCGTTTCTGCCGTATTTTGCACTTTGTTTGTCACGGAATTGTAAAAAAGGCCGTTTTTTACACCCAATCGCTATTTCTGCTTTCCGAATGCTCCAGACCCTCGTCCAGGAGCGCCGTGACTTCCTTGACTCCGCTGTTCAGTTCGTCCCGTTCCACCTTGAGCAGGTGCACCATCCGCTTGAGCTCGACTATCTGCTGGCTGAGCTCGAGGGCGAGCAGTGCGAATTTCTTGCCCGCTTCCAGGTTGTAACGGTCGTAACTGGCGTAGCGCTCGTCGATGTGATCGACGATATCCTTGAGGTCCCCGTCGGGAAGGTCGGTCCTTATCTGCAACCGTTCGCCCGCGACAGTTACGCTTACTGATCTGTGCGAATTCAATTCTGCCATTATTTCAATCCTACGCCGAATGGATCGTCATCCATCAGCATTTTTAGCCGAAAAAACTGGTAGGCGAGCCTCCGTTGCTCGCGAAGAGGTCCGGTTCCTTCTCATTGGCTGGGTGGATTTCGATGGGCTCGTCCTCTTCTCCGACCGCCTGGTTGAAGTCGAGTTCGGGCTCCTTGATTTCATTTGCCTGCGGCTGTCCGGCGGCCGGAGCTTCGGCGACCTGCGCGAAATCATCGGCGGGTTCTTCCGCCTGGACCTCGCTTGCTGCTTCGGGCTCGTCGGCAAAGGAAACGTTCACGGGAATCTCGGTACCGAGCTCGCTCTCGATGGTGGAGACCATCTGCTTGAACTGCTCCTGCGCCTGCAGAATCTCTTCGCCTTGTTCCTTGATGGTCTCGTTGAGGCTTGCCTTCTCGGCGTTCAGGGCTTCGATGGTGGCGTCCTTCTCGGCGAGCGCCTTGCCCATCTCTTCGATTTTCCCGTTCAGGATGGCCTCGTTCGCCTTGACGACCGCGCAGTCGTTGCGGAGGGCGTTGGCGACATCTTCGCGTTCACGGACATCGGCGTTGAGTTTCGAGATTTCGGCCTTGGAGGCCTCCAGGCTCTCGTTCGCCTGGTTCAACATGTTTTCGAGGTCGGAGATTCGCGCGTTCGCATTCGCGATCGAACCCTGAAGTTCGTCAATCGTTCCCTGCTTCTGGTTGAGGGCTTCGTCCTGTGCGGCGGCCTGGTTGGCGCGTGCGGTCAGAGCTGCTTTGCAGTCCGTGAGTTCGGCGTTTAGGCTCTCGAGGACGAGGTTCCTGTCCTGGAGCTCGGCCTTCGCTCCGGAGAGGGCCTGTTTAAGGTTTGCGACCTCTTGCCGTAGGTTGCGGACGGTTGCCAATACTCCATCCACCCGCTGCGAGAGAAGATTGATATTCTCTAAATTCATTTATCGCTCCGTAAAAATCAGGGGATACATATCACCACTAAAAAGATATATAAAAAAACAGGCGCTAAAGTATGAAAAAAAACATAAAAACCGCGATGCGTCGGGAAGACGTGTTTTTTGGGCCGTAAAAGATATGCGGGAGGGGCCTCGTCCCGGTGCAATAAATTTTACCTTGTAGGTTATGCTTCCTGTGAACGAGCACATCGAACGGCGACTGGCCGAGCTCCCCGCTTTGCCGGGAGTCTACATCATGCGCAATTCGCAGGGGAAGATTATCTACATCGGCAAGGCGAAGGTGCTCAAGAACCGCGTTAGGAGCTATTTCGACGGCAGCGACCATGCGGGCCACCGGGCCGCTACGCTCATGCTCCCGCATATCCGCGACATCGAGTGGATTATCACCGAGAGCGAGTCCGAGGCGCTTATTCTGGAAGCGAACCTCATCCGAAAGCACACGCCCAAGTACAACGTTCTCCTGAAAGACGACAAGCACTTCCCGTACCTCGCGTTCTCGGTGCACGAGGACTTCCCGAGGCTGTTCCTCTCGAGGGCGGTGCGCAAGGACGGCTGCCAGTACTTCGGACCCTTCCTGAATTCCCGCATGATAGCGCAGCTGCAGGACATTGCCGCGCGGCTCTTCAAGATACGAGAATGCAAACTGAAGCTCCCGCTCAAGAGCCCGCAAAGGCCCTGCCTCAATTACCACATCGGGCGATGCGGCGCCCCCTGCGCGGGCCTGGTGACCAAGGAAGAGTACCACAAGGCGGTTCTCCAGACGCAGATGCTGTTGAACGGCAAGCGCGACGACCTTATCGGGCAGTGGGAACGCGAGATGCAGGAGGCGAGCGAACGGCTGGATTTCGAGACCGCGATGAAAAAGCGCGACGCCATCGAGGCGCTGCGGGCCACGGGAATCCACCAGAAGACGGACGTGACCGACCCGAACCTCTCGCTGGACGTGCTCAGCCTGCGCCGTAACGGGACGATGGCGGCCGCCGTCATTTTCGAGTACAGGAACGGCGTACTTTCCGGCCGCCGCCACTACCGCCTGGAATGCAAGCTCGAAGAAGACGAGGCGGGAATCCTCCAGCAGATGCTGGTGCAGTGGTACCTGGACGTGGAGCACATTCCGGGCGAGATTGCGACCGACGTGATACTGGATGCGGACCGCGAGCCCCTGGAGCAGGCGCTCGCCAAGAACGCGGGCCACAAGGTGAGCGTCACGAACCCGCAGCGCGGCGAGAAGGTCGGGTTCCTCAAGCTCGCGGGCGCGAACGCCGACATGATTCTGGTGGAGATGCGGGCCGAGGTGCAGAAGTACAGCGAAATCGACCAGAGCGTCTTCGAACTGCAGAAGGTTCTGGGACTCAAGAAGACGCCTTTCCGCATCGAGTGCGTGGACATCTCGCACCTCTCGGGCACGAACACGGTGGCGAGTCTCGTCGCCTTCAAGAACGGCAAGCCCGACAAGAGCAACTACCGCAAGTTTATCATCAAGACGGTGGAGGGCGTGGACGACTTCGCGAGCATGCGCGAGGTGATGACCCGCCGTATCCGCCGGCTGGAAGAGGAAGGCACGCCCATGCCCGACCTGTGGGTATGCGACGGCGGCAAGGGCCAGGTAGATGCCACCATGCAGATTCTGAAGGAACTCGGGCACGATACGGACCTGCCGCTCATCGGGCTCGCGAAGCGCCTCGAAGAAATCGTGTTTCCCGATGACCGCAAGAGCATCGTGTTGCACCGCACGAGCCCGGCTTTGAAACTTTTGCAGAACGCCCGCGACGAGGCGCACCGCTTCGCCATCACGTACCAGCGCAGCAAGCGCAAGAAGGACCTGGAAGTGGAATGGCTCAAGATGCCCGGCGTGGGGCACGAGACCCGCGTGAAGATCCTTTCCCGCTACAAGAGCGCGGAGGCGTTCATGGCGGCCCCGCTCGAAGACATCGTCGACCTGCTGGGAAAGGTGCGCGGGAACAGCGTCCGCGAGCAGGTGAAAGAATACTGCGCCAAGTTTATAGAGGTTCCCGGCTCCAGTTCCGGTGAAGAACCGCCCGCGGATATATAGACCGCTCGGCTCTAACTCAAATGAAGAACCTCCGGCAGAGCCTCGCTCTCGCCACCACGACTCGTAAAGACGAGTCGCTTGTGGCTCACATAGACCGCTCGGCTCTAACTCAAATGAAGAATCTCCGGTAGAGCCTCGCTCCCACCTAAAGGTGGCCATGTACACTAAGCACTAAAGTGCTAAGTGTCCAAAGCTCGCCACCACGACTCGTAAAGACGAGTCGCTTGTGGCTCACCTGAACCGCAAGTGATTGCGAACGGTATCAAAAAAAGGGCCCGCGATGCGGACCCTTGAAATTTTTTGTGCGGTTTGGATTATTCCTGCACGCAGCGGACGCTGAAGTGCTTGGCCTTTTCGTCGACCTGGAAGAACTTTTGCGTGTCGTCGCCGGCGTAGCCCGGTTCCTTTTCCACGATAATGACGGCGAATTTGTCGCCCTTGTTGGAATCGAAGTTCTTGTCGCCGTCTTGCGGTTTGGTGTCAATCCAATGGAAGCCCATTTTCCCGGTGAAGTCGCAGTCGCCTTCCTTGCAGCGGCCGCTGTAGCTCCACGGGTAGTCGCTCGCGTTGAGAATCGACTGGGCTTCGTTGCGGTTAGGCAGTTTCCATCCGGTGGGGCATGCCTTTTGGGCAGCGCCGAAGGTGTAGAGCCTTCCGTACTTTTCGCAGTTCGCGTTGCTCTTGTCGAAGCACATGCTGTTAGACATCTCGTGGTTGAGGTCCTGAGCCATCCACAGCTTGCCGCCCACGTTCTGGAGCTTGTAGGTCTTGCCGTCGCGGTTGTCGGTCATGGAATTGCCGTTCACGGTTGGCGGCACGTTAGATTCGGAGGACTGGCCGATGACGATTTCTTCGCTCGAACTGGATGCGGCGGAAGAGGAGGAACTGTTCCTGGCGTCGCAGTTTTCGTCCCAGCAGAAAATGCCGCTGCTGGGGTAGCTGAGGGTCGAGTCGGGCCTTTTTTTCTCTTTGTAAATTTCCTTGTGGACTACGTCCGTGCTGTCGGAATCATCCGCAGAAGAGTTTACCTTCCCGCTGCTGCTGGATTTGCTCTTTGCCGAGGAACTGCTTTTTGCAGATTCGCCGGAATCCGAAATATTAGATTCGTCATCGATAGGAGACAAGGGACCGTTGTCTCCTCCTGTACATCCCGCCCAAAGCGAGAAAACACCCAAAATACCCACAAACAGAATGTGATTTTTCATACCCCAAATATACTTTACATTTTGCGGGGTTAACAGAAAAAACTTTTTTACTATCTTTTTTGCCACTATGAGCAATGTTGAAATTTTCGACACTACGTTCGCCATGACCATTTTGGTCATCATGGCGCTTTGCATCCCTACAGTTCTGCTCCTTGCCAACTGGTTTTTGCACCCGGGCAAGATCAAAAACGTGCTTATCAAAGGCTCGGCCTACGAGTGCGGTCTGGCCCATGTTTCGGGCACTGCGAACGAGCGTTACCCCGTGAAATACTACATGGTTGCCATGCTTTTCCTCGTTTTTGACCTGGAAGTGGCGTTCCTCTACCCGTGGACGGTTCAGTTCTTGGCCGGCGGCTGGGAACTTCTGCTCGTGCTCCTCGGGTTCTTGTTCATCCTCGAAGCGGGTTACCTCTACCTCTACAAGAAGGGCGTGCTCGACTGGACGAGCATCAAGGACTAGCGTTTCATAGAGTGTTCTATCTCAAAATAAAAAACGCGGATTCCGTCGGGAGTCCGCGTTTTTCTGTATGCGGAACGCTTTCTTATGTCGTGATTTGAATCACCGGATAATGTCCCGTGTATAATATAGCGCATACGGGAGCTGTACAAGCTCGAGAGAGCGAGTGCATACCGGAGTTAAACTGCTTGAGTTTAGCGCGAACGGTCTTAGAAAGCTTCTCTAAAGTAGAACGTCAGGCCGAGGCTATTGAAATCCACCCACGAGACTTCGGCGCGTGCGTATAGGCGCTCGGACTTGTTGAGCGCCAGCTTGCCGCCGAACCCGACAGCGCGGTGCCATTTGTTGCGCATGAGTTTGCTGAAGTACGGCCCGACCTTGCCGCCTTCGAAGAAGATATCGCCGGCGAGCCTCCAGAAGAGTTGCTTGCGGAGTTCCACCTGCAGTATGGTCGCCTGGTTGTCGCGGAAATATTTTGTCTTCACCCCGCGGAAACGCTTGATGCCGTCGGGGCCCGCCATGTATTCGAAGGGGACGTCGCCGTCGGTGCGCTGCCACAAGAGGGCCACCGCCATCGAAGTGTTCCAAATAGTCTCGCCGTAGGCGCGCAGGTCGAGTTCCTGAAACGTGAAGCTGTAGTCGCCGAACGCATCGCTGTAGAAGCGGTGTTCCCACTGGAAGAACACACCGTGTCGTGCCCAGTTGAGGTTGTCGCGCGTGTCGAACGAGAGATGGTACCCGATGGCGTTGCGCCAGCCGTCCGTGTTCGTGGGCTGGACTATCTCGCCATCGTATTCCCTGAATTCCATTTTACTGCGGTTGATGTCGAACACGAACCCGTAGCGGAAGTTCTGCAGCGCCTGCGGTAGCCCGAGGTTCGATTCCACGATGCCCATCAGGAAGAACGTCTCGCGGTCGAAAGTGATGTAATCGTCCATGTCGACGTCGTTGCCGATGCCGAAGAAATGCCCTACCCAGTTCTGGTAGCGGAAGTCGAGCCATCCGGATATGCGGTCGTGCGCGAAGTAGAAATAGGGCGTGGCCGCGAACTGGAACTGCTTGAGCGTGGAACCGTAGGCGGCGACGTCTATTTCTTGCGAATGGCCTCCCTTGAACGAGGGCGGCAAGAAGAAGTTCACCATCGCACCGTATTGGAGTTCGGTCTCTTCGGTATAGCCGAGTACGGGCACGGCGCTCCACCACTGGAAATGCTTGGAGGTGTCCGCTGCTGCCGTGCTGGCGGAATCCGTCGCTGACGCGGAATTGGCCGGTGCAGGCGTAATCAGCGTGTCGGCCTGCGCGGGCGCATCCTGTGCGGCGGCGACCATTGGCAAAAACGTTACGATGGATAAGGCCGCGAGAAATTTTACGGTACGGTTCGTCACGATAGAAAATTTAGATAAAAATGAAGGCAAAATTAGCCTTTTTCCCCCATTAAACTTGTCCTTTTACATTTTGTAAATGGATTATGTTTTGCTCCCTTCGATTCTTCCTTTCGGGGCATATATATTGTAAATTGGTGTGGTGTAGGGAATGGTTGGGAAAAGGAGTTAGAATGAAACAGATGCTTTATGCGGCCCTTGCTTTTGGGCTGTGTTCGGTAGTTTATGCACAGGCCCCGCTCAACTTCGATGTAGAGAACCGGGGCAAGGACCTGGGCGCCACGGCCGGCGAACTCAAGTCCAACAAGAAACTTCCCAACCCGTTTGAATTCCATGACGGATCCAAGGTCACCAAGTACGATGACTGGAGCAAGCGCCGTAACGAGATCAAGGCCGATATCGAAAAGTACGAGATTGGCGACAAGCCGATTCCTTCCGACGTGAGCGCTACCTACAGCGGCGGCACCCTCACGGTGACGGTCAAGGAAGGCGGCAAGACGATGACAATCACGTCTAAGTTCAGCATTCCCTCGGGCAACGGGCCGCACCCGATTATCATCGGCATGAACAGCGGTACGGGTTCGCTCTCTTCGAGCATCTTCAGCGGCTTTGTGCAGGTGCCCTTCAGCCACGACCAGGTGGCGAAATATTCCATGAACGGCCAGAAGGACACGAACGTGGGCTTCTACAAGTTCTACGGCAACAAGAACCAGAACGGTGACTATTCTGCATGGTCGTGGGGCGTGAGCCGCCTGATTGACGGCCTTGCGCAGATTGCCGACGAATACCACCTCGACATGAGCAAGATTGCGGTCACGGGCTGCTCCTATGCGGGCAAGATGGCCCTGTTCGCGGGCGCCTTCGACGAACGCGTGACGCTTACCATCGCTCAGGAATCGGGTGGCGGCGGCATCAACTCGTGGCGTACTTCCGCCGACTTCGCGAGCCGCGGCACGAACATCGAAAAGATTGACAACACGAACTACAGCTGGTTCATGCAGAGCCTGCAGCGCCAGGACCCGTACAAGCTCCCGCATGACCACCACGAACTCATCGCGATGATTGCCCCGCGTGCGGTGATCGCGCTCGGCAACCCCGGCTACGAATGGCTCGGCGACGAATCGGGCTACAAGTCCATGATGGCGGCGACCGAAGTGTGGAAGGCCATGGGCATCGAGGACCGTATCGGCTTTGACTTTACCGGCGGTCACGAACATTGCCAGGCGGCGTCTAGCCAGACCAAGTCCGTGACTGCGTTCGTGGACAAGTTCTTGCGCAACAAGGATGCCAATACCGATATCCACGTGAAGCCCACGAACGGCAAGGGATTCAAGATTGACAACTATGGCGACTGGATTGACTGGGAAACGCCGGACCTTCCGTTCACGGCGTCCTCGATAGACACGGTTCCGCAGGATACCGTGCCCAAGGATACGGGAATCGTCGAACCTCCTCCATCATCGCTTGGCGGCGATTGTTCCGTTGCTAATCTCGAAATGCGCATGGCTGCGGGTCGTCTGGATGTGACCGGAGCGCCTGCTGGCGCCCGCGTGAAGCTCTTCGACGTGCGCGGCAACGTGGTCGCTGTGATGGGGGCGACCGGCGGATTCCTCCCGAAGGTCAAGGGAAGGCTTCTCGCCATCGTCGAAAATGATTCCGGCAAGCGCCTCATGTCCAAGGCCATTATCAATACCGGATTCTAAAAACTGGGCGGTCTCCGGACCGCTTTTTTTACAAGAAAGAAAAATCTGTTGTTTGGTATAAGGAGAGATATGAACAGAGTATTTCTAACTGCGCAGGCAGTGTTTTTCGCGATGTGGTTTTTGGCCACGGCGAGCTTTGCGCAAGACCCCAACCTCCACATCTACCTGGCTTACGGGCAGTCCAACATGTCGGGCCAGGCGACCGTCACCGACAAGGACCGTGCTCAGGACCCGCGGTTCCTCGTGCTGCGTGCGGCTAACCATTCGAACCAGAAGGTGGGCGAGTTCTACCCGGCGGCCCCTCCGATGGGACACAGCCAGTCCAAGGTGGGCATTGTCGATATCTTCGGGCGCACCATGGTCGCGAACCTCCCGGACAGCATCAAGGTCGCCGTGGCGAATATCGCGATTGGCGGGCAGAGTATAGACCTGTTCGACAAGGACCGCAACAAGACTTACGTGCAGAACGCGAAGAACAAGGGCGACACGTGGTGGATCCAGTACCTGGACGAATACGGCGGCGACTTGTACAAGCGCATCGTCGAGATGGGCAAGATTGCCAAGCAGAAGGGCGTCATCAAGGGGTTCCTTTTCCACCAGGGCGAGGCGGACTACCAGATGAACGACTGGCCCAAGCGGGTAAAGAAGGTGTACGACGACCTGATTGCCGAACTGGGACTCGACCCGGAAAAGACCCCGATACTCATTGGCGAACTTGCGCCCACGGGCGATTTGGGCTGGCGTAACGACGCGGTGAAGCAGGCGGCCGACCTCATTCCGAACGGCCACCTGATTTCGGCGCAGGGCTGCCCCGCACTGAGGGAAGCGAGCTACACGTTGCACTTTACGCGCGAAGGCTACGAGACGTTCGGCAAGCGCTATGCCGAAAAGATGCTCGAACTCTTGAAGACGATGGAGCCGGAAGTTCCCGTAGATACCGTTACGAAGGACACTATCGTGCGCGATACCGCTGTGCAGGATACCTCCGTGAAGGATACCGTCCAGGCGCTCGTGCGTGGTGCGGGTTCGTTTGCTGGCATCGCGATGCATGTTTCGGGCGGCTATCTCGCGGTTTCCGGTGCGCCTGCGGGTGCGCGGGTCAGGCTGTTCGACATGCAGGGCAACCAGCTCGGCGTGCTGGGCGCGCAGGGCGGCGCCATGCCGCAGGTTCGCGCGGGCCGTGTCCTCGCTATCGTCGAAAGTGCTTCGGGCATGCGCCTCCTCGCGAGGACGTTCAACGTCACCGGATTGTAGGGCGTGCGCCGGAAGGCGCCATGCGTTGGTTTGGAATGATGCCGTGCAGGAATGCGCGGCATCTTTTGTAATAGCGGTTCCCTAAATTTTTTAATTTTGTACCGATGCCAATCTTGTCTGCACAGAATGTCTCCCTGCGATTCAGCGGTCCACCGCTTTTGGACAACGCCTCGTTCGATATCGAGGCGGGCGACCGCATTTGCCTCGTGGGCCGTAACGGCGAGGGCAAGAGCACGCTGCTCAAGATAATCCAGGGCGAGATGGGCATGGACTCGGGCGAAATCGTGAAGCGCACAGGCCTGAAGGTTTCCCGCATGGTGCAGGAAATCCCGGCCCACATGGAGGGCACCGTGCGCGACGTGGTGATGGGCCACATTGCGCAGGACGGCCACCACGATGCCCACGCCGAGGCAATACTTGGCAAGACGGGCATCGCGGCCGACGCTTTGTTCGACGGTCTTTCCGGCGGGCAGAAGCGTCGTGTGCTGTTCGCA
This sequence comes from Fibrobacter succinogenes, assembly GCA_902771595.1. Classification (GTDB taxonomy): domain Bacteria; phylum Fibrobacterota; class Fibrobacteria; order Fibrobacterales; family Fibrobacteraceae; genus Fibrobacter; species Fibrobacter succinogenes_C. The sequence continues at coordinate 23,363 of CACXXH010000021.1, read as the reverse complement.
CGGGCCGTCGCCGAGAACCCGGACTTGCTCCTGCTCGATGAGCCTACGAACCACCTGGACATTCCCGCCATACAGTGGCTGGAAGGCATCGTTTCGCGCCTGGAATGTGCGGTGCTTTTTGTAAGCCACGACCGTGCCTTCGTGCGCCGTACCGCAACCCGTATTTTTGAACTTGACCGCGGGCGTGTGCGCGCATGGAACTACCCGTACGACAAGTTCGTGCAGTTCAGGGATCAGGCCCTCGCCGAAGAAGAGAAGGCGAACAAGCTTTTTGACAAGCGCCTTGCCGAAGAAGAAGTTTGGATCCGCAAGGGAATTCAGGCACGCCGTACCCGCAACGAGGGGCGCGTGCGTGCGCTCATCAAGATGCGCCAGGAACGTGCGGAAAGGCGCACGCGGACCGGATCGGTGAACATGCAGATTACCGAAGCCGAGCGATCCGGTCGCCTCGTAGCCCGCCTCACCGACGTGAGCTTTGCCTACGAGGGCGCCCCGCTGATATCGCATTTCAGTACCGAAGTTTCCCGCGGGGACCGCATCGGCATCGTGGGCCCGAACGGTTCCGGCAAGACGACGTTGCTCAAGCTTATCCTCGGTGAAATTCAGCCGGACGAAGGCGACATCCGCCTGGGAACGAACCTGCAAATCGCGTACTTCGACCAGATGCGCACCCGCCTGCGCGAAGACAAGAGCCTCGTGGAAAACGTGGGCGACGGCCAGGCGTATATCACCTTGAACGGTGTGCGCCGCCACGTGTTAAGTTACCTGCAAGATTTCCTCTTTTCGGCGGAACGCGCCCGCGGGCCCATCAGCGCCTTGAGCGGCGGTGAAAGGAACCGCCTGCTGCTCGCCTGCCTGTTCAGCCACCCGAGCAATGTTCTGGTACTCGACGAGCCCACGAACGATCTCGACATGGAGACGCTCGACCTCCTGGCGGAACTTTTGGCCGATTACAACGGCACGGTTATCGTCGTAAGCCACGATCGCGCCTTCCTGGATTCTGTCGTTACGGGCATTTTTGCCATAGAAGACGGCGGAAACGTGTTTGAGGCCGTGGGCGGGTACACGGATTACGAGAATAATCGCAAAATTCGGGAAAAAGAAGCGGCCAATGCCGCAAGAATTGCTGAAGAGAGGGCATCTTTGCAGAAAAATCCGGCTTCGGGACAGTCCGGAACGGGAAAAAATACGGTTTTTGACCAAAACCCCGCAAAGAAAAAGAAGCGTAGCTATAACGAAGAGCGTGAATATGCCGCCCTTCCCGAAAAAATTGAGAAACTGGAAGCCGAAATTGCCGAATTTCAGGCGGAATTGGCAAAACCGGAAGTCTATACTGACGCAAAACGCATAGTCGAATTGCAGAAAGAGCTGGCCGACCGCGAATCGGAACTGGAAAAAGCCTACGAAAGATTCGGGGAACTCGACTCCTTAGGTGGATAATATATCCAAAAAATATGGGCGGGGGTACTTGTGCGCTGGCTCACAATATATTATTTTCTTACCATAAGGATATTCAATTAAACATTGAAAAGGGGAACGGTATGAACGGAAAACTTTCTATTATTGCCCTTGCTCTTTTGAGCGGTGTCGTCATGGCGGCGCCGGAACGCGTATGGAGCATTACCGAGGGTAACGGCAAGACAATTCATCCTTACGGGAAGTGGTATACTTATACGTATTCCGAAACAGGCTCTGCAGCCAAGGTTGACACCGCGACGACATCGACCGCCAAAGTGATTACGGCGTCGGTTGGTAGGACTGTATCCTCTTCTGCGGGAGTGGGCTTCGGATGGGGCGCCAAACAGGACAGCATCAAGGACCTGAGCGCTTACGAAGGCGTGTGCCTCACCTATGCGGCCGAAGCGGCATTCCGTCTCGATTTCAAGCAGACTACAGTCAAGGACGGTAACTACAATGGGTATAACGTCCCGGCACAGGCGTCAATCGATACCATATACATTCCGTTCTCCGAATTGGCACAGGAAAAAGGCTGGGGTGTGACTAGGGCGCTTGACCTTACGAAGCAGACGGGTGTCCAGTTCAGCTACAAGCAGTCGTTCGTCGAGACCGAAGGAGTCCTCAAGAACGTCATCAAGATTGCGGCAATCCATTTCGGCAGTTCGTGCGGCGGCCATGCGCCGAACTTGAAGACCGGCGTGGTGAATCCCGATTCCAAGACTCTTTATGAAGGCGATACGCTCAAGATTGGTTTCAAGGAAATCTTCGAGGATGCCGATGGCGACAACCTGAACATCACGATGTCGATGGCCGCCAACGCCCCCGTTGTGGACCTCAAGGGCGCGAAGAGCTATTCCATGAGCGATGTCGCGTGGCTCAAGAGCAAGCCGAATCCGGCTTCGGGCGCTTCTACGACTGTATCTTTCCAGGCGACCGATCCTACGGGCAAGTCTGTGAGCTATACGGTCAAGATTTCGCTTATCGATCGTCAGAATCCCCCGGTCGCCGTGAATGACAACTATACGGTGGACGAAGACTCCAAGCTGACGGTTTCTGCCGCGAAGGGAGTGCTTCGCAACGATTACGATGATGACGACGATCCCGACAATCCGTCGATTACGGCTACGTTGGATTCCACGACGCAGCATGGCGTGCTCACCTTCAGCGGAAGCGGTTTCACCTACACCCCCGAGGCGGATTTCTATGGTACTGATTATTTCGTCTACCATGTGACCGATGGTTCCGGCAAAACCAGCAACATGGCGACCGTTACCATCACGGTGAACAACGTGGAAGATCCCGCTACGCTCACAATCAACCATCCCTTCCTCTATGTAGGCTCTCTTGACGAAGACGCCGTGAATTTTGAGGATGGAGTCAAGGTGAAAGAAGATTTCGACGACTTCGATATCTTTATCCCGGGCGAAAATATTGAATTCTCCGACCCCGATGTGTTGACGGCTAGCTTCCCGCTCAAAGTCGCCTGCGCGAAGGGATTGGTCGAAGTGGCATATACGAAACTTTCCGGCAACCATGTCATTTCCGTGACTGCGGTGCCTAATGCGAACGGCAAGGATGTCATCAAGCTGTTCACTATTGACGGCAAGGATACTGTCGGTATTTCTATCCCCGTTGAGGTGACTGCTGTTGCCGACAAGCCGGTTGCCAAGAACGATGCGTACGAGATGGGCCAGGATACCGTGAATGTGGTTTCTGCTAAGCTCGGCGTGCTTGCCAACGACATCAACCCCGATGGCGAATCCAAGCTGAAGGCCTACCTCTTCGAAGATGCGGATGAAGGCAAGGTCAAGCTCGCGACCGACGGCTCGTTCACTTACGAAGTCGGCGATTTCAATGGCGAGGACATCTTTACCTACTTTGTTGTCAATGACGAAGGCGATACTTCCGAGGTTGCCGCAGTGACTCTTACTGTGAAATACAGGAACCGCGGGCCCGTTGTTCTTGCCGCTGCGAAGGATTCCGCAGGCGCTCGCGTCGCTGCCTTAAACGAAGATTTCCCGAAGGCAATCGAGTTCAAGGCTACCGAAGTGAAGACCTGGTTCGAGGATCCCGAAGGCGATGCGATTACCTTCAGTGCGTCCAATCCCGACAGCCTGCTGAATGTTACGAGCAGCGCGGCTGGTGCTATTACGGTCAAGTCGGTAAAGGATGCTTGTGGTGAAACCACGCTCGACGTGATTGCGACCGACTCCAAGAACAATTCGACAACGTTTAGCCTTCCGGTCTCTATTGCTTGCGTGAACGATGCTCCGGTCCGCCTTGGCGCATCTATCGATACCATCTATGTACCTGCTAATGGCTGGCGCAAGGCTTTCTATGTGTACGACTACTACGATGACCCGGATGATTCTGTGTTGACGATGAGATTGACCACGATTGACAGGGACAAACTTATTGAAACCAAAATCGAGGGCGATAGCCTCATCACGAAACTCTACGACGAAAACCGCTTCCTGCAGAAGAAGGTTGCGTACATAATTAAGATCAATGTGAATGACGCTGCTGGCGCTGCTGGCGTTCAGAAGACGTTCGTGTTCATGGTGGGCGAGAATATGGCTCTCCCGCAGGTTGCCTCTGCTTCCAAGATGGGCTGGCAGGGCGCCATCCGTGCCGAACAGGGCGTGGCCGCCATCTTCGACATGCAGGGTCGCGTGATGTGGAAGTCCGCTCTCCCGGTGAGCGAAGCGCAGGTGCGTAACGCCGCCGCGAAGGTGCAGGGCCGCAAGGTTCTCCGCGTGAACAGCCAGACTTGGACGATTAAGTGACACGCTTCGCATGTCATCCTGAGGCGCGCACAACATCGTCATCCTGAGGCGCGAACAACATCGTCATCCTGAGGCGCGAAGCGCCGAAGGATCCAGACCATAAGTAATGGATATGAAAAGAGGCTCCGCTAAGCGGAGCCTTTTCTGTATTAATTCGGGACTGGATCCTTCACGGCTTCGCCGTTCAGGATGACGTTTGTGAAACGAACGTCACTTTACCAAAGCTTCAGTATCGAGGGCGATAAGCAGCTCTTCGTTGGTGGCGACCACCATAGCGGTTGGCGTGCCGTCCTTGCTGATGATGTGGCCGGAGTTCTTGCCGTTGTCCTCGTTGCGGGCGTCGTCGATCTGGAAGCCGAGCAGGGCGAGGTTTTCCATCACGGTCTTGCGGACCACGCGGCTGTTCTCGCCGATACCGCCGGTGAACACGAGCGCGTCGATGCGCGGGAGAGCCATGGCGATGCCGCCGATTTCGCGGGTCAGCTTGTAGCAGAAGGTCTCGAGGGCAATCTGTGCGCCTACATGGCCTTCGCTTGCGGCCTGCGTCAGGGTGCGCATGTCGTTGGAAAGTCCGGAAAGGCCGAGCAGGCCCGATTCCTTGTTCACGAGCTTGTCGAGGCGGTCGATATCGTAGCCGTACTTCTTGCTGATGAAGAAGAGGATAGCCGGGTCGAGGCTGCCGGAGCGGGTGCCCATGATGAGGCCGTCGAGCGGGGTGAAGCCCATGGTGGTGTCGACGCACTTGCCGTTGAGAATCGCGGAGCAGCTGGAACCGTTGCCGAGGTGGGCGGTGATGAAGCAGCAGTCTTCCGGCTTCTTGCCGAGGATGCTCGCTGCTTCGGCGGTCACGAAGCGGTGGCTGGTGCCGTGGAAACCGTAACGGCGGATGGCGTCCTTCTCATAGAAGGAATACGGAATGCCGTACAGGAAGGCCTTGCGGGGCATGGTCTGGTGGAACGCGGTGTCGAACACTGCCACCTGCGGGAGCTTCGGGAAGAACTTGGTCGCGCATTCCATGCCGGTCGCGTGGGCCGGTTCGTGCAGCGGGGCGAACAGCGTGATGCTGCGGATGTAGTCGATGACTTCCTGGCTGACCTTTTCGCTCTTGATGTACTTGCCGCCATGCACCACGCGGTGGCCGATGGCTTCGATCGTGTCGATGAGCTTCTGCTCACCGAGGAACTTCTGCACCTGGGCGACGGCTTCGGCGTGCGTCGGGCAGTCGAAATTGAAGTCGATGTTGCCTTCGGGGCCCTTGGCCTTCACATGGCCGTTCACGCCGATGTTCTCGACGAGGCCGCTGGAGATGGACTGCTTGGTCTGGGTATCGATGACGGCGAACTTCACAGAGGAACTGCCGCAATTTAAGACTAGTACGCGCATAATTGTAATTGATGGTTGATGGTTTACGTCGAGAATTATAGCATTTTGAGAAAAGTCTGGCTATGAAATGCACTCCGGGGTCTGCGCCGAGCGTATGCCGAGTTGATTTTTTTTTACTAAATTCACGGCGATGCTGAAGAAGATTGCAGATTTCGATAGCCGCGTGACGAATTTTTGGTTAAACCGGCGTTTTTCGGCCAGGTCTAACCGCTGGTTACGTTTTTACGTGCGCCTGGGCGACGGCTACATCTGGGTCCTCTTCTCGCTGTTCCTTTTCTGGAAGGTGGGCTGGGACAATTTCCTCCCGATTTTGTGGCATGCGCTTACGGCTCTCGCGGTAAGCCTCGTCGCATACTGGGTGATAAAACTTTGCGTGAAGCGCGCCCGCCCGTTCGATACCAATCCGTCGATCGAGGCCGGAGTTCCGCCGCTCGACAAGTACAGCTTCCCTTCCGGCCATACGATGAACAACCTGGCTGTTGCCTCGGCGGTGTTCTTCAGCGCCCCGCAGTACGGCTGGGTGATGGTCCTGCTGCCGCTCACGTGGGGACTTCTGCGCGTGTATTTCGGCGTCCACTGGCTTACGGACGTGCTTTGCGGATTCCTGTTCGGCGTGCTGAGTTTCGTGATCGGTCATTGCATCTGGATCCTGATTTTCTAGTCCGATTGCGGTTGGTTCCCTATGACGGATTTTGTAAAGGCGGGCGATTTTTTTGCTTCACTCGCGCCGGAAGAACGTGTGTTTTTGCTGATACGCCATGCGGAACGCAGGCACATCACTCCCGACGATCCTGATTTCGGTGCGCACGTTGGCCTTACCGACAAGGGGCGCGAGCAGGCGCTTTCGCTGGGCAAGTGCATCCCGCCCGAGGGCGACATCTGTTTTTATTCGAGTCCGGTAGGGCGCTGCGTGGAGACGGCGCAGTGCATAGGCAAAGGCCGTGCTGGCGTTCAAGTGCCCGCACAGCTTAATGCGGTGGTTTCCGATGAGCCGCGTGTTGAACCGCTCGACTGCCTGGCAGAATACTTTGTTCAAAATTATGACGCGTACATGAAGGTGCTGCGCGCCGGTTTTTATGAAGGTATTTGCGCGTGGCTTGCAAACGAGGCGGAAGGAAAAAAACGTGGTGACAACGAGGCTTTCTGCCCGCTGGCTGCACGTTCCGAAGAAATGCTTGCGATGATGCTTTCGAAGGGAACCGTCCGCTTCAATATTTTCGCGACGCATGATGCCTGGGTGGTCCCGTGCCTCACGCATTTCTGCGGCATGCGTTTTACGCCCCAGCGCTGGATGAACTACCTCACCGGCATGGCCGTCGTGACCGGCACCGACGGGAAAAACGTCAAGCGGATTGTTCCCGTGACGGCTTTGGATACGGGCTGGTTGCAATTCTGAGCAAAAAAAAGTACGGCACATTTTTTTTGCAATTGATTAAAAACTGCGCTACTGGCGCATTTTTTTATATACATTACGAGTATGAATATTGCATCGGGAACATATCGTCGTATATTTGTGCTGGGTTCCGGCTTCAGCAAGTCGTTCTGCCCGCAGATGCCCACGCTCCGCGACCTGAACGAGCGCATTCCCTTCGGGATATCGGACGAATTCCCGCATTTGCGGGAATACTGCAGGCATTTCCTTGAGCTCTGCAACGAGCAGGCGGAATACCTGAATATCGAGACGCTTTCGACCTCGATTCTTTCGGCGCAGATTTTCCCGGGAGTGCGAGAGAGCCTTTTCCATTCAAGCTTGCGTTTCGAACTGCTGCGCTTTATCGCGAACGAGATTCGCAGAGACCATATCGTGGATTCCGCTTCGGCGACAGTGATGCGCAAGTTCCTTGCGGGCTGCGAGAACTGCCCGAGCGAAGGCCTGCGCGATACCCTGCTGCTCAGTTTCAACTACGATACGCTCATTGAGGACGTGATTGCCGATGACCCTGAGATGGACGCGCGTGTGGCCGTGGATTATGGCGTCCGGATTGACCCTGCAGACCGCAGCGCGGTGCGTAGGCCGCGTACGCTTACGATTGACCTCATCAAGCTGCACGGTTCGCTCAACTGGTACCCGGTGAAGGGCGCCTCCGACCCGCTCGATTTGAAAAACGTATGCCAGGTGGAACCCTGCGACCGGAGTTTCCCCATTTATCGCGAGGATACGCCCATCTACATTCCGATGGCGCACGCGAAGGAATCCTTTTTGCGCGGAAGCCTTTTCAACCTGCTCTGGAGCAAGGCGGATTATTACCTCAAGAATGCGCAGGAGATATACTTCTTGGGTTACGGGTTCCCGAAAACGGACATGAACAACCTGGAATTCCTGCTCCGGCACCGTTCGCGCTTCAAGAAGGTGGTGGTTTTCGAACATGAGGGCTCCGCCGTGCTCGAAAGGTTGCGCTGCCTGCTGGGCGATTTGGTCGAAAGTTGCGACGCGAAGGAATACTTGGCGAATATTTCGGGATAACGATTCCAATGTTTTTTCAGCAATTTGCTGAGTAATTGTTTTATATGTTTATCCATGCATTTCGGAGTTGTCTGATAATGATGAGGATGCAGCAAGACCCTATGCTAATAAAGAATATAAGGTCGTTATTTTAAATGCCGATTTAAACAAATGTCTTTCTTGGGAAGGAAGTAATTATGAAGTTGACTATGATAGAATGTTTCAATCCAGAATGTCATGCTTTTATTGATATGTCCTCTTCGCAGCAGTTGAATTCAACGTCAAAAAAAATTTAAAAAAGATTATTACTGGAGATGCTCTAGGGTTGACGGATGAAATAGTTGTTGATTATCCAGGAAGGTCTATTGGCTTGTGGGCTTTTATTAATCCAATAAATGGAGTAAACGTAACCTCATCTTGCTTGCTTGAAAAGCATAGGAATTTTTAAAGGAGAACGACATGAAAACAACCTATATAGCTATTCTGTTTATGATACAGTTTTCTGTTGCTTCGAATTTTTGTCTTTTCGATGTGCAAGGAAATTGTGTGGAAAAAAATCCTACACATGATTCGTACAAAAACGTTGTAAAAAAAGAAGGCTTCAAGAAATACTATATTGCGTCAGCATCTAACAAGAATTTAAATGTTCAGCAAACATATGTTTCCAAACCTTATGCAAAAGCTAAAGGAAAAAAACGTTGGTACGAGGTGGATTGGGAGGAGGGATTAAAACTTTGCCCTGAGAAAAAAACAAATGCTAGTGATGGAGTTTGGATAGTAAATGGTCCTGCTCATGTGGATTCCTTGAATTGCGTTTATGTGGATGGCTCTCCTTATACAAGGAGCATTTTGGTTCTGTTCTCTAGAAATCCAAGTGATTTGACGGAAGCGGATTCTAATTGGGTCTTGGTAAATCAAACAATTGTCGAACTTGCTGGGAAAACATTTAAAATTTGGGACTCATATTATGGTGATGAACCAAAGAAAAATAAAATAAGAGAAGTTTCGTTTCAATATGACCTTATTGTAGATAAAACAGAATTTAGAATAAAGGATGCTATATGGTTGCGAAAAAAAACTTCTGAAATGCAAGGAAGAAATCCTGATAGCCTAAAATTTAATTCTTTTGAAATGTTCTTTAAAAGAGATTTTGCGAGAAATTTTTATCCTTTTCAGGATTCCATAAATAATTTGAATTATCCGGCAGTCAATGATGAACGCTATGTTTCAATTCGATCACAAATTGATCTGTTGAATCCAGTTTGGAACAGCCTTGCTTTACAAGATTCTGCAGTGTATTCAAAAAAACAAAAAGGGTTTGTACGTATATTTGAAAATAATACTGTTGATTTCTGGGATACTACGGCAAATGGATATAGATATCCTTTAAGAGACGAATGGATTGTTCTTCAAAATGGAGGATCGTCAACAATATTCCCATGGGGAAATAAACCTGACGAAATGAAATTGAGTCGTTATATGAACATAAATTGCTCTAATGGTAAAATTGGGGTTTATTCAGTAAAATCCTTTGAACCCAATCGTTTCGGTCTATACGATGTTTATGGCAATGCGGAAGAGGTTGTAATGTCTATCAAGGGAACAACCTATGGCAGTGGCTTGGATTGTAATGGTTATGAGGATTCACCCAATCTTCGTCCTAGTTGTCGTTTTATAAAACAGTATGTGTGTATTGAACGAGGAAAGCCCTACCTCAAAGATTCGCCTTTTGTAAAAGGTTTGAAAGGTTTTCGCTTGGTACGCAAACTTGAATAATGTTAATGTCTTGGATGGTAATTTGCACATTTCTCCTTTTTTTATCGTCCGCTGTTTATGCGGATCGATATAAAGAGCCTACATTTAAAGTTGAAAATTGTTGCGTCTATTGATTACCGAATAGGCCTTGTCTTGAAGGATGTTGGAAATCAGTTGATTATAGATAGTTTGGATTTTAAACGTGCAATCCAATGGGGTTTGCAGGATTTGCAAGGGGCTGTTCGCCATTTTAAATCTCATGGCGAAAAATACGGAATTGATCCGGAAAGAATTTCTGTTATCGGAAATAGCTCTGGGGCTGTTTTAGCGTTACATTCTGCGCAAGAGAATGAAGAACAAATGCGAGGGGTTGTTTCTTTATGGGGTGCTACAATAAATAGTAATCATGTGAAAAAAATTAAATCTCCCATTTTACTTGTTCACGGAACAAATGACAATATTATTCCATTTGCGAAAGGAAAAATGCTTAATCTGGATTCTGTTAGAAACAAGAATCGCTTTATGTATGGGTATGCCTCGGCCGCATCTGCGTTTAATATAAATTTTTCTAGTCCACCTTTTTATGGCAGTTTTGTGATAGATTCTATTCTTGAGAAAAATGGTGTAACACATGAAACGTATTTTGTGGATGGGCTTGGACACGAATTTTATGATAGAGAACCTTACAAAACGGATGTTCTAAAACGAATTATAGAATTCCTTTATAAATACATGCAATAAAATATTTCATTGGTGACACTTTTGCCTCCCTGGGGTGTTGCATAGTAAAAGGGAGGTTTTTGCATGAAAATCCTGATTTTGAATGCGAGTCCGCGCAAGCACGGCATGATTTCGCAGGCGGTGGAACGCTTTGCCGATGGCGCTACGAGTTCGCATCTGGGCGATTTTTCTGACGATACGCAGGTGGAAATCGTGAACGTGAACGATTTGAAGTTCTCGCCCTGCAGGGGCTGCATGCAATGCCGTAACCGCGGGATCTGCTGCATGCCGGTGGACGACGCGCACCGGGTCGCCGAGAAGATTTTCGCATGCGACGTGCTGGTGGTTGCCGCTCCCGTATACTGGGGCAACATGCCGGGAACCCTCAAGACGCTTTTCGACCGCATGGTGTACGCGCTGATGGGCGAATCCAAGTACGGGATCCCCAAACCGCTCCACAAGGGCAAGGATGCCTATATAATTACCAGCTGCACGACCCCCTTCCCGTTCAATTTCTTCTGCGGGCAGACCTCCGGCATGGTGGCCGCCCTCAAGGAGATTTTGGGCACCGCGGGCTTCAAAATTCGCGGAAAAGTGGTAATTCCGGGCACAAAGGCCAAAGCGGGGCTCCCTGCGCATGCCGGAAAATGTGCTTATCGGATGGGATTTTCCCTCGCCCTGTAACAAAAACCGATTTTTTCTAATTTTGTAGTGACACTTTTGACTTCCCTAGGTGTTACAAAGGTATGAAAGGCAAGAATACGGCGGACAAGCAGGAATTTTCGAGACTTTACGGGACATACGCCCCGATGGTCTACCGTCGCTGCTACGCCCTCTTGAAGGATAGCGCCGAGGCCGAGGATATGGTGCAGGATGTTTTCCTCCGCATATTCGACCGCATGGATACGCTCGACATCTCGCAGCCGAGCAGCCTCCTGTGGAACACGGCGACGCGCCTCTGCCTGAACCGCATCCGCGACAAGCACCGCAGAGGGCTCGACGTGGATTCGAGCGAACTGCTCCTGAACATCGCCTGCATGGACGATTCACAGGATAACGACGCGAAGGGCATACTTGACAGGCTCTTCTCTCGCGAACCTGAATCCAGCAGGACGATAGCGGTTCTCCACTATGTGGACGGCATGACCCTCGAAGAGACTGCCCGCGAGGTAAACTTGTCTGTTAGCGGCGTTCGCAAGCGTTTGCGTGGGCTGCAGGCCAAAATTAAGACCCTGGAGGTGAAGTGATGATTCCCGACTGGAAACTAGAAAGGTACTTGACAGGCGACCTGCCTGCCGAGGAAATGCGCGAAATTCGCGCCATGGAGGCCACGGACGAGGTGTTCGCGGGCCGCGTGAAGATGTTGCGCGAAGACAATGCGGCGATCCTCAAGAAGTTGCCGTTCGAAAAGCTCTCGGAAAAGATTTCGGCGATGCCCGGACGCTCCAATGGCGCCGGCAATACGGTGCGCGTGAATTTTACTCTCGTGAAGTTTGCCGCAGCCGCAGCGCTCGTGCTTGCTGTCGTTACGGTGGCGCTCTTTAGCCAGCGCGATATCGCAGCTCCGGAACAGACCGCTGGCGGCACGGTGGATGTCGCGTTTGTCGATCCCTCGGAATTCTCGGACACGCGCATCAAGGGTCTGGATGCCCGCATGGAAGTCTGGAAGAAGACGGGCGAGACCGCGGTGCAGATGTCCAACCTGGACGAGGCCCGCGAAGGCGACGAAATTCAGCTCCGCTATTCCGTCCCGGAAAAATGCTTCGGCCTGCTTTTCAGCATGGACGGCAACGGTACGCTCACGATGCACATGGCCGAAGGCAACAAGGCGGTTGCGCTCGAACCGGGCAAGATGACGACGCTCCCGTTCGCTTACAAGCTTGACAATGCGCCGAAGTTCGAGAAGTTCTTCTTCTTGACTTCGCAGAAGGATTTTGAATTGGATGCTGACGATGTGGATGCCGTTCTCAAGCGCTCCGATATCAGCAAGGTGAGCCTCTCGGTTCGCAAGGTGGAGGAAAAGTAACATGGTGAAAAGAGTTATCGATTTTTTTGATGCGGCGCTGCTTTTGCCACTGATGACCCTGATTTTCGTATTTGTCTTTGCGGCCCAGGTGAGTGCCGCTACCGAGAATGCTCGCATCAATCGCTATGTTATCGCCATCAGCGCGAATTACGGTGGCGATGCCCGCCCGACACTGCGCTACGCCGAAACGGACGCGAAGTCTTTCGCGAAGGTGCTTGGCGAAATGGGCGGCGTGCCGTCGAAGAATGTGGTGTTCGTGAAGGAACCCTCCATCAAGAATCTGGGGAACCAGCTGGACATCCTCGACGAAAAAATGAAGAGGGGCAGGTCCCAGAACGGCCGTGACGAAGTGCTGGTCTATTACAGCGGTCATGCCGACGAGAAGGGCCTGCGCCTGGGCAACGAAGTTTATGGCTGGAAGGAATTCCGCAAGCGCATCGATGCGCTGAATGCCGACGTGAAGATTGCCGTCATCGACGCCTGCGGGTCGGGCGCGATTACGCGCCTCAAGGGCGGTGTGGCCGTGCCGGCGTTCATGGTGGACCAGAGCAGCGACATGAAGGGTTACGCGTTCATCACGAGCAGCACGCAAGATGAATCTAGCCAGGAAAGCGACAAGCTCAAGGGCTCCTTCTTCACGCATTCGCTGGTGAGCGGCCTGCGCGGCGCGGGCGACCTGAGCGGTGACGGTAAGGTCACCTTGTCCGAAGCATACCAGTTCGCTTTCAACGAGACTTTGCAGCGTACCGAGAAGACGCTCGGTGGTGCCCAGCACCCGAGCCGTGACATGAATCTCGCCGGTACGGGCGACGTGGTGATGACGGATCTCCGCAGCACGAGTGCGGGCCTCGACCTTGACGAAGATGTGGACGGGCGCCTGTTCATCCGCGACAGCAGGGGCGAACTTGTGGCCGAACTCTTCAAGAAGGGCGGCCGCGCCATGAGCCTCGGGTTCCCTGCGGGCAGGTACAGCATCCGCCTGGAGCGCCCTGCGGAATACAGCGAAGCTATCGTGATCCTCCAGGATAATTACCGCGCAAGGCTTACGCACAGGCAGTTCGCTGCGGTGTCCGCCGAAAAGACGACCCTCCGCGGTGAAATCGGCGGGACAAGAAATTGCGAAAGCGGCGATACCATCGCATGCTCTCTCGATTCGCTCGACCATCACGGCAAATACCGCGTGACCTTCAATGCGGTGGACAAGGATTCGGAACCGCGCAAGGGAATCCAGCTTGGTTTCTTCGTTGCGAAGGCTAGCGAAAATATGCTCGGTTCTCAGTTGAGCCTTATTGCGAATATCGCCCGCAAGGAAATGCGCGGCCTGCAAGTGACCGACGTCTACAACGGTGTGAACGGGAATTTCGAAGGCGCTCAGATTAGCGGCGTGATGAACAAAGCAACGTCCTTCGAGGGCGTCCAGATTGCTTCTGTCCTGAACGTGGCCGGGAAAAAGTCGAAGGGTCTGCAGGTTTCGGGTACAATAAACATCGCCGCGGATTCCCTTTCGGGCATTCAGGTCGCGGCCGGCATCAACTATGCGAAGCAGGCCGATGTGCAGGTCGGTATAGTGAACGTCGCCCGCGAAACCAACGTTCAGGCATCCGTGATGAACATTGCGAAGAAGGTCGATGGTCCGCAGATATCCGTGATGAATGTTGCCGGTGAAATGAATGGTCCCCAGATTTCCGTAATGAACATCGCGAAGAAGGTCGATGGTCCGCAGATATCCGTGATGAATATTGCCGGAAAAATCGAAGGCCCGCAGATGTCCGTGATGAACATTGCCGGGAAAATCAACGGCCCGCAGCTTTCCCTCATGAATATCGCTGGCAAGTCGAAGGGCCGCCAGGTGGGCCTCCTCAATATCTGCGGTTACTGCGAAGAGACTCCGGTTGGCCTTATCAGCCTCGTGGGGAACGGCGTGTGGAGTGTGACCGGGTCCCTGAACGAGATGGGCGCTTTGGACCTTTCGTTCCGCTTCGGCACACCTTATTTGTTCACTGCAATCGAAGGGACGCGCCTCTTCGAGAAGGGCACGGGATTTGGGCATTTCCAGGATACCTACGAATTCGGCCTGGGATTCGGAACGCAGTTCGGCTATTTCGGCAACCACTTCGAACTGGAATACATGTTCCTCGATGCCTTTGACCACTTTCGCACTGATAAAGACGAAGTGGAAGATAATTTCCATCACCGCTTGCGCCTAGGATTTGTCCATCGCCTGCTTCCTGGCTTCGGCCTGACTGTCGGCGGCACCCTGAACCTGGTGACCGAAGGTACTATGGACAAGGTTATCATCAAGCCCCTCGGCGATTACCACGACGATGTGAAAGTCAGGGGCCACAAGGCCCGCGTTTGGCTCGGGTTCTACGCTGGCCTGGTTGTCGGAAGGTTCTAGAAAAAAAACAAGTGCATTTTTAAAGGGTCGCTATCGCGGCCCTTTCTTGTATTCGCATGTCACGCAACTAGGCGAGCGCCGCTTCCAGGATTTTCTTCGCGTTCGCGACGCGTTCGGGAGAGGGCGATTTGACGTCTTTCAGTGGGTAATCGATACCAAGCTGCTGGTATTTTGCGAGCGCAAGCGCATGGTAGGGTAGAACGTCGACGCGCTTCACGTTGCCCAGCGTGCGGATGAAGTCGCGGGTCCTGGCCAGGTAATCGTCGTCGTCGCTTATGCCGGGTACCAGCACGTGCCTAATCCAGATGGGCTTGTGGATTTCGTCGAGATAGCGGAACATGTCGAGGATGTTCGCGTTGCCGTGCCCGGTAAGTGCCTTGTGCTCGTCCGGGTCGATGTGCTTGATGTCCACGAGCAGCAGGTCTGTTGCGTCCATGAGCCGCCGGAACTTGCCGAAGTATGGTTCGTTGCGGACAAAGTTTACGCCCGAGGTGTCGATGCAGGTGTTTACGCCTGCCGCCTTCGCCGCCTCGAAGAATTCAATCATGAAATCCATTTGCGCGAGCGGTTCGCCGCCGCTCACGGTGATGCCGCCTTCGGTTCCCCAGTAGCTCTTGTAACGGAGCGCTTTTTTCAGGAGGTCGCCTGCGGAAATCTCGAAGGGAGCTTCCGCGGGCAGGCGTGCGCCGCCCTCCACCGCAAAATCCCATGTTTCGGGATTGTGGCAGAACTTGCAGCGCATGGGGCAACCCTGCGTAAAGACGACGAAGCGGACGCCCGGACCGTCGACCGATCCGAACGTTTCTAGTTTGTTGATTCTACCGAGTGTCATACGAGCGGTGCAATCGGGGGTCCGCGGGACTAGCCCTTCGCGAGCATGTCCATCAGTTCGGAGTCGAGCCTGTCGGGGTTGTTGTACTGCGGCAGGCTGTTGTGCAGCGATTCTCCCTTTGAGACAAGCCCGAAGTCGAGGTTCTTGTAGTTCCAGTAGCTGAATCCCACGTCGGCTTCGCGCAGGATGTCGAGGAAGTCGCGCATCCATGCGAGCTGGTATTGGCGCGGGACCTGTACGTACACGCCGAACTCGTTGCATGCCACGGGAAGGTCGTACTTTGCGCGGAAATCAAGCGCGTTCTGGATGCTCGCCTGCAGCCTTGCCTTGTCCCACTTGCCGTATTCCACGTCGAGCCTGGTTTCCGCTCCCTGCTGCGGCGCGGCGTAGTCACCGGGCCAAGGGCGTTCGATATGGAAGAACGGGTCGGCGATCCATGCGGCCTTCTGGTGCGTGAACGTCACCGGCGTGTAGGTGTGGAAACTGTAGATGACGTTGCCGTCTTCGAGTGGCGTGAGGTACTTGAATTCGCGGGCGCTGTTCCACTTGTTGCTGCCCACGACAATCGTGTTCTTTGGGGCATGCTTGCGGATGGCCCAGAAGAGTTCGTCCTTTACTTTGTCCCATATGCGCGAGTCGCTGCCTGCGGGCTCGTTCAGGAGTTCCATCATCACGCGGGGCATGTTGCTGTAGCGCTCTCCCATGAACGCCCAGATGTTGCATGCGCGCTTGCGTGCGGCGGGGTCGGCGAAGAACGCCTGCTCGGTAGAGCATCCCAGATGGAAGTCGTGTCCGGGGCATTTGTGCAAGTCGAGAATCACGTCGAGGTCGGACTCCACGATTTCGCGGAGCGCCTTGTCGAGCAGGGCGAAAACCTCTTCATCGGGCGTATCGTTTTCGCCCTTGAACAGGTTGAAATAGTCCACGGGCAGGCGCACGTGGTTGAACCCCGCCTTTCGGATGCGCTCGAAGTCGCTTTTGCCGAGGAAGGTCTTTATGTGAGGAACAACCCCGGGGAAACCGACGGGGTCTTTTTCCTGGATGCAGTCGACCTGACTGAACCAGCCACCCAAATTCACTCCGCGCAGTCTTTCCTTTTTCATTGTGTTGTCCCTGTGAGAAGAAAGTGAAAAATTATGTCGTGAAAAAAGTTAATTTTTTTACATGAGTCTAAGAGTCGGGCGAATACCGTTTTTAGTGTGTGCACCGTTTTTTCATGATTTTCTCGGGCGCGAAGGCGAATATCGTGAATTCGATTTTGTCGATGGTCCGCCGAGTGCGCACTGCGCCGGGCTCATGGATGGCTCCATAGACCTTTCTCCCGCATCATCCATCACGTTCGCTCTCAAGCCGGGCGCCTTTGTCCTGTCGCCTTCGCTCTGTACCTCCTGTTCGTTCGAGGTGCGCTCGGTGAAACTCTTTTCCCGTTACCCGATAGAATCGCTCGGTGGGCGTACTGTACGAATAACTTCGCAAAGCCGGACCTCGGTTGCGCTGCTGCGGATTCTGCTCGAAATGCGTTACGGGCTCAAGCCCGCATACGTGCAGGGCTTTGCCGCCGAGGATGGCGACGATGCCTGCCTCTTGATAGGCGACATGGCTCTCGAAGAAAACGAACGCGGGCGCTTCGAATACAATTACGACTTGGGCTCCCTATGGCAGGAATGGCAGGGGCTCCCGTTCGTGTTCGGCGCATGGGTAATCTCGAAGGCCGCCGCACAGGAAAACCGCGCTGGGCTTGAACGCTACATGGACTTGACGGAACGGAGCATCGAGAAATTCCGTGCCGACGTGGGCGCGTCGCTCGACCGCTGGCTTGCGAGGTATCCGGTGCATCTCCCGCGCACGGTGGTGGAGGACTATTACAGTTTCCTCGATTACCGTTTCACCGAAGAACGCAAGCGTTCCCTCTCGCTTTTCCTTTCCCTTGCTGCTCGCATGTGCCTTACGGAGCAGGCGCAGCCGCTCGAATTTTTGTAGGGCGAATTTTTTCCTAAAAAAAGGCGCAAAAAAGGGGCTCCGATCGGGCGGGCCCTGAACTGTTCGGGCTTTCAGTATATATTTTTAGGGGAAGAGGTATTAGGGATTATGGTTGAAGAAAGAATTCTTATTGTCGATGACAATGCCGAAATGCTGCAGAAGACGAACGAGTTGCTTTCGCAGGTCGGCTATAGCGTTGTGATGTGTTCTTCCGGCGAAGAGGCGCTGGAGCTCCTGGATAAGGAACGCGTGGACCTTGTTCTTCTGGATATTAATATGCCGAGCCTCAACGGGTACGAGGTATGCCTGCGCATCAGGCAGAGCTTCGCCCTCGATGACTTGCCCGTCATATTCCTCACGAGCCGTGAAGATACCGACAGCATCACGAAGGGGTTCCATGCGGGAGCTTCCGATTTCGTGAGCAAGACCGCGGTTTCCGAGATTCTGCTTGCGCGCGTGAACGTGCAGATTCGCTTGGCGCGCACGTTACGTTATTTGAGGGACATTTCGCTGACAGACGATTTGACCGGTGCGTACAACAGGAGACATGCAATGTATTCTTTGCGTGAATGGTTTGCACGCAGTAAGCGATACGGCACGCACTTCTCCCTGATTTATTTCGACTTGAACGGCCTGAAGCAGATTAACGACAGCTATGGCCACCAGGCGGGCGATTTGCTTTTGCGCGCGGTGGTGAATGCCTGCAAGAAGTTGCTCCGTGAATCGGACCTGCTGTTCCGTATGGGCGGCGACGAGTTCATGGTGCTCTGTCCCGATACCGACAAGCGCGGTGCCTTTATCTGCGCCGACCGCATGCTCGAGGCCGTGAATACCGTGACGATTATCGACCAGACTGTTTCGTTCGCCTATGGCGTCGCCCATTCGAGCGATGACTACAAGGACATGGACGACATGCTTCACTATGCCGACGAAGCGATGTACGAATGCAAACAAAAACAGCGCGCCTCGCGTAAGTAGGGCGCGCAGTCTTCGGTTCTAGCTTTTTTCTAGAGAGCTTTTTTGACGCTGTCGATGAGCGTCGTGAGGCGCTTGCCGATTTCTTCCCAGTCACCGCTTTCCATGAGCTTCGGTGCGAAGATGCTTGCCCCGAAGGAGAGCAGGTTCGCGCCTGCCTTCAGGTAGTCGCCCGCGTTCTGCGCGTTCACTCCGCCGCATGCCATGAGCGGGATGTCGCGGAACGGGCCGCGCAGCGCCTTGATGTACTCGGGTCCGCCGACGCAGTTGACGGGGAAGACCTTCACCGCGGTTGCGCCCAAGTCGAAAGCCTTCTGCACTTCGGTCGGGGAGAGGGCGCCCGGGATAATCGGGATGCCCGCCGTGTTCGAGTAGCGGATGATTTCGTTGCGGGTGTTGGGAGTCACGATGAATTCGGCACCGGCGGCGAGCGCCTTCTTGAGGTCGCTTTCGTGGCGGACCGTGCCTGCGCCGACCGTGATGCCCAGAGGTTTCGCGGCCTGCTTGAGCGATGCGATGATCGCTTCTGCGCCGGCGGTGTTCATGGTGACTTCGATTGCCTTCAGGCCGCATGCGGCGGCAGTCTTCGCGCAGGCTTCTTCTGCGCCCTGCGGAATGTCGCGCAGGATTCCGATGACGGGAACCTGCTTTATAAATTCAAGTAAATCCATGCCATTAGTATAGTAAATTGGGTTCGGGTTGTGATTCGAACTTCGCATCTTGGTGCGGTGCATGGAAAAACGATACACTTGATACAGATTGTTCTTTTGTTTGGCCGCCCCGTATACGTTCCCGCAGAAAAAAAGAATAACTTTGAAGAAAAAGAAAAAAAAGGTTATCTCATGAATATCAAACTTATTCTCCCTGCTTGTATCGCGCTTGCCTTCGTAGCCTGCTCCGATAAGGATAATTCCCTTTCTCCGATTGAACAGTCTTCCGAAACGGTCGATCTTTCTTCTGCGACGGTTCCGGTCTCTTCCGAAACGGTCCCGCTTTCTTCGGCCTCCGTTCCTGTTTCTTCTGCGACTGTGCCGGCATCGTCCGAGGCGCTTCCGCTCTCGTCCGCAACGGTGCCTCCTGCATCGTCGGCTTCTAACGAGCCGCCTATGGATGAGATTCCGCCTGCAGCCGATGGTCCTTTCGACCCGAACAAGAAGTACACCTTCTACGGTGCGGAACTGACCGGTACGGAACTCTTTAAGTATGGGCGTTTCGAGGCCCGCATGAGGATGGCCGCTACTTCGGGTACGGTGAGCTCCATGTTCCTCAACTACGACCTTTCTTGGAAGAAGGGCGATGAACCGTGGAACGAGATTGATATCGAAGTCCTCGGCAAGGATCCGACCAAGTGGCAGTCCAATGTGCTTACCCGCGAGGCCAACCCGTCTATCAACGACCTTACGTCTACCGAAAAGATCCACGATTTTAATTTCGATGCGACCAAGGGATTCCACCTGTACGCAATCGTATGGACTCCGGAATATGTGGCTTGGGAAATCGACAGCGTCGAAGTCCGTCGCGACGTAATTGGCCAGACTCACGGTAGCCACGCTGACGCCGACCAGGTGAAGTTCTTGACCGAAGAACAGACCCTCCGCTTCAACCTGTGGGCTTCGAAGACTCCGTCCTGGACGGGCAAGTTCACGGGCGAAGGCCTCCCGGTGGAACAGCACATCGACTACGTGCGCGTCTATTCTTACGATCCGGCCACCAAGGGCTTCGTGTTCAAGTGGCAGGATGACTTCGATGGTAACTCTATCGATTACTCGCGCTGGTCCGAAGGCAACTGGGAAATGGAAAACGTGATGTACCGTGACTTAAACATCCGCGTGGAACATGGCCTCGTCAAGCTCCGCCTCGACTACGAAGAATAGGTTTGAAAATTCTCCTCCAATTCTCCTCCTAAAGGGACTCCCGGGTAACACCGGGGGTCTTTTTGCTTTTTTGGGGTGCGGCGTTTTGACGTGCTTCGTGCGTCTTTTGCTGGGCTTGGAAATGGGCCTGCGAGCAGTCCCGCTTCACTCGCTCTACGCAAAAGTTACTAAATTTGAGCCGTAAAAATAAAGGGATAGACTATGTCCGAAAAAATGACTTCCGCGCAGGTGCGCGAATCTTTCATCAAGTTCTTTGAATCCAAGGGCCACCTCTTTGTGCGTTCTTCGCCGGTGGTCCCGCATGACGACCCGACGCTCATGTTCACGAACGCGGGCATGAACCAGTTCAAGGCCATCTTCCTGGGCGATAATCCGAAGGGCTGGAAGCGCGCATGCAACAGCCAGAAGTGCCTCCGTGTTTCGGGCAAGCACAACGACCTCGACGTGGTGGGCCGCGACAACTACCACCACACCTTCTTCGAAATGCTCGGCAACTGGAGTTTCGGCGACTACTACAAGAAAGAAGCTATTTCTTGGGCTTGGGAACTTTTGACCGAAGTTTGGAAGCTCCCGAAGGAACGCCTGTTCGCAACCGTGTACCAGGATGACGATGAAGCCTGGCAGATTTGGAAGGACGTGTCCGGTCTCCCGGATGACCGCATCATGCGCTTTGACGCCCACAGCAACTTCTGGGAAATGGGCGACACCGGTCCGTGCGGCCCCTGCTCCGAAATCCATTACGACCGTGGCGACCTCGCCACGCAGGCCGAGACGTTCAAGGACCCGATCAAGGGCGTGAACGGCGAAAACGACCGCTACATCGAAATTTGGAATAACGTGTTCATGCAGTACGAACGCGTGAGCGACGGCTCCCTCATTCCGCTGAAGGCCAAGAACGTCGATACCGGTATGGGCTTCGAACGTATCTGCGCCATTCTTCAGGGCAAGACCAGCAACTACGACACCGACGTGTTCACCCCGATTATCTCGAAGATCGCTGAACTCTCCGGCGTTCCGTACAACGATGGCGAAGCCGGCACCCCGCACCGCGTGATTGCCGACCACATCCGCGCCATTTCTTTCGCTATTGCCGACGGCGCCCTGCCGAGCAACGAAGGCCGTGGCTACGTGCTCCGCCGCATCTTGCGCCGCGCGAGCCGTTTTGCCCGCCTCCTCGGCCAGAAGAAGCCGTTCATTTGCCAGCTCGTGCAGGTGCTCGCCGACACGATGGGCGATGCCTTCCCCGAAATCCGCGAACGCAAGGAATTCGTTGCCTCCGTCATCAAGAGCGAAGAAGAAAGTTTCATCCGCACGCTCGACGCGGGTCTCGAACGCTTCGCCGCCATCTCCGCTGACTTGAAGAAGGGTGACAAGATTCCGGGCGACAAGGTGTTCCTGCTTTATGATACCTACGGATTCCCGCCGGACCTCACCGGCATCCTCGCCGAAGAAAAGGGCCTTACGATTGACGAAGAAGGCTACAACAAGTGCATGGAAGAACAGAAGGCCCGTGCCCGCGCCAACATGAAGCAGGGCATCAACACCATGGGCACCGAAGGCTGGACGCAGTACAGCGAAGAAAGCACCAAGTTTGTCGGTTACGAACTCTCCGCTTGCGAAACGAAGGTCGTCCGCTGGCGCGAAGACAAGGGCGTTTTGAGCATCGTGCTCGAGACCTCTCCGTTCTATGCCGAAATGGGTGGCCAGGTCGGTGACAAGGGAACGCTCGTTTCCGCTGACCTCGAAATTGACGTGTTCGACACCGTGAAGGTGAACGATACCGCCCTCTGCCGCGGTAAGGTGAAGAAGGGTACGGCCAACGAAGAGACGATGGGTGCCGTGTTCATGGCGACCGTCGACAACGACCGCCGTAACGACATCCGCAAGAACCACTCCGCAACGCACTTGCTGCAGGCGGCGCTCCGTCAGGTGCTCGGCACTCACGTGCAGCAGCAGGGTAGCTTCGTTTCGAACGAACTCCTCCGCTTCGACTTCAGCCACTTCAACGCGATGACCGCCGAAGAAATCCAGAAGGTGGAAGACATCGTGAACGCCAAGGTCATGGAATGCCTGCCGGTCAACACCCAGGTGATGGGCGTCGACGAAGCCAAGGCCAGCGGTGCCATGGCACTGTTCGGCGAAAAGTATGGCGACGAAGTCCGCGTCGTGAAGATGGGCGCCTGCAACGAAGAATTCTCCAAGGAACTCTGCGGTGGCTTGCACGTGCAGAATACCGGCAACATCGGCCTCGTGAAGATTGTTAGCGAATCCAGTGTGAGCGCTGGCGTGCGCCGTATCGAAGCCGTTTCTGGCCGTGGCGCCTTGAGCCTCCTCCGTGCCGGTACGCAGATTCTTACGGCTCTCCGCGAACAGCTCCGCTGCAAGGACGTCGAAGTTCTCGACCGCATTCAGCAGTCCTTCGCCAAGACGCAGAACCTCGAAAAGAGCCTGCAGTCCGTGAAGCTCGAACTTGCAACGCTCGCCGCTGCCGAACTCTTGAACGGCGGCATCAACGTGATGGGCGTGAACCTGTTTGTGCGCGAACTTTCCTTGCCGGATGAAAAGTACAAGAACTTGCTCGACGGCGTTCAGAACAAGCTCGATACCGACAGCGTCGCCGTGATTGCGAACAAGGATAACGGCGCCGGTAGCATCGCCGTGATGGTGGGCAAGAATGTTCAGGCCAAGGGCATCAAGGCCGGTGACATCGTCAAGGATCTCGCCGCCGCTTGC
>CACXXH010000020.1 GCA_902771595.1 Fibrobacter succinogenes | reverse complement strand
ACCGATTTCACTGCGCTTCAGGCCATCGCAGAACTCGATGCTGCCCGATTTGGGCGAAAGCAGGCCGGCGATTCCGCGGAGGAACGTCGTCTTGCCGGAGCCATTGCGGCCAATGATACAGAGGTAGTCACCGACGTTCACTTCGTAGTCCATATCGCGGACTAGGTCCTTGCTTCCGTAGCCGAGGGTCAGCTGGCGGCACTTTATCAGAGGGATTAGTTCGTTCATAATCGTTCTTTCTTGCTTATTTCAAAGCCTGTTTCAAGACTTCCAGGTTGGACTTCATGATGGAGAGGTAATCGTCGCCGGATTGGTTGCCCTTTACAGATTGCATCGAGTTGAGTGTCAAGACCTGCGGGCGATTTTCCCGTTGCTCCCGTCAATCGTGAAGATGGCGGGCAGTTGTAGAGAATCCATCTTCCCCGCAAGGAACGTAACCGTCTCGAAGCTCGCCTCGCTCTCGGCGGAACAGCCAACAAACGCGGCATAATACTTAATACCATAATCGTCCACCAGATAACGAAACGGGAACCGGTCGCCGAACAGGACTGTCTTTTGCGAAGCGCCCGAAACGGCCGTGGTAAATTCACTGTCCAGTGCCCAGAGTTTTGCGTTGTAGAGGACAGCGTTCGCTGTGTAAATTGACGAATTTGCGGAATCCACCTTCGAAAGCGATTGGGCGAGCGCGTTCACCAAAATCCAGGCGTTCTTCAGCGAAAGCCAGATGTGCTCGTCGTTTTCCATCTCTTCCTCTTCATCGTGATGATGGTGTCCTTCGGCGTGCTCATGGTGCTCGTCTTCGTGCTTTTCGGCATGTTCATGTTCCTCGGCCTGCATGCCTTCCACGATTTCTTCTTTCTTGACGTGGTCGCCGAGAGCCTTCATCAGGTTCAACGCAATACGCCCATCTTTCGGGGTTGCCGCAAGCGCTTTCTCGATCCATTCGTCGGATTCTCCGCCCACGTAAACAACGAGGTCGGCCTTGGCGATGGTCGCGATGTCCTGGGCAGACGGCTTGTAGCTGTGCAAATCGGTGCCGTTCTTGATGAGCAGTTTCAGGTCCACGTCGTTTATGCGCTCGCCCAAAATGTTCTTGATCCAGTCGTATTGCGGGTAGATGGTCGCGACGACGGAAATCTTTTTCTGGGATGAATCCTTCTTTCCGGATTCCGTCCCGCAAGCGGACAGCATAAACGCTGCCCCAAAAATCAAAAATGCAAGGAATGCAATTTTTTTCATGTAAAGTCCCTTGTCCTCATGGACAAATGTTGTTGATGTTGGTTCGCGGCTTGGAGCCGCACGTCGTCTTGGGGGCGGCGCACATCAATTCAGCAACAGGACTTTTTGCGAAACGAGGGTGGAGGTCCGCGTTTCCGGGAACTTGACGCGGGGTAGCCTGAAGAAGACTCCGCTCAGGGCGAGCTCGAAAGGCTCGACGATCAGTTCCATGCAAACCGAAATAAGCTCGAGGCAGCGGTGTATGTGGTGGCAAACATGGCAGTGTTCGCCATGGCAATGGTGTTCCAGGTGCCGCGACACGTAAAGCGACGCGAGTACGACCAGCAATCTGCCGAACAATGCCCTAACCATGGCGCATGCGCCTCCGCGGCTGGGGCTTCTTTGTGGCGATGGAACATTCGGCGCAGCGCCCGAGCAGAACCGATTGCTGCTGGTCCAGTTCGAATCCCTTGATGCGCTGGACGGAGAGGAGCAGCATCTTGAGTGCCGGACCGTCGAGATGGAAAAACTTGCCGCAAATTTTGCAGACCATGTGCATTTTTGCCTGGCACCTGCCCGGTCCCGTGTAGCGGTACTGGAGTTCCTTGTTCTCCTCCGCGCCGACGATTTGCACGAGGCCCGCTTTTTCGAGGCGGGAGAGGTTCCTGTAGATGGTGCTTAGCGAGATGGAGGGGAGGTTCTTGGCGATATCGGACGCCTTGAAAATCCGGTCAGGATTTTCGACCATGTAGTCCATGATGACTTGCCTAGTCTGAGTCTTGTATTCCATTTCGCCTCTGCGAATGAACCGGACTGTCCCTCCCGGAACGAATTTGCAATTCATTCGCAAATTCAAATATAGCATAAAAAAGCCGCCACGTCAATGCGGCGGATGGCCCGTTTCGGGTGAAAAACGGCTAAAACAGCATTTTTACGCCGATGCCGATGAGGATTACGCCCGCGAAAATTTCGGGAATTTTCGTCTTGAAGCGCTTGGCGGTATGCCGGCCGATTTCGTACCCGATAACGCCCATGGCGAAACTTGCGAAGGCGATTGCGGAGGTGGCAAACACCATGTTCGCGTTTATGAAGGCAAACGTGATTCCTACGGCGAAGGCGTCAATGCTTGTCGCGACCGAGAGGAGCAGGATGTTTGCTATGGTGAGGTTCTTGGCCGCAATTTCTTCACCTTCCTTTTCTCCGGCGTCCCCGCGTACGGCGCCCCATATCATGCGAAGTCCGAGGACGCAGAGGATGGTGCAGGCGATGGGGGTGGCTACAGAACTGAACCAGCGTTCGGCGAAACTCCCGAGAAAGTACCCGATGAGCGTCATGCCGCCCTGGAAAACGCCGAAACTGACTGCCTGGAGCATTGCCCGGCTATAACGGATGCCCGACTTGGAGAGCCCCGTGGCGATGGCGACCGCGAAGCAGTCCATGGCTTCGACGATTGCGACTATTATTATTTCTACGATGCCCATTTTTCAGCGTTTTTTTTATCTTGCGTGCGCAAAAATAGAAAAAACGGGTGCCGGATGTTGTTTTTATCACGTTTTCGGCTTCTTTTGGCCTCTTTTGGGGCTTTTGACGACAAAAAAGCTTATTTTATTAAAAAAGCGGAGGTACCCTATGAAACAGTATAGCATTCTGCCGATGGCCTTGTTGCTCGCCTGTTCCATGGCGTTTGCCCAGGCCGAAAATACCGGGTCTGCCGAAAATGCGGTGCAGGGAACCCTGGTCGAACAAAACGGTGTTCAGTATTTGATGGTGCCTGCGGCAGATGGCGGGCAGCCTGTCTACTATGAAGTTCAGACGGTGACCGATGGGGAGGCCATACCGGAGGGTACCCAGCAGGTCTTCTACGTCGAAAACGCTTCGGCTGATCCTGCGGACGCGCCGGTTGTTACCAATGACGACGCGCAGGCGATAGAGCCTAAGCCCGAAAAGAAGGAATCCTGGAAGGAGGCTTGGCGGAAACGTCGCCAAAATGTCAGCTTTTTTGTTGGCTTTTTCCCGGTGACAGCCTTGATCGATATATTCGCCAAGGATGTGGACGGTGGGGATGCGGATGAGGGTGTCCTCGCTTATTCCATTAGCTATGGCTACGAGTTCTTTTACTTGTTAGAAACCGGCCTCATGGTCGATTATACGACTGTCGGGAAGAAACCCGTGGTTTCGATTATCCCGAGATTCAAAGTGAATTATCTGAATTTTAAATATATCAGATTGTATTCGTATTTGGGAGTGGGCGTTATAATCTGGTCCGAAGGCGCGATGTACATGTTCAACGGCGCGATACTGGGTATTGAACTGGGGACGCCCGTATCCGGCTTTGCGGAATTCGGCTGGGGACAGGTCGGCATGTTTACGGTGGGCTTGAAGATCGCGTTCTAGCCCTGAAGCCTGTCGAACTTTTCAAGCGTCACTTCGCGCTCGTTCTCCGATACGATTTCGATGCTAATCTTGTGCGTTATGTCGCCCGTTTCGCCCTCGAGGCGTTCGGGCCATTCTATTAGGCTGATTCCCTTCGCGAGGTAGTCGTGGTCGAACCCGACTTCGTAAAGTTCCGTTCCGGGTTCGAGGCGGTACAGGTCGAAGTGGAAAATGGTCGGGTCGTTCGGGTATTCGTGCAGAATGGTGTAGGTGGGGGAGCAGACGGCGCCGTCGAAGCCGAGCCCCTTGCAGATGCCGCGGCTCATCACCGTCTTGCCGGCTCCGAGGTTGCCGTATAGCGCGACCATGTCACCCGCCTTGAGCGACTTGCCGAATTCTTCAGCCCACGCTAGGGTCTCTTCTTCGCTTTTAAAAATCATTACATCTTTCCCGCAACAAACATCTCGTAACCCGCAATAAACATCTCGCTACCCGCAACATCATTATCCATCATCAATTATCAATCATCAATTATTAAAGCTTGTCCTTGAACTGCTCGTAGGTGAACTTGTGCAGCAGGTGGAATTTGCCGTCCAGGTCGAACTTGCCGATGCTCGGGTGGCGCACCCCGTTGAAGAAAGTCGTCTTCACCATGGTGTAGTGGATCATGTCTTCGAAGATGACGCGGTCGCCGACCTTGAGCGGTTCGTCGAACGAGAAGTCCCCGAGCTGATCCCCGGCCAGGCAGGAGCATCCTGTTAATTTGTATGTAAACTTCTTTTCGCCGGGCATGCCGGACCCCGTAACCATGGGCCTGTAGGGCATTTCGAGGCAGTCGGGCATGTGCGCGCTGACCGAGACGTTCAGGACCGCGATGTCCACTTCGTTGTGCACGATGTCTTCGACCGTGGCCACAAGTTCGCCCGTCTGCCACCCGACGGCCTCTCCCGGTTCCATGATGACCTGCACCCCAGGGTGCCTCTGCATGAACCCCTTCAGGATGCGCACGAGCTCGTCCCTGTGGTAATCCTTGCGCGTAATGTGGTGCCCGCCGCCGAAGTTCACCCACTTCATCTGGTCGATGTACTTGCCGAAATGCTTCTCGAAGGCCGTAAGCACGCCTTCCAGCGCGTCGGCGTCCTGCTCGCACAGGGCATGGAAGTGCAGTCCCTCAATCCCGTCCAAGAGTTCCGGTTTGAATTCTTTTTCGGTGACTCCGAGCCTCGAGAACTTGCCGCACGGGTTGTACAGGTCGGTCTCGACCGTCGAGAACTCGGGGTTTACGCGGATGCCGGCGCTGACCCCCGCTTTGAGTGTCTTGTCCTTGAAGCGCACCCACTGGCTGAAGCTGTTGAAACTGATATGGTCGGCCAGCGAAAGGATTTCGTCGATTTCGTCGTCGGAATAGACGGGCGCGAAAACGTGGACTTCTTTATCCATCTCCTCGCGTGCAAGTCTGGCCTCGTTCAGGCTCGATGCGGTTGCCCCACGGAGGTACTTCCCGATGAGGGGGAACGACCTCCAGAAACTGTACCCCTTGAGGGCGCATATTATGTGAACTCCGGTCTTTTTCTGGATTTCGTCCAGAATTTCCATGTTTTTGACGAGTCTTTTTTCGTCCAGGACGAAGCATGGACTGGGAATTTGGGTGTAATCGAGCATGCGACAAATATAAAATTGTTGCCTAATTTTGTGTAGTATGCATTTTTTTGTCGTTTTTTAGACTATGCTGGCTTTTTTTTAAAACCTTTAACTAAATTTAAGACGATGATTTTGTCTATACACAAGTGTTTTTTCGCAGCGTTTATATCCCTCGCTTTCGCAGGGATCTCTTTTGCACAGTCTACCCAGCAGCCGGCGGTTGACTCCGTCGTTGCTCCGCGAGGCTCCCAGGCAACTCTCGATGAGATGATTCAGCACAAGCTGGACTCCCTCGACCGTACAAACCAGTCCAACGTCCCGAAGGCCAATGCGGACAGCATCGCCAAGGCGAAAGCCGACAGCGTTCGCAAGATGATCCAGGCGGGCAAGTACGTCCAGCGTGCCAAGTACGACAAGAGCAACTTCGACCACTGGAAGGTCGACACGGTCTTCCAGAAGAAGGTCAAGGAACTGGTCTACGGCGTGTGGCGCACTCCGATCGTGGCTCATGGCCATGCGTTCCGTGACGCTGAACTCACGTTCGGCATGAACGACACCCTTTATGGTGTTACCCGCACCTACTCCGACTCCGGCCGTTACCAGATGACGGGCGAGTATGCCTACAAGGCCCGCTACCGTTTCGATAACGACACCTCCATGGTGAGCCGTGAAGTGTTCCGTGACCGTCAGGTCATCCGTTGGGACTACGTGACCTTCAAGGTTACTGGCGATTCTCTTCGCTACAACCTGAAGAAGCTCGAGTTCCGCGACCTGAACGATAACTGGTTGAACGCCCTCCAGGGCTTCGACAACGTTCCTCCGGAATACTACATCCGCGACAAGAAAGCTTCCGAAGAATTGCGGAAGAAGGATAAGTCGAAAAACAAGAAGAAATAAGGTCGCGTATGAGACGCACCGTGCTTTGCTTCGGAATTGTCCTCCTGGGCGTTCTGGTGTTTTTTGCGTGGACTTTGGTGTCCGGTCCGGTGGATGTCTCGCTGCGCGATCTGGCACTGGCAGTATTCTCGCCGGATAAGGCGGAACCTTTCCACACCAAGATTTTATGGGAGCTGCGCTTCCCGCGTGCCGTGGCCGCGGTGCTTGCGGGCGTCGCGCTTTCGGTCTCGGGCCTCTGCCTGCAGACCGTTTTCCGTAACCCGCTCTGCGGGCCTTATGTTTTGGGCATCAGCAGCGGGGCCAGTCTAGGGGTGGCGGTCGCGCTTCTCGCGGGCTTCGGTTTCGGCGCCTTCGGCGTCTTGGGTGCCGCTGCCGCAGGTGCTGTGCTTGTTACGCAAATCATACTCATCCTCGCCTCGAGGTTCAGGAACAGTTCTGTGCTCCTTGTGGCGGGACTTCTCGTCGGTTATTTCGTGAACGCGCTCGTGAACGTTCTCGTGTCGGGCGCCGATGCGGAAAGCTTGCAGGTCTACGTGTCGTGGGGACTCGGGAGTTTTGGGCGCCTCACGCTCGGCGCCGTTCCCGGATTCGCGGTCTCGGTTTTGGTCGGGCTTGCACTGGTGGTTTGCTCTATGCGTTACCTGAACGCGATCCACATGGGCGACGACTTCGCCCGCGGGCTCGGTGTCCGCGTCGGGCCTTCTCGCATCTGCGTGCTGCTCGGTTCGAGCTTGCTTGCCGGAGCGGCGACCGCATACTGTGGCCCGGTGGCATTCATCGGCATCGCCGTTCCGCATTTGGCCTTCATGCTTTTCCGGACGACGAACCACCGCGTGCTCTTGCCTGCGGCTTCGCTGTGCGGCGCCCTGCTTGCGCTTGCCGCGGGACTGTTCCCCGTGTCCATTCCTCTCAACGCGGTCCTGAGCATCATTGGCGTTCCTGTTATTTTGTATGTACTCTTGCACGGAAACCGTGGCGGGAGGGCTCTATGATTCTTGAAGCTTGCGGTTTGCAGTTCGGCTATGCGGGCATCGAAAATGCATTTGCTGCTGCGTTTGATTTCGGCCTGGAGGCGGGCGAGGTCGTTGCGCTTATGGGCGAGAACGGTTGCGGCAAGAGCACACTGTTGAAGGTCTTTGCCGGATTGCTGCCGCCGCTTGCGGGAAAGGTCGAAATTTGCGGCAAGGATGTTTATGACCGTGCGGCGGGATGGAACCTGCTCGATTTGTCGAAGAAGGTGTCGCTCGTGCGCATGGGCGTGCAGCCTCCCGACCGCATGACGGTGCGGGAATTCGTGAGCCTCGGCCGCACGCCGTATTCGGGAATTCTCGATGGCCGGAGTTTGGAAGACGAACGCGTTATCGACGAGGCCATGGCGCTCTTGGACGTGACACGATTTGCGAAACGCCCGGTCGCGGAACTGAGCGACGGCGAACGGACCCGCGTGTACCTTGCCGAGGCCGTGGCCCAGCAGGTGGACGTGATGCTCCTCGACGAACCGAATGCGTTCTTGGATATCCCGCGAAGCCATGCGCTGTTCCGTACCTTGAGGGAACTGGCCGCGTCCCGCAAGATGGGCGTCGTGGTGTCGACGCATTCCATAGAGTATGCCGAAAAATATGCCGACCGCATTATGGTCGTGAATGGCGGGCGCGTACGCGTGTCGCCTGCCGGCAATGCACGTGCCGATGGCCTGCTGGACTGGGCCTGCGCCGACTAGCGGATTTTCTTGACATCGATGCCGAGGCGCGAAAGCCTGTTGTACAGAGTCGTACGTAACAGGCCGAGCCGTTCGGCGGCGAGGCTGATGGAGCCGTCGCATTCGCGAATTTTCGCCTTGAGGAATTCGCGTTCCTCTTCTTGCTGCTTTTCCTGGAACTGGGCGTAGCTTTTAATTTCGGAGCTAGCCGTGCCTTGGCCTTGGTGTTGCGGGTGCGAGGCCGGTTCCCCGATTTGCAGGTCGTCTGCCGTAATTGTGCCGGGGTCGGTGAAGCACAGCGTGCGCTGGATGACGTTTTCCAGTTCGCGGATGTTACCGGGCCAGTCGTGCGCTTCGAGCTTCTTGAGGGCGTCGGGCGAAAGCGTGTAGGGCTCGCCCGCGGGCGCATACTGGCGGATAAAGTAGTTTGCCAAGTCTTCGACATCCTCTTTGCGCTCGCGCAGGGGCGAAAGCGCCACCGGGATGACGTTCAGGCGGTAGAAAAGGTCTTCGCGGAAGCGCTTTTCGCGGATTTCTTCGCGCAGGTCGCGGTTTGTCGCCGCGATGATGCGCACGTCGATATGCCTGGTCTTGTTGGCGCCTATCGGGCGGATTTCATGGTTCTGGATGACGCGCAGCAGTTTCACCTGGGCGTGCAGGGGCATGTCGCCGATTTCGTCGAGGAATATGGCGCCGCCGTTCGCGTCTTCGAACAGCCCGATGCGTTCGTTCTGCGCTCCGGTAAACGCGCCGCGCGTATGCCCGAAGAGCTCGCTTTCGAAAAGCGTGTCGGGTATGGCGCTGCAGTTTACGACCACGAACTTGTCGTACATGCAGGCGATGGCGCGGGCCACGAGATCCTTGCCGACGCCCGATTCGCCCTGGATGAGCACCGGGCCTGTGTGCAGGATGGCGCGCTCCACCATCTTGCGGAGTTTCTTCATCGATTCGCTTTTGCCCACGAGGTGGCTCATGCGTTCGGTGAATATGCGGCGCGCACTCTGGATTTCCTTGAGTTTCGAAATCTTGCTCATCAGGTGCAGGCGCAGGGCTTCCACCGAGAGCAGGATGTCGTAGAGGTTTCCGGGAATTTCCGCGTACGCTTCCGGATTTTCGGCGTAGGCGAGGATCATCGCGTCGGGGGCGAGCGTACGCACGCGGGCGAGCGCGGCGACACTTTCGCCCTTGAATGAATCCAGGTCCCAGATGACGATTGACGCGATTTGATTTCGCGGGGTGGCGTCGCTATGCGTCTCTACCGAGTAGTCCACGGAAGAAAGAACGTCCAGGATGAACGAGGACGTGTCTGTTTCTTTTGTGAAAAAATCGATAGATTGCATTATTAGTTCTGAGTTTCTAGTTTAGAGTTCTAGTTCTTTGTATCCTGATAGCAAGAAACTTCTTGATAATAGAAATTCTAGTAACTACTAACTAGTAACTGCACCGTAGGTGCCCAGTAACTACTTTCCCAGTTCCTTGCTGCGTTCGGTTCCGGCGACAACGGCCTTGATGAGGCTCGAGCGGAAGGCGCCTTCTTCGAGGGCGTCGACGCCTGCAATCGTGGTACCGGCGGGCGAGCAGACCATCGCGCAGAGGTCGCTCGGGCTCTTGCCCGACTGCTTCACGAGTTCGACGCTGCCTTCGATGGTACCGAGGGCGAGCTTGAGGGCCACATCGCGGGTAAGGCCGGCCTTCACGCCGCCGCGGGTGAGGCCTTCGATGAATTCGAACACATAGGCGGGGGCACTACCGGAAAGTCCGGTGACGGCGTCCATGAGGCTTTCCGCGACGCGGCAGGTGACACCGATGTTCCCGAAGATTTCTTCGGCGGCCTTGAGGGTGGCCTCGTTGACGCCGTCCGTGGCGAGCGCCACGGTGCCCTTGCCGACAGTGAGCGGCAGGTTAGGCATCACGCGGAGCACCTGGTTCTTGGCGCCGAGCACTTCGGTCAAGTTCTTGCGGGCGACACCCGCCATGATGCTCACGAAGGTCTTCGTACCCTTGATTACCTTGACGGCGTTCTTCCATTCGGTAGCGACCAGCTTGAAAATCTGCGGCTTCACGCAGAGGAAGGTGATGTCGGCCTTCTTGACGCCTTCGGCGAAGTTTTTCACGCGTACGCAGCCGAGTTTCACGACCGCTTCAGCGGCAGCGTCGTTCGGGTCGAAGAAGAAGATGGACTTGGGGTCGACTTTGGCGTTCAGGAGCCCGCGGAGGATGGCGCCTCCCATGTTGCCCGTGCCCGCGAAGAAAATTTTCTGGTTCATAACATTAATCCTTATATATAATCATCAATCATCAATTATCAATTATCAATTAATTATCATCCGTTCATCGAGGTGAGGAAGTCGCGGTTCGTCTCAAACAGCTTGAGCTTGTCGCGCATGAATTCCATGATTTCGACGGTGGTCATATCCTGCAGGTAGCGGCGCAGCACCCAGACGCGGCGCAGTTCCTCGTCGGAAAGAAGCAGTTCTTCCTTGCGGGTGCCGGACTTGAAGATATCGATGGCCGGCCAGATGCGCTTTTCGGCGATGCGGCGGTCGAGCACGAGTTCCATGTTGCCCGTACCCTTGAATTCTTCGAAAATCACTTCGTCCATGCGGCTGCCGGTTTCGATAAGGGCCGTACCGATGATGGTGAGGGAGCCGCCGTTCTCGATTTTACGTGCTGCACCGAAGAAGCGCTTGGGGCGCTGCATGGCGTTCGCGTCCACACCGCCGCTCAAGATCTTGCCGGAATGCGGGATGACGACGTTGTTCGCACGGGCGAAACGCGTGATGGAGTCGAGCAAAATCACCACGTCGTTGCCGTGTTCCACGAGGCGCTTGGCCTTCTCGAGGACCATGTCGGCCACCTTGATGTGGCGCTCGGGCGGCTCGTCGAACGTGGAGGCGAGCACTTCGGCCTGGATGTTCTTGCCGGCGTTGGCCGCGTCGTTCTTGAGTCGGTCGATGAGCTTTCTCATTTCGGTCACTTCTTCAGGACGTTCGTCAATCAGGAGCACCATGAGCTTCACCTCGGGGTGGTTCACGGTGAGCGCCTGCGTCACGTTCTGGAGCAAAACCGTCTTACCGGTACGCGGGGGAGCGAGGATAATGCTGCGCTGGCCCTTGCCGATGGGTGTGAACAAATTCATGATGCGGGTGCTGAACTCGTCCTTCTTCCATTCCAGATTGAGCTTCTCGATCGGGTGGATGGGGGTGAGGTATTCGAATGCCACGCGACGTTTCGTCTTCTCGGGCGCTTCGAAGTTCACCGTGTCGATGCGCATGAGGGCGAAGTACTTTTCGCCTTCGCGCGGCTGGCGCACCTGGCCCGTGATGGTGTCGCCCATCTTGAGGTCGTAGCGGCGGATGATGTTCCTGCTGATATAAATATCGTCGGGGCCCGCGAGGTAGTTGTGGTCGGGGTTACGGAGGAATCCGTGGCCGCCTTCCGGGATAATCTCGAGCACGCCTTCCGTGTAGATGGGGGTTTCTTCGCCACCGGTAGAAGAAAGGATGCTGTACACGAGCGCCTGCTTGCGCATGCGCTTGTAGTCCTCGATGCCGAGTTCCTCGGCGCGCTGCTGAAGTTCGAACATCGGGAGACCGCGCAGTTCGCGCCACTTGGCCTTCGCTGCCGCCACAACTTCGGGAGGCGGGGGAGGCAGCTGGATGCTCTCGTCGATAAAGTCGTCTTGCGGGAGGTTCCTGTTGTGGCGGTTCTTGAACTTGTTGTTCTTGTTGAACTTGTTGAACTTGCCGTTGTTGTTGTAGTTCCCGTTGTTGCCGTTATTGTTGTTGAACTTCCCGCCGTTCTGTCCGTTGTTCTGCTGGTTGTTCTGGCCGTTGCCCGCATTTGCGGCGGCACCTTCCGCGCCGGCGGCCTGGGCGTTCGCGTCACCTGCGTTTTCGGGCTTCGCTTCGCTCTTGGCTTCGGGCTGCGCCTCGGACTGGCGTGCCTCGTTCTGTTTGTCTTCGAAATTCTTGGCGTTGTTTTTTTCGGCTTTCGAGGCGGGTGCTGCGTTTTCGTTGCCGATCTGTGCTTCGGCGGGAGCGGCTTCTGCCTTGGGGGCTTCGTTCTGTTCGCCTTCTTCGTTTGCCTGTTTCTTGGGGCGGCCGCGGCGCTTGCGCGTGGTATCAGTTGCGTCTACGCCGGGAATAGGCTTGGCGAGGTCGCCTAATTTTTCATAATCTATCGATGCGTTCAGGTCAATGCTATCGGAAAGGAGCTGCGGTTCGTCTTGAACTTTTTTCTGTCTAGGCACGTTTCGTTCCTTTGAAAGTATGTTGGGTGAAAAACTTGTGTTGTTTGGAAAATGGAGAAAGGGAATAAAGAAAAAATCCCTTCGATTTATTTATGATATTGAAAATAAGGATTCCCTCGGAATCGTTCATAAAATACAAAAAATTTCAAAGTTTGTCAAAAACAGGTCTTTTTTTTCAATTTTTCTTGTTGCGGGACCCTCGCAAAAAATATCTCCCGCTTTTTTGTACTTTATTTTTTTTGGACATGCCGCGATTGTGCGCATGTTTCGTTCGACGTTTGCGAAAAATGCTATATTAACGGCGTGGATTCTTTAGACCGCGTTTTTATCGCACTGGGCAGCAATCTTGCACCGCGATTCCGCAGGTTGTCCGAAGGAAGGGACATGCTTTCCCGCATATCTTCGGGCGGCTGGATGGAAAGCCCTATTTACGAGACTCCTCCGGTTGGACCGGAAGGGCAGGGTCCGTATTTCAACCAGGTCGTAAGTTTCTGGTACGACGGCGACCCGAAACGTCTGCTGCATTACCTCAAGGGTGCGGAACTTGTGCTCGGGCGCAAGCCCCGCGGGCATTGGAATTCCCGCGAGATTGACCTCGATTTGCTTTATTTCGGCAACAAGGTTATGGGGGGACGGCCTACGATCCCGCATGTCGAAATCCCGAACCGCCAGTTCGTGCTCGTCCCGCTGAACGACATCGCCCCCGATTGGGTCGACCCGCTCAGCAATTGCACCATGAAGGAATTGCTTTCGCAACTTCTCCAGAAGGAAGAGAAAATCGAATTCCGTACCATCACAGCGGAGGAACCCTAATGCTTACGGACAAAGGTGTACATTTTCTCGCCATCGAAGGGGTCATTGGGGTAGGCAAGACCTCGCTTGCGCGTATCATCGCCGAGCGCTGGAACGCCCTCTGCATCGAGGAAAACTACCAGGATAACCCGTTCCTCGAAAAGTTCTACGAGAATCCCGAACCTTACGCGTTCCAGACGCAGTTGTTCTTTTTGCTTGAGCGCCACAAACAGTTGCAACATTGTGCCGTTCAGAGCGACCTGTTCCACGACTTGCTGGTAAGCGACTACACGTTCGACAAGGACGCCATCTTTGCGGCGCAGAACCTTTCGGATAGCGAGTTCGCCATGTACGAGCAGGTTTCGAAGGCCATCGAGCACGAAATCCCGAGGCCGGACATGGTTGTGTATTTGCAGGCGAGTGTCCCCACACTCCTTTCGCGCATCAAGAGCCGCGGCCGCTCGATGGAAAAGGCCATCGAAGGCAACTACCTCAGGGACTTGCAGGCCCGCTACGACCTGCATTTCTGGCATTACCCGCATGCGCCCGTCCTTATCATCAACACGGACCACATCGATTTCGTCCACAACGAGAACCACCTCAAGCTGGTACTCGACGCCATCGAGGCGTGTCCCCGCCAAACGACTTATTTTGTTCCAGAAGGTAATTAAGAAGGTCATATGCAAATCATAAAGTCAATCGAAACTCTTCGCGAAACGCTCAAACCGCTTGCGAAGGAGGGAAAAACAATCGGTCTCGTTCCGACGATGGGAGCGCTCCACGAAGGTCATGGCGCCCTCATCAAGGCTTCGGTGAAGGATTGTGATATTACGGTTGTCAGCGTGTTTTTGAACCCGATCCAGTTCGGTAAGAACGAGGATCTGGACAAGTATCCCAAGCGTCTCGAGGCCGATGCCAAGCTCGCCGAGTCCCTGGGGGCGGATTTCGTGTTTGCCCCGAGCGTCTCCGAGATGTATCCGGATGGAGATCCGCTCACGATGGTGCGTGACGAGACCCTCGAAAGCCTTTACTGCGGTGCTTACCGTCCCGGACATTTCCGCGGCGTGCTCACCGTGGTCTCCAAGCTGTTCCTCATTACCCGTGCGAATCACGCTTATTTCGGTGAGAAGGACTACCAGCAGGTGTTCCTCATCGAGCGCATGGTGAAGGACTTGAACTTCGATATCGAAATCCACCGCGTGCCTATCGTGCGCGAGGCTTCGGGACTTGCGCTTTCCAGCCGCAACGAATACCTGTCCGATGAAGAACGCAAGCAGGCGCTCGGCATTTCTACCGGCCTGAAAGAAGCGAAGGCCGCCTTCCTCGCTGGCGAGAAGGGCGTGGCGAAGCTCCGCGATGTCGTGGTGAAGTCCATCTTGCAGAACCGCGGCCAGGTGCAGTTCGTCGAGGTCGTGAACCAGAAGGATTTGCAGAAGTTCTCCGGCGTGCTGAAGTCTTCGGACAAGGCCGTTATTTTGGTTGCAGCCTTCTTCGGCAAGACCCGCCTTATCGACAATATCGAACTTAATTAGTTACTAGTTCTGAGTTACTAGTTTAACGGGTCTCAAGAAGCTTCTTGAGACCTGAAATTCTAGTAACTAGTAACTATTGACTAGTAACTGCACCGCAGGTGCCCTGTAACTATTGACTAATAACTGCGCCGCAGGCGCTATTTGCTTGTTGCGGTAAACACGCCGTCCCATGTTTCGCCGGGTGCCACGGGCGGATTCTCGCGGTAGGCTATGCAACGCTGTATATACACGAGGCTCGGGCATGTCTTGCTTCCGGGGTCGCGCTCGGGCAGATGCGGCTCGTATTCGAGGCACTGCGTGAACAAATCCTGCGCCTTGTCCCAGTCCATCTCCAGGTAGGCCTCGCGGGCCGTTTCCCATATTTCTACGAGCTTGTTCAAGGTTTCGCGGTTCTCGGTGTCCGATTTCGCGAGGAGTTCGAACGTCTTGACCGGCAGGCTCTTGCCGACCACACGGATGGTGTCGAGCGAGCGGAAAATGAACTTGCCCGGCTCGAGGTGCTTCTGCGTGTCTTCGCTAATCTGGATGTAGGCGCCGTACTGCTTGGCGGCACTTTCCAGTCGGGCGGCCAGGTTCACGGCGTCGCCCATCATGGTGTAGTTCTTGCGCATGGTGGAACCCATGTTGCCCGTCACTATGTCGCCCGAGTTGATACCGATGCGCATGTGCATGTCGTGGACCACCTTCGGCCACTTGTCGCCTTCCGACGTCCATTTTTTGCGGAGTTTCATGAGCTTGCTCTGCATGTCGCAAGCGGCGCTGCAGGCGCTCTGCGCGTGGTTTTCCAGGGGCATGGGCGCTCCGAAGAATGCGATGATGGCATCGCCTTCGTATTTGTCGAGCGTTCCCTTGTTGCTCAAAAGCGTGTCCGTCATTGCCGTGAGGTATTCGTTCAAGAGGTCGACGAGTCGGCTCGGGTCGCCGATTTTTTCGGAGAAGGTGGAGAAACTCGCGATGTCGGTGAAGAACGCGGTGATGTTCGACTTTTCGCCGCCGAGGGTCGGCATAATTTCGTTGTTCACCATTTCGTCAATCAGTTCGGGCGAGATGTACTGCTTGAACGCATTGTCGAGGAATCGCTTTTCCTTGTTTTCATAGTAGAACTGGACAATCAAGGCCGCGATGTTCGTAATCAGCATGGCGATCAGTTGCTTCGATACGCCGATGTACATGCCGTCCTGGAAGTAGCGGAACGCGATGAAGGTGTAGGCGCTCATGAGGAGGAGCGAAATGGCGATGGATATGTAGCTCTTGATGAAAAGGCCGAGCACCATGCAGAGGATGGCGAGCAGGATGACGATAAGCTGCTGGTGTTTTTCGGCCAGGGTCACGATGTAGTTGTCGTTCAGGATGTTCTGGATGATGGTCGCGTGTATGAGCACGGCGGGGTTGTTTTCTTCGTGCGGGCCAGGAACAAAGTCGAACAGGGCGGGCGCTGCCGACCCGAGGATGAATACCTTGCCCTGGTACATGGCCTGGTCGTGACGGTTCTTGGTGACATCGTAGTAGGACAGGTGCTGGAACGGGCGGCTTTCCTTGTCGGTATTGTATCGCCCGATGTAGTTCACGAGGTAGCGGCCGTAGTTGTCGATGGGAACGCGCTTGATGGGGCCGAATCGGTATTCTTCGCCGGGTTTGAGGTTGTCGACCTTCTTCTCGTTTGTGGCGATGATGTCGCGGATGACCTTGTCGTTCAAGATGGCGATGTTCGACACCCATTTCTTCGAGGACTTGTCGTAACGGAGGTCGATGTCGATGGAAAGGTGCTTGGGCTTGTTGACGGGAAGGCTCGAAAGCGAATCCTTGTAATAGCTGATGGTATGCAGGATGTTCGGCGTGATGGTGATTTCTTCGTCGTTGTTCGCGTCGTTGACGATGAAGAGAATGTTGGATTCGCTTTCGTCTTCGCGGGTGATGGTCACGCCGGCGGCGAATTCAGTTTCTTCGCCCTGCTTGAGGGACAGAAGCGAATCGCGGTGGACGCTGGTCGCGATATCGAGAAGCAGCTTGGATTCCGTCGGGTCGAGAACCTGCCCGTCGAACAGTGAGAAGGTTATTTCGCCATCCTTGTTCTTGGTGGCGATGACCTTGTTGGTTATGTCGATGATGTCTTCGGAGGCCCTGAGCTGCGCGTCCTTGCGCTTGAGGAATTTCCGGAGCTCGAGGAACATGGGGTAACTGAACTGCGGGTAGGTCGCATGGAAGGCGCCCGCTGAATCGCGGTATATGCCGAAGGGCTTGCCGAGGTCGATGTAGTTCCCCATCTTGATCTTGACGTTTTTCGGGTCCTGGTGGAACAGGTGGAGGACCGTCATCAGGGACATCGTGGAATAGACGCGGCTCGGAATGTCGGGATAGGCGTAGGGGTTCGGAAAACGGTAGAGCATCGACACGTGGCGCACCACGCCGTCATCGTCGGGGTAGGCGTTCACGGAACCCATCAGGGCGCCCGCCTGTGCCAATTCGGGATAGATGTTGTCGAGGAGCGTTTTCGGTTCCACATGGGTGATGGAATCCACTTGCGAGTTGTTGAAAGTCGAGTTGAACCCGAGTTCCTCGGCGCGTTCGTATGTGGCGAGCTTCTCCCAGACGGACTTGTGGTTGAACGAGGTGGAATCGTCCATCATGAAGCACATGATGGCGTTCCCGCTCTCCCTGATTTCCTTGATCATCAGGGAGTCGAAATTGTAGTGCGAGCGGATATCCGAGAATAGGGAGTCCCACTGCTTGGTGGAATCGACCGTGTTCAGGATGTTGATGGTCTGTTCCGCCTTTTTCTGGCCGAAGTCCGCGCTCTTGAACAGGATATCGAATGCGATGGCTGACGCTCCGCCGTCGTTCAAGTTCTTGATGACGTTGGCGTGAATGGAACGGTCCCATTCGTTGTAGTTGCCGAGCTTCGTGAGGGCGTTCTCGTCGATATCGACAATGATGATGTTGGGCTCGAAACTGTGGCTCATCAAGACTTTGCCGTCTTTCTCGAGCTTTTCGAAGGTCTTGCCGGTCTTAATCTTGAAGAATTGGTCGTAGAAGAAGTTTTCCAGATCCTCGGCGGCGGTACGAGTCACATCGATGTAGGGGTCCTGCGAATTGCCAAGAAGGAGAATCAGGAAAAGAAGGACGGCGGTGATGACAAGGCCGACGACAATCTTCTTTATCTTTTTCAAGATTTTTTTGTTCATGCTTTAAGTATAATAAAACAATAAAACTATATTTCAGTATGATTTGCCCCAGGAGCGTATTTTGGCTGCACAGAAAAAGAAAACTGCAAAAAAAACAAGTTCGAAATCCAGGGAAAAGACCCCGGTCGAATCGGATGTTCCATTTTTTGTAATGCTCGGCGGCTGGTTCCTGACTGCGGTCGGAATCATTCTCCTGCTCGGATGTGTAAGTTCCGTGTACAGCGGCTCCGACGGCAACTGGCTAGGCCCCTACCTGGGCAAGTTCCTGCCAGATCTTTTCAATTTCATTTTCGGCAAACTCCCCGTAGTGTTCTTCACCGGAGCGCTCATGCTGTGGGGACTCTTCCTGGCGGTGCGTTCCATGCGCGAACGCCTGCTCAGCTTCGCCATCGGGATGAGCCTTTTGACCGTCGACCTTTCGTGCCTGCTTTCGCTCAAGAACTACGGCGAAACCCACGTGGGCCGCGACGTGATGATGATGAACGGCGGAATTGTCGGGCAGTTCTTTAGCCAGAATATCGCGATTCCCGTGTTCGGGAAGGTCTCCTGCGTGGCGCCGCTCCTGGTTCTGCTCGTGGCGCTTGCCCTGATTCTCGTGCTTTCGTTCGGGTTGCGCCCGAGGCACTTTGCCTTTGTCGCCAAGACGATGCGCTGGTTTGCGGGGCTGTTCCGCAAGAAGCCCGAGGCCGAGGAATTGGAAGGCGAGGAGCCCGAAGAAGACGATGATACCCGGACCGAGGAACCGAAGCGCAAGGGCATCACCTTCATGGACGACGATACCATTTTCAACGAACCCGACGGTTACAGGCTGCGGCACCGCGGGAAGTTGAAGCCTTTCAGCGCCCGTAAGAACTGGATGGATTCTCCCTTGATGGATCTCGGGGACGAGGCCGGTTCGGGCGAAACGACAATTGCGCCGGCAATGCCTGCTGCGACGTTGGCGGCGAGTGCGAGGACCGTGGCTCCGGCCGAGGCGACTTCGCCGGAATTGACGGGCGAAGATCCCGAAATTTTGCGCCTGGAACAGCAGCTGCGCGACAACGAACGCTACATGAGCGCCCTCGAAATCAAGGAAATCCGCGACAAGATCGCTGAAATCCGCCGTGCGCGCGACATGCTCAACTGGGAACGCGCCCACCAGAACAAGATCGTGGTGAAGGGCGCCGTTCGCGGGAATAACAATACCCGTCCGGTAGATACCGTGGGCGGCGACAAGACGGTTATGGCCGGGAATGCCGCGGCTCCCTCGCAGGACGACGAGAGGACCGTGGTCGCCGGTGCAGGAAAAATGGAAAGCAGGCCCGAACGTACGATGGCCGGTACCCTTTCCGGATTGTTCGCCGGTCCCGAGGAAGCGGACAATGCGCCTGCCGCGGACGACGAGACGTTTATGCCCGAGATAGTCTCGAGCGACGAGGTGGAACAGGACCCGACCTACGAAGGCGCGAACCAGATTGGGACATCTTCGTCCGGGACGACGTATACGGGTGGTGCCGCGAACGGAATTCCGCAGCCCGACCCGACGGTGCATTACGACGAGTACAAGATTCCTACGGTGGACGAGATTCTCGACAAGCACGACCCGCAGCCTGCGGACTACACCGAAGACGAACTCAATGCCATCGGCCGCATGCTCGAGGAGAAACTTGAGAATTTCAAGGTGAAGGGGAAGGTTATCGGCTGCGAAACCGGCCCCGTGATTACGCGCTTCGAGGTGGAACCGGGCCCGGGCGTGAAGGTGAGCCAGTTCAGTGCGCTGCAAGACGACCTTGCGATGGCGCTGAAGGCTTTGTCGATTCGCATCCTGGCGCCTATTCCGGGCAAGGGAGCCGTGGGTATCGAAATTCCGAACAGGAAGATGCAGACCATTTTCGGGCGCGACATCTTCGAGAGCGCCGCGTTCAAGCCTACGCCCGACAAGATTGTCATGGCGCTCGGCAAGGATATTTCCGGCGAGCCGTTCACGATGGATTTGGCGAAGGCCCCGCACTTGATGATTGCGGGCCAGACGGGTTCCGGTAAGTCCGTCTGCATCAACGCGCTCATGGCGAGCATGCTCTTCAGCAAGACTCCCGACGAACTGCGCATGATTCTCGTGGACCCGAAGGCGGTGGAACTCAAGATGTACGAGAACATCCCGCACCTGCTTGCTCCCGTGATTACCAAGCCCGAGGTCGCGATCCAGGCGCTCCAGTGGCTCTGCTACGAGATGGACCGCCGTACCGAGGTGCTCGCGAAGGCGAAGGTCCGCAACCTGCTCGGCTTCAACGAGAAGTTCGAGGCTGGCGAGCTGCCGGACGACGTGCCCGATACCGATCGCGGTCACCGCATGGCGTTTATCGTCGTGATTATCGACGAGATGGCCGACCTCATGATGGTGGCCGGCAAGGAAATTGAGAAGAATGTGAGCCGCCTGGCCGCAAAGGCGCGCGCAGTCGGCATCCATCTGGTGCTCGCGACCCAGCGCCCGTCGGTGAAGGTGATTACCGGCAACATCAAGGCGAACCTGCCGACCCGTATCAGTTTCAAGGTGGCATCCCAGGTGGACGCCCGTACCGTGATGGACCATGCCGGCGCCGAGAAGTTGCTCGGGCGCGGCGACATGCTGTTCAAGGCGGTGAACGCTCCCGACCCGGTGCGCGTGCACGGAGCCTTCCTGAGCGACGAAGAGGCGGAAAAACTTGCTGACGCCTGCAGCAACCAGAACGTTTGCTACCCGCAGCTCGAGACCTTCGAGGTCGAAGGCGAAGGCGGGGAAGGCGATGAAGACGGTGAAGGCAATGCCGCGATGAACGAGAAGAAGGACAAGCTCCTGTTCGAGGTCGCCAAGTGGGCCATCGAATGCGGCAACGGCCTTTCTACTTCTGCCGTGCAACGCCATTTTAGCGTGGGCTACAGCCGCGCGGGCAAGATCGTGGACCAGCTTTACGGCATGGGCCTGTGCGCCCGCAGTACCGGCAACTCCAAGCCCCGCGCGATGCTTATCGGCATGGATGAACTCATGCAACTTGACCGCTCCGGCGCGTTCAGGTAGTACCAATAACTAGCGACTATTGACCAATGACGATTAAAGAATTCGCTCCTGCAAAAATCAACTTGTTTCTCGATGTCATCCGCAAGCGTGAAGACGGCTACCATGACCTCGGCACTGTTTTCCAGACCATCGATGCCGGCGATACCGTTTCGGCGGAAGCCCGCATGGACGGGAAAATTGCCCTGAGCTACAACAAGCCGCAGGATTATCCCGTGGAATCGGACCTCGTCTACAAGGCGGCGCTCGCTTTGCGCAGCCATTCCGGGAACGAGAACCTCGGTGCAGAAATTTTCCTTGACAAGGTGATGCCTCTCGGTGCGGGACTTGGCGGTGGCAGCGCCGATGCCGCAGCGACCCTTCGGTTGCTGAACCGCCTCTGGGACCTCCGGTTGCCGCCTGCGGAACTGGAACGCATCGGGGCGACGCTCGGGGCCGATGTGCCCTTCCTGGTCAGAGGCGGCACGGCTTTCGCCGAGGGCATCGGCGAGCGCCTGACCTTCATCGAGCCGCTCGACCTACCTGCGGGCGAGGTCCTGCTTGTCGCGACCCCGCACGACGCCGTCCCCACGAAGGATGCGTATGCGGGTGTCCCGAAGTCCGGGCCGGACCGCTGGGAAGCCTACAAGGCGGCATGGGCGAGCGGAACCGATGCGGAAAAGTCCTTCGGATGCCATCTTCTCGATTCCGGTTCGTTCTTCAATGCCTTCGAGATTTCCGTATTCCCGAAGCACCCGCTGGTCTCCGCGCTTAAGGACA
The DNA here is from genome assembly GCA_902771595.1 of Fibrobacter succinogenes. Taxonomy (GTDB): domain Bacteria; phylum Fibrobacterota; class Fibrobacteria; order Fibrobacterales; family Fibrobacteraceae; genus Fibrobacter; species Fibrobacter succinogenes_C. Next base: position 15,724 of record CACXXH010000020.1, on the reverse strand, counting down.
AGGTTCTTGACCTCGGTGCGCGGGTCGCCCTCATGAGCGGCTCCGGCGCCTCCGTTTTCGGCATCTTCACCGACAAGGCCACCGCCGAAACCGCCGCCGAAAACCTCCAGCTCTACACCCGCTACCTCACCCTGACCAAGTTCTGGCACGCATAAAGCGTTTGGCCCTTGCGATAAACGGTCTTTCTATTGCTATAAACTGCCCAAACCTGAGAGGCGTCGGCCGAGATGGGGTGGGTGCAGGGCGGGGCCCGTGCGGCCTTCGCCACTCTGAGCCCGGGCCCCGCCCGCAAGCATTTTATACTTGAAAAAAAGCCTGTTTAGGCCCCAAAAAGGCGTATTTTATCCTAAAAACAAAATCTTCTCCCTTTAAAAATTCCCCGAATTTTTATATATTTGCGCCACCATTGGGGTATCGTCAAGTGGTAAGACAACGGATTTTGATTCCGTTATTCGTTGGTTCGAATCCAGCTACCCCAATGAAATTTTTTAACAATAAACCTCAATTGGAGTCTACAATGGAACTCACAAAACTCGCAGCAACCTCGAGAGTGCTAGGCAAGAGCCGCGACAACGCCCGCCTTCGTAAGGCTGGCCAGATTCCGGCCGTCTATTATGGTAAGGGTCAGGAGTCTGTGAATATCAGCGTCAGCGCTATCGATGTTCGCAAGGTTCTCGCCCCGGGTAAGCGTTACACCCTTCTCGACCTCGAGATCGACGGCAAGGCCGGCAATCCCGCTGTTATCTACAGCTACCAGAAGGATGCCATCACTCAGGCTATCACTCACATCGACTTCATCAAGATCGGTGAAGACTCCAAGATCAAGGTCCGCGTGCCGGTCAAGCTCACCGGTCTTCCGGTCGGCGTCAAGACTCAGGGCGGCGTGTTCTCTCAGGAAAGCCGCTACCTGATGCTCTCCGCCAAGCCGGGCTTCATCCCGACTGTTCTCGAAATGGATATCTCCGATTTCGGAACGAACATCACGTTCTACGCCAAGTCGTTCAAGCTCCCGGAAGGCTGCGAACTCGCTAGCCTCCCGCGCACGGTGATCTTCACGATTACGTCCAAGTCCAAGAAGAAGGATGATGCTGCTGAAGCCGCACCGGCCGCTGCTGCCGCTCCTGCTGCGGAAGCCAAGTAATCTGGACAATCGTCAAGAAAACTTCAAAGGGTCTGCCAATCGGCGGACCTTTTGCTTTTGCGCGCAAATCTGCCGCGGCATGGACATTTTTTCTAAATTTGAATCATGTATATTATCGTAGGTCTCGGAAATCCTGGTACTCAGTATTCTAACACGCACCATAACGCGGGTTTCATGGCGATTGAAAAGCTTGCCGACCCGAACAAGGACTGGAAAAGCGAACACAAGGCGCTCACGATGAAGGTGAATATCGCGGGCGAGGAGGTTTTGCTCGCGAAGCCGCAGACCTACATGAACCTCTCGGGCGAGGCCGTGCAGGCCCTGATGACCTGGTACAAGGTGAAGGTGGACCACCTGCTGGTGTTCAGCGACGATATCAACCTCGACGTGGGTCGAATCCGTTGCCGCAAGGACGGCAGCCACGGCGGTCAGAACGGCCTGCGCAACATCATCGAGCATGTGGGCGACAAGTTCCCGCGTATCCGCTTCGGCGTGGGCAAATGCCCCCCGAAATTCGACCTTTCCAACTGGGTTCTCGCAAAATTCTCCCCCGAGGACCGTCCTGCCTTCGAAGAGGCCATTTCCAAGGTCCCGGCACTTGTAGAATGCTACTTTAAACTTGGCATAGAAAAGTGCATGGAACGCTATAACGGAAAATAGTATATATTTATAAGAGTATATACCTAGTATACTCCTTAGCGTTTGTCTGGGTGGGAAGATTATGGATGATAAACTGACATTCGCGCTTACGGTGGCTGGCTTTGATGGCAGTGCCGGTGCCGGAATTTTGGCCGACGTGAAGGCGATGGCCCATTTCGGCGTGTACGCGCAGGCTGTTTGCACGGCTGTTACCGAGCAGAACGAAGACGAGTTCGTTGCCCCGGGATGGGTCATTTGGGATCGTATCGAGGCGCAACTCGAAACGCTTTTCCGCAAGCATACCTTCAAGTATGTGAAAATTGGGCTTGTCGAGAAGGCGAGGGTCCTCAGGCGCATTGTGGAATTCGTGCGCGAGAAAAGCCCGGACGCCTTTATCATTTGGGACCCGATCGCGAGCGCTTCGGCGGGATACCACTTTATGCGCGATGCCGAGAAGTTTTTGCCGGTCATGAAGTCGATTGACCTGGTGACCCCGAACCAGGACGAATTTGCCTTCCTGGGTCTCGGGCTGGCCGCTTCACGCGAAGAGGTTGAACTCGGAAAGGATTTTGCGGTTCTCCTGAAGGGAGGGCATGCGAGAGGGAAGGAAGCCGTCGATACCCTGTGGTACAAGGATGAACAGTACAAGTTCAGGAGCCCGCGGTTGCCCGGCAAAGGGAAGCACGGAACGGGCTGCCACCTTTCCGCGGCAATCCTTGCGAATGTGGCGCTCGGCAAGGACTTGCCGGATGCGTGCCTAATCGCGAAGCAATACATGAACGAACTTCTCCAGAGCGGGGAAGGCCGCCTCGCGAAAGATTTTTAGAAAGAACGTGTGGCCGTCTTCGGAGCGGTCGTCCGTGAACAATAAAGCCCCGCGGCGTGCGGGGCTTTTGAATTTCAATGCGAGCGCAAACCGGAGTAATTTCCGTGTTTAGCGCGAGCGGTCGCAGCGGTCGCCTGTGAACGGAAAAGGCCCGTATCAACGGGCCTTTGCAGTGAGAGCGAGTGAGGAACCGGAGGTTCTGCTCCCTAGATGTCGAACGAGCGGTCGCTTAATCGTCGTCTTCAGCCGGGCGCTTGGACATCTGCTTTCTCTTGATCGGGTCGAGCTCGTTCTTGCGGAGGCGCAGAATTTCCGGCGTCACTTCGATGCATTCGTCTTCGTTGATGAAGGTGACGCATTCTTCCAGAGTCATGCGGCGGTACGGGGTCAGCTGGATCATGTCGTCAGCGGACTTGGAGCGCATGTTGGTGAGGTGCTTGCCCTTCGTGACGTTCACGATGATATCGACGTCGCGGTTGTGTTCGCCCACAATCATGCCCGGATAAACTTCCGCACCCGGTCCGATGATGAGGTAGCCGCGGTCTTCGAGGTTCGAAAGCGCGTAGCTGGCGGCTTCGCCCGGTTCCTTCGCGATGAGCACGCCGTTGATGCGTGTCGGGATTTCGCCCTTGTACGGCTGGTATTCCTTGAAGAAGGACTGCGTGACGGCGTAACCCTTGGAGAGCGAGAGAAGGCGCGGACGGATACCGATGAGGCCACGGGAAGGCACGATGAACTCGAGCGTCACGCGGTCGTTATCGTCGGTAACCATGTTCACCATTTCGCCCTTGCGCTGCTGGATTTCCTGGATGCAGGCACCACTGAATTCGTTCGGGACTTCGACCTTGAAGTCTTCGACCGGCTCGAGGAGCTTGCCGTTTTCATCGTTGTGGAAAATCACCTGCGGAGATCCGATGGTGAATTCGTAAAGTTCACGGCGCATGTTTTCGACGAGGATCGTCAAGTGCAGAATGCCACGGCCAGATACCTTGAACGTGGAGGCGCCGTCGACCTTTTCGACGAGGAGGGCGGGGTCGGCCATGTGGGCGCGTTCCAGGCGTTCCTGGAGCTGGTTACCCGTCATGAACTTGCCACCGTACTTGCCGGCGAGGGGCGAGGTGTTCACGGTGAAGATCATGGAAATTGTCGGCGGGTCGATGTGGATGCGCGGCAGGTGCTTCGGGTTGTTCGCTGCGCTGATGGTATCGCCGATATCAAACGTGTCGAGGCCTGCGATAAGCACGATTTCGCCCGGGCCTGCTTCGTCGACCGGCTTCGGGGTGAGGCCTTCGTAGCGCAGAATCTTCTGCGGGCGGATGTTCTTCACGGTGCCGTCGGTGAAGGACTGCGCGTAGGTCTGGTTCGGCTTGAGCACGCCCTGCTGGACGCGGCCCACGGCCAAGCGGCCAAGGAAGGTGGAGTATTCGAGCGATGCAATCTGCAGGAGCGGTTCGGCAGCGGGGTCGCCCTTCGGGGCCGGAATGCGCTCGATAATCTTGTCCATGAGGATGCTGAAGTCGCCGTCCGGGTCTTCCATCTCGGCCTTGCAGATGCCCTTGCGACCGGAACCGAACACCTTATCGAAGTCAAGCTGTTCTTCGTTGGCGTCGAGTTCGCAGAATAGGTCGAACACCTTGTCGAGGGCTCCGTGCGGGTTGCAGCCGTCGCGGTCGATCTTGTTCACCACCACGATGGGGATGAGCCCGAGTTCGAGAGCCTTCTGGGTCACGAAGCGGGTCTGGGCCATGGGGCCTTCGAAGGCGTCCACAACCAGAAGCACGCCGTCCACCGTACCGAGAACGCGTTCCACCTGGCCGCCGAAGTCGGCGTGCCCCGGGGTATCGACGATGTTCACGCGGTAGCCCTTGTACATGACGCTCGTGTTCTTACTGAGAATGGTGATGCCGCGTTCGCGTTCCAGGTTGTCGGAGTCCATCACGCGTTCGTTGACTTCCTCGCCTTCGTGGAAGGTTCCGCATTGCTTGAGGAGCTGGTCGACGAGGGTGGTCTTACCGTGGTCAACGTGGGCGATAATGGCGACGTTTCTGATTTTTGACTGGTCCATGGAATCTGCCTGTAATGGTTGTTTTTTTGCGCCCAAATTTAGCAAAATGAGCCTTATATGGCAAGTTCAGGCGAATTTTTACTATATTTACAGCCATGGCAAAAGAAATTGAAGACTTTGAAAATGATGAAATGGACGAAACCGCCAAGGCGTTCTTCCCCGAAGAAGAGGCTATGGCGCCGGTCGTCCGCGACTACAGCGAACGCCGCATCCTGATTTGGGAAGAGGACGACACCCGCCGTGGCGCATGTCTCGAAGTGCTTTCCGACCTGCTTGTCGGCGCTACCTTCAAGGCGGTGCGGACCGAAGCCGAGGCCATGGAACAGATCGAAAACGACGACTGGGACACCTTCGTCGTGGACTTCTACACCGATGGCGTTTCTTCGAGCGAATTCGTGAAGTGCGCGAACAACTACCCGGGTTCGATTCTCGTCGCCATCAATATGGCGCCGCTCACGCTCCCCGACGAACGCGACCCGGCGAAGACCGAACTGCTCCGTCGCCTCTTCGATATCGAAAAGCCCGTGACGCAGCTCCACGGATAGTCGATTAGTCCCTGCTGTCATGCTGATGAAGATCAGCATCAGATATAAACATTTCGACCCTGAAATAAGCATTTTGACCCTGATCGGAGCCCGTACTGAACTTGTTTCAGTGTCAGGGTGGCAATGAAGAAAATGCAGGCTCGCGAGTGCGGGCCTGCGTCTGTTTTTTATGCTGCTAATTGCAGAAAGTCGCCGCTCCCGGCGTAGGCGCGTCCAGGCACCAGTTCTCGGGATTTTCGCGGTCATCCCACGCCCCGATGTTCAGGTGCGGGCTCTTGGTGGTGCTGGAGTTCGTGCTGAACGGGACCTGCGAGAGGTGCAGCGAATCCACCTTGCCGTAGTACACGGAATCGAGAATCTCTCCGTCGCAGTGGAATACGATGGAGGCGCCCGTAGAGGAGTTCGACTTGTTGAACGCCGGCAACGCTGCCGCATGGCGGAATTCCGCGGGCACCTTGGCGCTCGTGTCGGCAATGGCCGTCGCCTTGCGCGGGGAGAGCACGAACGGCTCGATGGCCGCCGATTCCCTTTCGAGCGATGTCTTCCCAACGAAGCAATTCTCGATGATGAGCGAGTCGTTGCTCCCGTTGTAGATTTCAACGAACTCGTAGAGCGCGGAGTCGTTCTTGTTCGGGTTCACCAGGAACTCGCTTACGACGATGTCGCCTGCCTTCGGGCGCCTCTTGCCTGCGGGGAGGGTTAGCGGGATTTCCTTTTCCACGTCTTCGGCCTTCCCGATGGAGACGCTGACTTTTGCCCGTAGTGAATTTATCTGCAATTCAGGGACGGGCGTGTTTTCGTCGAGCAGGAAGGTCTGTTCCATGCTGTAGATGTTCGTTCCCGAGGCATCCGCAAGCGAGAGCCGGAACGTGTATTCCAGCCCGAGCGGGAGCATTCCGCTCTTGAATATGGCGCTGCCGTCTTCGACCTGCATGGGATATTCGAAGGAGCCGTTGGCGGATTCGACCTGGAGAAGGCCCGAGGCGATGCCCGCCGGATTGCCGAACCCGAGGGGAATTTCCACGTACACGAAACCGACGACGGCATGCATGGGGATGGAAAGGTCTACGACGCTGCCCGCGTCCAGGCGTGTCTCGATTTCGCCTTTCTGCATGAGGGCTCCGTTTGCGTAGAGCTTCGCGGAGAATTTCCAGTGCTCATGCGGGAAAAGGTCGAGGTCGAAACCCGAATCCTTCGGGCCCAGCGAGAGGTGGAGCGTGTCGGCGCCGATGCAGTCCACCACGAGGCTGTCGGTGAGCGGAACTTCGACATGCGATAACCGGAGCGCGACGTTTGCTGTCGCGGTTTCGGCGCTGCCGACGGTCTCATTTTCCTGAGTGTCGCTTCCGCAGTTCCATATGGAAGCAAGGCTCGCGCATGCGACGAGTGCAACGGCGCCATTTTTCATTTTTTTCAAAGGACTCATAAAAACCTCCTGTATTGGGTGTCCTTACCCTTAATACGGATTGGGAGGCAAAATCAGCCTTTTTGATACTTTTTTTTTTTGCGCAGGCTGCTTAATCGTGTCGATTAAGCGCACTGGGCTGTCATTATTCGGTTTTCGCCGCTTAGAGCTTCAGCCGGGATTTGCCGCCGGCGACCCTCTGGTTCTGCAACTTTTCGGCGCAGGCCTTGTCTTGCCGGAGTATTTTCACGAGCGCGCTGGGCGAAAGCCCGAACGCCGCCGCTGCCGCCTTCGTGTCGCCCGCCTTTGTCGCCATGATGTCGAATACGTGCGCGACGAACAGCGGGAAAAGCGCATTGGAAGGTTGTATGTGGCCATTGCTCCCGGGAAACGGAATTTCGGGGTCTGCGGGCGTTTCGCGGACGTTCAGGGCGATTGCCATCTGCATCCGGTGCAGCGCATGGGTCTTATTTTCCTTCGCGCTCCTCGCTTCGCAGGATTTGATTTCTAAATTGTATTCACGTAGGTTGAGCTGTACGCCGGTGTTGGTCTTGTTGCGGTGCTGTCCGCCGGGGCCGCTTCCTTGAAAGCCCTTCTGGGAACAGGCGGCGAGCAGTTGGTCCAAAGTCATTCTTAGGTAGGTATCGCGATGCATATCTTGAAAAATACAATTGTTGCGGCGTTCACGGTGGCGCTCGCTTTCGGATTTACCGCCTGTGCGGGTACCGCCGGGCAATCGGGTGAAGGCGCGAAGGCCAAGGAGTCGGGCGCAAGCGCCCAGGTAAAGAACGCCCAATACGAGGGTCAGCAGCAGGACAAGCAGACCATGCTCGAAACCATGTTCGCGGGTTTCCTTTCCGCAGTCCGCGAGGGCGCTTCTGCCGAGACTCTGTACGGTTACCTGACCGATACTTCGGAATACTGGCTCGATACGCTTGAAAATCACGCGAGGGTCTACGATTCCGAAGCGCTCGACACCTGCCTGTTCTACGAGGCGTATTCCATCCTCCTCTACCGCCTTTACGAGCGCGAGCACCTGTGGGAATCCGAAGAAGACCGCATGCTGTTCATGATGCTCAGCAAGAGCGGTATGCTTGACCGCTTGACTAAATTGCCGCTCGGCCCCATGAAGGTGAAGAATGACCGCGGAAGCGTCGGGCTCCAGAAGAGCCCGGAAGTGCCTATCATGATTTTCGAATGGGATGACCAGAGCTGGAAACTGAACCTTCCCGAAACTATCCCGCTGATTACGAAGGGAATCGAGTCCATCGCCGTGAAGAAAAACTGGAGCGGAAAGAAACTCGCGCTCTATTGGATTGAGAAGGAATACCACATGACGTATTCCCGACTCGACGAGAGCCTCTTCGAACCCCTCGGCTTCTAGGAATTCCCGATGCGGCTGATTACTGCTCTGCTTTTGCTTGCCTTTGTGGCGGGCTTTGCTGCGCCTGCGCCCAAAACAGCGACCAAGACTGCGCCCGCGAAAGCGGCTGTGGCGCCTGCCAGGCTTTTTGGCGCTGTCGATTCGCGTTCTGAATTTTCCGGCGGGAGGCTCTTTGCCGTACTGGATTCTGTCGGCGGCTCGGGCACCTGGATGGAATGGGACGTGAACGGCATCCGCGATCCGTCCGTGATGTATGTGCTCGACCCGCTTCTGGCCTCTTCGAACAAGCCGAAGATGGTCTGGGTGATTTCGGAACGGGTCAAGCCCCTCATGGCGGTTCTGCTCCCGAAAGGGTCCGGCGAGGCGCTTGTGTTCTACGAGCTTACGACCCTCGACGCAAAGCCTGTCCCCCTGCAGATGAACCGCGTGCTTTCGCCCGACGTGGTGTTCCGCGACTACAGGCAGGTGGGCGCCTCCGAATTCGTCCACCTGGATAAGCCGAACCTGAAGGTCGTGGCGACGGACAAGTCCATCCGTTTTTCGTACATGAACCCCGACGCATCTCCGCTCCGTTTTGACCGCGATTTCGCGAAGAAGACCGTCGTCGAGAAGAAGAACGAGGTGCGCAATTACCGCGACTTTTTCGATTACGAATACGTCTTGATGCTGCGCGCCTTCGTGCAGTCGACCCGCGGGCTTTTCAACTGGCAGGCGTGGCACTGGTATATGCCCGCTTTCAATTCGCGTGCGATGATTTCGGATGCCGAATTGGAGGCTATCCTCTCGAGGGGGGTGCCCCCGCAGTCGGTCACCATCTTCAAAATGAAGGCTTCCGGCGGCCAGTGGGTGGAATTCAAGACGAACGGGAATGGATTTTACGAAATGGTCATCACCAATCCTTAGTCTTGGCGGGGCTGTTTTTGTATTTTTAAATCGTGAAGTTTTCTTTTTACATAATATCGATTCTCTTTTTTTGCGCATCGGCCTTCGCGACTACGGTGGTGGAGGATTCCCGTTCGCGGTTTGTTCTTGATGATGATGTCCTCGATGTTTCGGTTTACGACTGTGTAGATGGACAAGGCAAATCGATTCCCGGTAATCGATTCCTTCCCGAATTTTCTTCGATGGACGATGACAACGATGTCCCGTTCCGTTTGTATCGCGTTGCCATTCCCGCAGGCGCAACACCCCGCGTGTCCCTTTCGGTCAAGAAGACCAAACCTTTGCCGGGGAGTTTCTGCAAGGATGGTAAACTGAAATTCTCTTCGGTCGTTGCGTCCTCGCCGTATAAGCAAGACGGCCTATGGATGGTCGATATCCGCGTCCCTCTGTACGAAAAATCGGGGGCTTCGTTTAGGCTGCGTATGCAGTACCGCCTTGCGGTTGATTTTTCCGTGACCGGTTCGGGTATAAATCCGGGAAAGCGCGCCGTGTCCCGCGTGGCGAACAAGAATGGCGCTTCGTATTTCGGCGTGTCTCGTGACAAGTTCCGCAGGTCGCTCCGCCGGACCGCTACGACAGACTTTTCTGACGTGCATTTTATCGCGAAGTTCCTGGTGGGCGATCAGAACGTGGCGACGACAGGCGAAGATGGCCTTTATGCGGTGGATTTCAAGACGGTTCAGAGAGCCCTTCTGCCGTATTACAGTCAATCGGAATTGAACAGCATTCCGGTCGAAAAACTGAGATTGTTCGGCGCTTCGCAGGATACGATGACGGCGAAGGTTCCTGGAGCCGATGTGATTGTGCCTGCTCACCTTTTTGAAATCCCTTTCGAGGTGCGAGACCATTCCAAGAATGGAACCAGCATGAGTCCGGACGGGACCTTCAACGAGGGAGACTCGATTGTCTTTGTTGGCTATGGGGCTTCGTACTGGAAATTTGCTGATAGCATCTATTACCATTCTACATCGCCGTATTCATTTTACCAGCATTTCCAGCTGGGCTGGAGCGATACAGGAAAGGCTAAGCGCTTGAGTGACAAAATCTCGTTCTCGTCTACGGGAGCGAAGGATGTCCCTTTGATGCACTATGTTCGTGCCGAGAAGGATGCAAACCTGATTGATACTTATTACAGTACCGAACACTTCGATAGGAGTACGGGCAAGGAGTGGTTCTGGCTTTGGCATCACAGGCGTGATTCTACCGAGGTTCCCTCGTCGGAACTGCTTTACGGGATGCCGCAAGTTAAGAATTTACCGGGTCTAATCGAGGGGGAAGATGCGCTTTTGCAGGTGACCTATTTCCCGCATCGTTCTACTTGGCAAAGTTCGTCGTCTCAGGATGGGAAGGTTTTGCGTTCTGCTGACAGCATCCCTGGGCGCATGGCGGGGATTCGGTTCCGATTTTCAGTCAATGGCAGGGAATACTCGCAGAACGATGCTGCACTCGGCGTCGAGGGAAATTTCTTGGTCAAGAATCCGCCTTTGAAAAATTCGGACAACACATATTCGTTGACGATGCTTCCGAACGCCATACAGTATGACCGATTTGACGGTTTTACAGTGGCATACCGCTGGAATCCCGTGGTTGATACTGCCGAATGGTATTTGCCGGGGCGGGTTTCGGGAAAAATCCGAATGCCGGTACCCGATGGCGTAAGCCTCATGAAATTCGTGGACATGGTTCCCGTAGGGGTGCTTGCGAATTCGGGCAAGTATGCCATTGATAGCGTCTCTGATGGCGTGGATGTGCGCTACCTTGCATTCCGTGAAAATGCATTCCGTAATTCGCTGATGGTGCAGGGATTGCCTGCGCCTTCATCTGAAGTCCTTTCTAATATTTCGAAAATCAATTCTAAGACCGAATACTTGATTATCACGGCTCCCGAATTTATAGATGGTGCAATTGAACTTGGCCGGTTCCGTTCGGAAGGGAACGCTGTTTCCAAATTTGCGACGACGGTCGTGAATGTTGAAGATATCTATCGCTTGTATACGGGTGGCTCGCTTTCGCCGGTTGCCATAAGGAACTATATCGCCTACGCCTATTCCTTGTGTCCAGACCTCAGGTTTGTGCTTCTGCTGGGTTCGGGCCATTACGATTATCGCGTATCGAATGAAAAACTGGGCAAGAACTTTATTCCTCCATATGAATTGGAAAGCACTGTTACGGAAGATTTCTTTGCTGTTTTGGATTTCGGTGAAATGGTGCGGTATGGTCGATACGACTTGGATTTGGCGGTGGGCCGTCTGTCGGTCCGTACTCCAGGCGAACTTTCGGACTATATCGAAAAGGCGAAGGAATACGAGATGGTCGGTCGTTTTGACCATTCTGAATGGCGAAAGACGGTGCTCCTTACTTCGGATGATGCCAAGAATGGAACCGAAGTGGATCCTGCTGGGCATACAAAAATGCAGGAGGGCGTTTCCGCAGCTATAGACTCGTTGGCTAATCAACGTGGAATGCGTTGGAATCAGAAAAAAGTTTATTTGTTGAATTACGACGAAGATGCTGCCGGGCAAAAAAAGAATGCGTCTGCGGATCTCTTGAACTTCCTGAACCAGGGAGCCTTGATTACTGCTTATTTTGGACATGGTTCCAAGACAGACTGGGCTTCGGAAGGGCTCTTAAAGCCTAGTTACATATCGAGGCTTTCGAATAAGGGCCGTTACACGATTCTCAATTCTTACTCATGCACTGTTGCGCGATTCGACGAGGGTGGGGCGATGTCTTTATCGGAGCAATTCGTTGTTGCTCCATCGTCAGGTTCTATAGCTTCAATTGGCGCTGCCCGCGAGACGACAGGCGAGCAAAACAAAAACCTTGGACACGACTTTATGCTTGGCCTTTTGAAAAACGATGGATCTTCTATCGGTGAAGTTTTCATGCAGGTTAAGAATCGGAGCACGTCAAAGTTTAGTATGTCAAAGGATTCTGGGTACACTGCCCAGCGTTTCAATAACGAACATTATCTCATTCTCGGGGAACCTGTCATCCAGATGCTCAAGGTTGGGTTCGATGTGACGCTCGATCAGAAACTCGATACATTGAAGGCTCTTGACAAGATTAAACTTTCTGGTTCGGTGAAGGGAATGGAGAATGGCTCAATAGAGCTTACATTGCATGAAAGTCGTAGTCACAAGAACATGTATTTGGGTTATCATATTGAATCAAAGGATAAAAATATGGATTCGATCAAGGTTTCCTATGATGGTTCCTTGATTTATTCGGAAAAATTACCCGTTGTCGGTGGCCGTTATCAAACGGAATTCGTGACTCCGCGCAAGATTTCGTTCGGTGATACTGCCGTGGAATTTAATGCCTGGGCTTATTCGAAAGATGAACGCGATATCGGACGGTTTAGAGTTGGCGGTATAACTATTTCTGGATTCTCAGCCTACGCTGATTCTATTCAAGACTCCGAACCCCCGATTATAAAAATCCAAAATTGCTATTCCAAGGGAAAAGAAACATCGTATGCGGATGACGAAACGGTGAAGTTGCAGGCTCCTGCATGCCTTGAAATTGTGATTGAGGATTCTACTGCGCTTGACTTCCGTGAACAGGCTGATGAAGGCGTGTCTATTGAAATCGCTGGCGTCGAAGATCCATATCACCCGTATCCTTTCTTGGAACAGTCCTCTAAAAAAGCTGTTTTCCGCAAAACGTTTACGCTTGAGAATTATCCGGAAGGTAAGTACTTGTTCCGCGTGCGTGCGCTCGATGTAATCGGGAACATGGCGGTCAAGTCATTGAATATCGAGATTGCCGAAGACATGAAGGCAGGGCTTGTGGATGTGTTCAATGTCCCGAATCCGGTGGGCAAGAAGGGCACGACGTTCTATTTCAAGAATCTTGCTGTTGACCGCGAGTCTACGGTGGACATCTTCATCTACAACCAGCACGGTCGCTTGGTGAAAGTCCTCAAAGATGCTGTTTCGGGCGTTACGCACTGGGACGGCAAGGATAATCACGGACGTAAACTGGCGAACGGGCTGTACCATTATGTTGTTCGCAGCGAAGTTCCCGCAGTGGGGAATCTCAAGGCGAAAACCTGGACAAAGAAACAGAAATTATTGATTTCGAGGTAATTATGGATTTGCGTGAAAAACCGGGAAAGGTTCAGAAGTTTTTGGAACTGATGCTGCGCCTTCGCCTGATTTTTGTGGTGCTGATGGTCGTTTTTGGAGTGACCCTTGCTGCGTGTGGCTGGCAGGCTATGAATTCGCTCCCGCTCGCCGCCTCCGAAGGGCTTGGCATGTGGCTTGTTGACTTGGACGGTTTTGGCGCCTTCTGGAGCTCGGCCCAGTACCTGAGTGTTGTCGCTGTCGCCTTTGTGGTGCTCATGTTCGTGTTCGGAGGGCTGCGCGGAGGCCTCGGCACTATAGCGTCGCTCGCCTTGTTCGTTACAGCCTTGATGCTTCTTGGCGGCGCCGAGGGCATGCAACTGAAATTCTATGGCGTATTTGCCGGAGTTGCGCTTGTCTTGTTGCTCTTCGCCAAGTGGAGTGTCGCCTGCGCACTGTTCCCGTTCGCGCTTTCGTGGGCCTTGATGACGGGCTTTATTGCATGCTTCCCGATGGTTCCCGGTAATGCGTGGCTCGTGTGGGCGGTGCTGAGCGCCGTTGGGTTTGCAAGCGTCGTTTCGTTCGCGCTTGTCGCGGGCAAGGAACTTTCCGAGGGTGCGCCCCAGGCAGGAGCGCTCGTGAAGGCTGGCCGCAAGATGTTTACGCCTGTGTTGGTATCGTCGCTCTTGGCTGTCGCTGCAATTACGGTCGATATGGGGAACGCCTCGGCCAGGGAAATTGTGGGTGCTGCAGTCCTGTGGGTTGCGTTCGTAATCTGGTTCTTCGGGTTTACGCTCGGCACGATGGCTTTCTGCCCGTGGGAACGCCTCCGCGCGGGTTCCCGCCGCGTCCAGATGAAGGACAAGAAGAAAAAATCTTCCAAAAAATAAAGCGCGCTAAAAACGCGCGCCGTTTTGCATTTGTCATGCCGGGCTAGTCCCGGCATTGCCGATTACGCTATGTTAAGAGACTGCTCCCTAATGCACTCGATCTCGTTCTTGAGTTCGATGGCAAGCGCCGCAATATCTGCGCTCTGGCATTTTGTCCCGAGCGTATTCGCCTCGCGCCCCATCTCCTGAAGGATAAACCCGAGGTTCTTTCCCTGTGCTCCGCCCTTCTTGAGAGCGTCCAGGAACAGCTTGTTGTGGCTGTGGAAACGCGTAATCTCTTCGTGGATGTCGAGTTTGTCTGCCATGATGCAGGCTTCCTGCAGCAGGCGCACGTCGTCGATTTCGCTGTCCTTCATCAAGGTGTCCACGCGTTCCTTGAACTTGACCTTCCAAGTTTCAATGCGCTGCGGGTCGAGTACTTCGACTTTCGCGAGCACGTCTTCCAGGTGGGCGACACGCTTCGTGAGGTCGGCGGCGAGGTTCGCGCCTTCCTTTTCGCGCATGGCGATGACGCCGTCGAGCGCCTTGTCGAGTTCTGCCTTCAGGTGCTTTTCACAGACTTCGTTGTCGGCACCGGCGTCGGTAAACTGCAATACTTCCGGAATCGAGAGGATGTGGTCGAGCGTAATTTCGCCCTTGATGCCGAATTTCTCCTGCATGGCCTTCGTGATTTCAACGAACTTGCTCACAGCCGTCTCGTTGTAGCATACGGGGATGTTGCCGATGCTGCCTTCACCGAGCGTGATGGAAAGGTTCACCGAGCCGCGGGCGAGCTTTTCCTTGATTTGCGCCTTGAAGTCGTTTTCGAGGTAGGCGAAGTTTTTCGGGATTTTTGCGGAAATTTCAAGGAATCGGCTGTTCACGCTGCGCACTTCGATAACGCACGTGGTTCCGTTCAGGGTGGATTCGCTCTTGCCGAACCCGGTCATGGAAATTATAGACATAGTTTTAGTCGACGAAATGATGTAGACAGTAGAATGTGCTTTTGATTATTGCTCGGTGTTAAATATAGTTACTGGGCGAGGATATTTGACAAATGGATTTAAGAAAAGCCCCGCGCCATTGCGGTCGCGGGACTATTCGAATACCGTTGAGCGGTGCTGTTTCTTGCGGACTACTTCTTGCTGATCGTCGCGATGACGTGTTCCGCACCGAAGTTCGGGATGCCGATGGCGGTGAGGAATTTGCTCAGCGTGTGTTCGCTCTGGAAACTGATGTTCTCGATGCGGAACCCTTCCTTTTTGCAGAGGGTGTAGAAGTCCTTCACCGTCAGGAGGCGGATGTTCGGTGTATCGTACCACTCATAAGGCAGTTCCTTCGACTTGGGCATGCGACCGTGGAGCATGAGGCTTCCGCGGGTAGTCCAGTGGCCGAAATTCGGGAACGTGACGATGGCCTTCTTGGCAACGCGCAGCAGTTCGTTCAGGAGCGCCACGGGGTCGCGGATTTCTTGAATCGTGCGGTTGATAATCGCGTAGTCGAAACTATCGTCCTTGAGGTCCGTGATGCCGCGGTCGTCGAGGTCGCGCTGGATGACCTGCACGTCCTTCTCGATGCAGTCCAGAATTCCTGTGATGTTCTTTTCGATGCCGAACCCGGTCGCCTGCTTCTTGTGGGCGAGGTAGTCTAGCAAGTCACCGCTGCCGCAACCGAGGTCGAGCACGTGGCTGCCTTCCTTCACGAGTTTGCCGAGCAGCTTGAAATCGCTCTCCTCGTGGAATACGGGTACGGCCTGCGTGCCCTGCTGCGGGATAATCTTGGAATCCAGGAAGCGGCCCACGGCCTTGCCGAGTTCGCCCACTTCGATGAGGAACCCGTCG
>CACXXH010000019.1 GCA_902771595.1 Fibrobacter succinogenes | reverse complement strand
CTATTGCAATCGCGACCCGCTAACACCGGGCCGCTTTTTTGTTGGCAAGGCGTCGAGCGTGCGGTCTCATAACATATCGTGAGCCACAAGCGACTCATCTTAATGAGTCGTGGTGGCGACCTTTGACCACTTAGCGCTTTAGCGCTTACGTGGGCATGGCCCCCCTTGCGGGGGTAGTGAGCGCAAACCGGAGACGCCATACCCCAAACGTAGCGCGAACGGTATGAAAACGGGGCCGGTTGCCCAGCCCCGCCCGATTTTATCAGGAGTTATATCGGGAGATTCTAATTAAGATTCGGCGTTTCCCAGTCAATCCATTCAGACTTCTTGAAGTTAATCGTCTGGGTGTTCTTGCTATAGTCAATCTTACCCGTCTTGGCGTCCTTGCCGAGCAGGAACTTGTTCATGAAGTCCTTCACCTCGTCAAACTGTCCGTTCGGGAGCTGGCAGTGACCATGACCGCCTTCCTGGCTGTAGGTGTAGTTTTCCGTCACACCGAGAGCCTTGTAGGTTTCGAGAGAAGCCTGGCCGCAGTAGTTCGACGGCACTTCACCAAGCCATTCCTGGCCCGCGTTGTCGATGATGAGGAGCGGACGCGGAGCGACCATGCTTACGAGCATGTGCTGGTCGAACGGGAGCGTATTTTCCCTGCCGTCATAGCTCTTGAAGGAGGAAATCATCCACTTGCCTTCGGAACCAGCGCTGTTCAGGCCCTGCACGAACTGCTTGCCCTTCTGCCTGTTGACCTGGGCGCCCACACGCCAGAGGGAAGCGCCACCGGAACCGGATTCCTGCGGGATGGTAAGTGCGATACGTTCATCGAAAGCACCCACGGCAAGCGTACCCTTGCCCCAACGAGAGCAACCCGTCATGGCGAGGTGCTTCACGTCGATACCGGCTTCAGGCGTCTTTTCGAGAGCATCGATAATGCGGCTTACACCCCAAGCCCATGCAATGATGGTGCCATACTTGTCCGTGTTGCCACCATAGATGTTGAAGAACATGCCTCCACCGCTTTCGGGGGCAACGTTATCCGGGTTGAACGTAATCATGGCAATGTCGAGACCATTGGTGGCGCTGCCGAGGCTTCCGCAACCACCCATCATGCCGCCGCCAAACCCGATGAGAGCCGGCTTCGGCTTGTCCTTGGTGCCAGCATTTGAAATGCTTACAGAGAAGCTGCCGGACTTGCCCTTGTCAGTCACCTTGATGGTGAGCTTTCCGCCAGAGTAGGAGCCTTCGACCTTTTCCGGATTGCGCGGCTTTTGGCCGAACATGAGTTTTTCAAGCATCGCACCGATTTCTTCACGGCGGCACTTCCATTCCGCCTTCGAAGAAATACGCTTGCCGTCGAGGCCCATGAACGGATCCGGGAGCTTCGCGTTGTTCACGCTCGTCGGGATGTTGCCAATCTGGCATTCGCTGCGGTGGTCTTCCACGAAGTCGTTTCCGGGTGTCGGAGGTACGACTTCAACGCTCGAACTGGATACTTCCGGCTTAACGGCAGAACTGCTGGACGAGTGGTGGCGATGGGAACTGCTCGAGACAACAGGCGGCAATGCGCTCGAACCCGGCACCACCGCAGAACTAGACGATTCCAGCGGCAACACAGAGCTCGAAGACTTCACCTGCGTACTATCATCCTGATCTCCCAGATAATGCGGCTCCGGGCCCGTAAAAGACGAAGAAGACACAGTCTCCTCCGACAAAGGCACAGTCGCCGAACTCGCAGGATTATTTTCCTGCTCCGCCAGGCATTCTGGCGTGGTGCAATTTTCCGGGCCTACGTTTGCGTTATCGTTTTCACCGCATGCCCACAGGCCGATGGCAACAAGAGCCACCGGAAACAATAATTTCCGTTTATTCATAACCAACCCCATTTTTTGGACCGATGAATTCGACCCAATGAGTGAACATAAAATAAAAACATTTGAAAAGTTTTTTTCCTTTTTTTTCATAAAGCGTTGTTTCTATTTACAACAACTGCCGGAAAACGCCTTATTTTTCGCTTATTTAACCATATTTCACATTCCAAGCAGCGCAATTTTAGATATAATTAGGTGCGATGGAAACAGTGAACCTGACATCGAATCAGGAGCACATTGTCGACGTGCTCATCAAGAAGAACCCGAACCTTGAACGCCGGGTCCTGGAGAAAGCCGTTGCCTTTATCGCCGACGCCCACGACGGGCAATACCGCAAGAGCGGGATGCCCTACACCGAGCATCCCTACGAAGTCGCCAAGATTCTAGCCGAACTCCAGCAGGACCAGTCCACCGTACTCGCGGGACTCCTGCACGACGTTGTCGAGGACACGCAGCACACGCTCGCAGAAATCGCACGGGAATTCGGCGAAGACACCGCGTTCATGGTGGACGCCGTCACGAAGATTACCGCGGCCCAGGAACAGAACAAGACCGCGCAGAAGGCGGAGACATACCGCAAGCTCATCACCGCGATGGCCAAAGACCCGCGGGTCATCATGATCAAAATCGCAGACCGCATCCACAACATGCGTACCATGCGGTACATGAAGCCCGAGAAGCGCCGCTCCATCGCGCAGGAAACGCTCGACATATACGTGCCCCTCACCCACAGGTTCGGTCTATACAAGCTGAAGACCGAACTCGAAGACCTGAGTTTCAAGTACGTCAATCCGGACGAATACCAGAAAATCGTCGACGCGCTCATCGAGAACAAGGAGAGGCGCGAAAAGTACGTGCAGTCCGTGATCGGCCCCTTGCAGATCAAGATGGCGCTCGAAGACTTCGACTGCACCATCCAGGGCCGCACCAAGAACATCTACAGCATCTATAACAAGATGCTCAGCCGCGACTGCCAGTTCGACGACATTTTCGACATCTTCGCCATCCGCATCATCGTAGAAACCATACCCGAATGCTACCTCGCCCTCGGGTACGTCCACAACCTGTGGACCCCGATGCAGAGCCGCTTCAAGGACTACATCGCGACCCCGAAGCCGAACCTGTACCAGAGCATCCACACCACGGTCATCGGACCGGAAAACAAGATGGTGGAAGTCCAGATCCGCACGAAGGACATGGACCTCACCGCCGAGAAGGGTTTCGCCGCGCACTGGGCCTACAAGATGGAAACCCAGCACGAGGGCGAAGAGCTCGCGTGGCTCGACCACATGGTCAAGCTGCAGTCCGAAATCTCGGACTCCAAGGAATACCTCGACTTCTTGAAGGTAGACTTGAAACCCGAAGGCATGACGGTGTTCACCCCGAAGGGCGCTTCCATCGAACTGCCTGAAGGTTCGACCGTCCTCGACTTCGCATTCGCCATCCACACGGAACTCGGGCTCCACTGTATCGGTGCCCGCATCAACGACGAGGTGGTGAGCCTCGACAAGGTCGTAACGCACGGAGCAACCATCCAGATACTCAAGAGCCCGCACCAGGAACCGAGCCCCGAATGGCTCGACATCGTGAAGACGGTAAAGGCGAAGCAGGAACTGCGCCGCTGGATGAAGACCAGCATTATCCAGCAGTCGATGAGCCTCGGCAAGGAAATCTGGACGCGCGAACTCAGAATCGCTAAAATAGAGAAGGACAAGCGCCCCAGCGAAGACGAAATCCGCAGGTACTTCGGCACGCTCTCCATGGACGACTTCTTCGAGCGCATCGGACAGGGCGAACTGCCCCTGCAGGACATCCACAGGTTCCTTTCGGGCGGAAACGCGCTCCCCAAGGAAATGTCGCTCAGGTTCTTCCCCATCTTCGGAAACGACAAGAGGGCCATCCCCGAAGAAATGCCCCTGCAGATCGGGCAGGAGACGAGTCTCGTCATCCACTTCGCGGACTGCTGCGCCCCGCTTCCCGGCGATGAAATCGTAGGCATCCTCAGGCCCAAGATAGGCATCGAGGTGCACAACAGGAACTGCCCGAACTTGAAGGACTTCCCCGTCGAGCAGCAGATTGCGGTCGCATGGAGCGCCGACGTTTCCAAGCCGTTCATGACGCACCTCACCATCGACACCGACAACCGCAAGAACATTACCCTCGACGTGCTCGAGCAGCTCAAGGGTTCCGACGTGTCACTCGACCGCATGAGCGTGGCAAGCGCGCAATCCACGGGCCGCATCCGCATGGAGTTCAAGGCGTTCCGCAAGGAACAAGTCGATTCCATCATCACGAAGATCAAACAGATTTCAGGCGTGAGGGAGGTTTCCAAGGCATGATAACTCCACTGCACCACAGCGACTACACCCTCAAGAACCGCGCGTTCAACTGCCGCATGCGCAACCGCTACTATGAGGAGGTGTACTACGCCTTCCGTGCAGTGATGCCGCTCGACGCCAAGGGCGATATTGACGGTTCGGCCATGAACCTCGACTGGTTCAAGAACCTCGCCCAGGAAATCAACCGTCTCGACCGCGTGCTCAAGACATGCCTCGAATATGCGCAGGCCGCCGTCTTCTACGGCAAGGCCGACATCGCCACGCTCTACTCCAAGGACAAGCGCTGGGGTATTCTCCAGGAAGAAATATTCCTCGTGCATTTTTTGCAGGAACTGCTTTCCACGACCCGCTATATCATCGCGCGAATGGAAACCGACCGCATCCTGCAGCAGTGGAGCGGCTCCATGCAAGACATGAAGGCCAAGCCCATGAATTCCGGTTTCGTGAGTTCCATCCAGGAAAAGCTCACCGCGATGAACAACGCGACCATCGAAGAATTCAAGGACCTTTTCAAGCACATCATCGACCGCTTCCAGATCGGCAACACGCTCTTCGGGACGGTACAGGAACTGCAGAATTTCTACTAATGTGGAATGTGAAATGTGTAATGTGAAATGAGTAGAATCTATGTCTGAATATATCATCCTATCCATATTCCTTTTCCTGGGCGCGTTCATCGCTGCGGCGGCGACCGTCGTCGGGCTTTTGCTCGGCTACAGGACCAAGAATACCAAGAACAAGATGGCGCCCTACGAATGCGGCATGGAGACCATCGGCAACGCCCGTATCCAGTTCAAGGTGGGCTACTACCTGTTTGCTCTCCTGTTCCTCGTGTTCGACATCGAAGCGCTGTTTCTCTTCCCCGTCATGATGAACTTCAAGGAAATCATGGCAGGACATACGGCGCTCTCGCCCATCATCGTCCTTGTTGACCTTGCGATTTTCATAGCCATCCTCGTTTCCGGCCTCGCATACGCCTGGAAAAAAGGTATCCTCAAATGGGAATAATCAACTTCGCCCCCAAGATACTCGACCCGATTCCCGGCGGCAAGTACGTCGTGAACGCCATCGACTACGTGGTGAACTGGGCTCGAGCGAATTCCATCTGGCCCCTGACCTACGGTACTAGCTGCTGCGCCATCGAAATGATGAGCAGCTCCATGGCACGCTACGACATCGCCCGCTTCGGCTCCGAAGTGTTCCGTGCCTCCCCGCGCCAGGCCGACCTCTTTATCCTCGCGGGTACGATCACCCGCCGCATGGCCCCCGCCATCCAGATGCTCTGGGAACAGATTCCCGGGCCCAAGTACGCAATCGCGATGGGCGCATGCACCATCAGCGGCGGACCGTTCATCTACGACAACTACGCCGTCGTCCGCGGTGCGCAGAACCTGATTCCGGTCGACGTGTTCGTCCCCGGCTGCCCGCCGCGCCCCGAAGCGCTTTTCCACGGGCTTCTGACCCTGCGCGAAAAAATCCTGAAGGAAACCTGCCGCAACCCGTGGCACGAAGGCAACCCGAAGGACGTCTCCACCATGGACCGCTACCGCGAGGCGGCGAAGACATGGGCCGCCCTCGAAGAGATGAAGGACGAGGAGATGGCCGAGGCCCGCGCGAAGTTCAAGGAAGAACATCCGGACTACAAGTCCAGCTTCAAGCCCATCCGCGTAAAGAAGGAAGACTTCCCGGAAGTTCCGCGCGTTCCCTTCAACAGGTTCGGCCTCACGCAATCCGAGATTTTCGCCAAACTGCGCGAGAAGTTCCCGAACGTAACGGTGCACACGCACAGCGAAGACCCGATCGAAGACGTGGTGGCGGCAATTCCCGCCGACCGTCCGCTCGAAGTGATGGTGGAACCCGAGGACTACCTCCCCATCGTCGAGTTCGTGAAGAATTCTCCCGAGTTCGACATGGACTACCTCATCGACGTGACCGCCATCGACTACGACGACCACTTCGACATGGTGACAATGCTGCGCAGCCTGAAGCACGGCCACAAGCTCTTCCTCTGCGTGCAGATGAAGAAGGACTTCAGCATCCCCGAGGAGAAGCGCCCGACGTCGCTCCTCGCAAGCGTCAAGAGCATCAGCCACCTGTACCCGGGCGCCGAAGTCAAGGAACGCGAAGTGTACGACATGTTCGGCATCAACTTCGAAGGCCATCCGGACCAGCGCCGCATATTCCTCGACAAGGACTTCGTGGGTTACCCCCTGCGCAAGGACTTCACCCACCCGCAAATGATCAGGAGGCCCGTATAATGCCGAGTCTGCCTCCAGGATTCCGCCTCCAGCGCGAAACCAATACCGAAGAATTCTTCATCAACATGGGTCCCCAGCACCCGAGTACGCACGGTGCGCTCCGCCTTGCGCTGCGCATGGACGGCGAGACCATCGTCGAAGTCGTCCCGCATTTCGGCTACATCCACCGCGGCATGGAAAAGCAGGCGGAATCGATGAGCTACCTGCAGTACATCGCGCTTTCCGACCGTCAGGACTACCTCACAGCTATCCAGAACAACCTGGGCGTCGTGATTGCACTCGAAAAAGGCATGAACGTGGGTGTGCCCGAGAAGGGCGAATACATCCGCGTGATGCTCCAGGAACTGGGCCGCATTGCAAGCCACCTCGTGTTCTACGGCTGCTTCGGCGGCGACCTCGGCGGGCAAACCTGCCTGCTGTTCGGGTTCAAGGAACGCGAGATGATTCACGACATCCTCGAGGAAGTCACGGGTTCGCGACTCACCACGAACTACTTCAGGCCGGGCGGAAGCCGCTACGACGTGCCCGAAACGTTTATCCCGCGTGTGAAGGCGTTCCTAGATCACCTCGAAGATTCCATGAGGGACTACGAACGCTTCCTCTCCAAGAACATCATCGTGCTTGAACGCAGCATAGGCATCGGCGTGCTCAGCAAGGAAGACGCCATCGCTTACGGATGCTCGGGCCCGGTGCTGCGCGCAAGCGGCGTCGAATTCGACGTGCGTCGCGCCAACCCGTACAGCATCTACGACCAGTTCGATTTCGACATTCCGACATTCAAGAACGGCGACTGTTACGACCGTTACAAGATCCGCATTGCCGAAATACACGAATCCATGAAAATCCTGCGCCAGTGTGTCGAAAAGTTCCCGAAGGAAGGACCTTGGCGCAGCAAGGAAAAACCGGTGCGACTCCCCGAGGGCCGCTACTACAGCGAAATCGAGACGGCGAAAGGCCTGTACGCCACCTACGTGGTGGCGGCAACAACCGGCGAGAAGCCCTACCGCATCCACACGCGCGGTCCCAGCTTCCCGCATATCGCAGCGCTCAACAAGATGGCGCAGGGCCACAAGATATCCGACCTCGTGACCATCATGGCAACCCTCGACCCGGTCATTCCCGAAATTGACAGGTAATATATGTTTGTACCTTCAGTCACTAACCCCATCGGCGATTTCGTACGCGACATGGTTCCGCGCCTCGCGGAATTCCTGCCGGCGAGCCTCCAGAGCGATACGCTCAACAGCATCGTCGCCTTCTTGATAAACGCGGTCATCTGCGTCATCGCCGTATGCGTGGTGAACATCGGTTCCGCTCCCATCCTCATCTACATGGAACGCAAGGTCTGCGCCCACATCCAGTGCAGACTCGGCCCCATGCGCCTCGGCTGGCACGGTACCATCCAGACCATCGCCGACGTGCTCAAGATGCTCTTCAAGGAAGTCTACGCCCCGAGCGGCGCGGACAAGTTGATGTTCTATCTCGCACCGCTCATCGTGCTCATCGCCCCCTTCATCGTGTGCGCACTCATCCCCTTCGGCAGGAACCTCGTGGTCGCCGACGTGTCGATGGGCATCCCGCTCATTATCGCGGTAAACGGTTTCGGCGTGTTGGGCATCTTGCTCGGCGGCTGGAGCAGCAACAACAAGTACTCCCTGCTCGGAGCGCTGCGTAGCGGCGCCCAGATGATCAGCTACGAAATCTCGTTCGCGATGATCCTTCTGTTCGTCGTGATGATTTCGGGTTCCACGAACCTCATGAGCATCACGCTCGGCCAAGAAGGCACAATCGCCGACTGGTGGATTTTCAAGATTCCCGTACTCGGCATCATCGCCTTCATCCTGTTCTTCATTTCTTCTACCGCCGAAATGAACCGCGCCCCCTTCGACATCGCCGAAGCGGAGCAGGAACTCACCGGCGGCTACCATACCGAATACAACGGCACGCCTTTCGCCATGTTCTACCTCGCCGAATACATCGCGTTGGTGACGAACTCGGCGCTTGCGACCACATGCTTCCTCGGCGGATTCCTGCCGCCCTGCATCGGTGTCTCGTTCGTGGACAACTACCTCAACATGGTGCCCGGTGTCGTGTGGTTCTTCGCGAAAGTCTTCTTCATGATTTGGTGCTACATGATGGTCCGCTGGACGTTCGTGCGCCCGCGCGTCGACCAGCTGATGGATTTCGAATGGAAATTTTTGTTGCCCGTGAACCTCGTGCTGCTCGTTGCCGGCGCGGCATACATAGTGGTCTGTGGTTAGGCGGGAGATTCCTATGCAAGAGAACATTACCCTACTGCAATATTTCAAGCGCTACTTCAAGCGCTGCATTACCGGGCCGTGGAGCCTGATTTGCGGGCTTTCCGTTTCGCTCAAGTACTTCTTTGACCCAAGACGCATCGTCACGGAGCAGTACCCCGAAAACAGGAAAACGCTCAAAATGCATGACCGCTACCGCGGCCGCCTCGAGATGATCGAGGACGAAGAAGGCAACAACCACTGCACCGCCTGCGGCATGTGCGAACGCGCCTGCCCGAACGCGAGCATCAACGTGCTCTCGACCAAGAACATCGCGGGCAAGAAGGTGCTGGGCCGCTACGTATACCATTTCGCGAGCTGCACCCAGTGCGGGCTCTGCGTGGAAGCGTGCCCGTTCGGCGCCATCCGCATGAACCAGGATTTCGAGGTGGCGACAACCGACCCGAACACGCTCGAAATGATATTGAACAAGAAGGAGGGACAAGGATAATGTTCCCGAATCTAGCCTTACCTAATATCCAGTTGCCGGAGTTCCCGCTGGCCTTCCCGATGGGAGGCTTGGATATCGCGTTTTATGTGGTCGCCGCGGTCATGCTCTTCACCGCCATCTGCACTGTCGCCGTGAAGAACATCCTGCAAAGCGCCGTGTTCCTGATTTTCAGCTTTGTCGCAACCGCCATCCTCTACCTGCTCCTGCACGCCGAGTTCATCGCGCTCGCGCAGGTGATGGTCTACGTGGGAGGCGTCGTCATCTTCGTGGTGTTCACGATCCTCCTGACAAGCCATCTCGGCGAAGACGCGTTCACCACGAAAATCCCGCGAGTGTTCGCGGCATTCGTCCTTTCCATCGCGTTCGTATTCGTGATGGTCAAGTGCATCCTCCCGGTAGAATCGCTCTCCAGCGGCGCGGTCAGCGCGCCCGAAGGCTATTCCGGACTTGAACAGTTCGCCCTCAGGCTCCTCGGCTACGGCCAGGACGGCTTCATCATCCCCTTCGAGGTGGTGAGCGTGCTCCTCCTGATGACGCTCATCTGTGCCATCACCGTCGCCCGCAAGACCAAGGACGAAGTCGAAAAAGAAAAGGCGGTAAAATAATGAATTTGATGAACTGCCTAATACTCGCATTCCTCCTGTTCGGCATCGGAGTCTGGGGCCTCATGCGCAGGCGCCACCTCATCGGCATGCTCATTTCCATCGAGCTCATGCTGAACGCGGCGAACATCAACTTCATCAGTTTCGCCTATTTCTCCGCGCACGATGCCACCGCGGGTGCGCTCTTCAGTATTTTCGTCATCGCCGTGACGGCCTGCGAAATGGCAATCGCCCTTGCCATCATCGTCACCATGTACCGTCGCCACAAGAGCCTTGACGTAGACCAGTTGAGGGATTTGCATGATTAACGACGTTACCCTCGGTTATCTCATTTTCCTGTGTCCGCTCCTGACGTTCGTCATCAACGGGCTGTTTGTCGGCAACAGGAACGCTAAAGCCGCCGCTGCCATCGCTGTTACGCTCAACGGCGTTTCGGCCCTGTCCGCCATCCTCGTCGCGGTCCACTACTTCTGCTCGACGTTCGCCCCGCAGAAGGCAGTCCTCTTCGAGTACACGTTCCTCCCCTTCATCGACGACCTGGTCGCAAGAATCGGCATGCTCGTCGACCCGCTCTCGGTGATGATGCTCGTCGTCGTCACGTTCATCAGCCTCATGGTGAACATCTACAGCATCGGCTACATGCGAGAAGACCGCGCCGAAGGACGATTCTTCGCGCTGCTCTCGCTGTTCAGCTTCAGCATGCTCGGGCTCGTCGTCGCGACGAACCTGTTCCAGATGTTCATCTTCTGGGAACTCGTGGGCGTGTCCAGTTACCTGCTCATCGGTTTCTGGTACCACAAGCCCTCCGCGGTCAGCGCCTCCAAGCAGGCCTTCATCCTCACGCGCTTCGCCGACAGTTTCTTCCTGCTCGGCATCGTGCTCGTGAGCTACGTGGTGGGGAGCTTCGACTTCTCGGCCATCAATTCGCTTTCGCTGTACCCGTTCCGTACCGAGACAATCGACCTCGGGCTCTGCGTGATAAGCAAGGCGAACGCGCTTATCCTCGGGTCTATCCTGATATTCACCGGCGGCTGGGGCAAATCCGCCATGTTCCCGATGCATATCTGGCTCCCGAACGCGATGGAAGGTCCGACTCCGGTCAGTTCCATCATCCACAGCGCGACGATGGTGGTCGCGGGCGTCTACCTGGTAGCGCGCCTCTTCCCGTTCTTCGCGGTCTGCGGCGATTCCCTCACCATCATCATGTGGGTGGGCGCCTTCACGATGGTGTTCGCCGCCGTCATCGCCTGCACGCAGAAAGACATCAAGCGCATCCTCGCCTACTCCACGCTCTCGCAGCTCGGGTACATGATGTTCGCACTCGGCGCCTGCAAGATCGGCCAAGCGGTCGTCACCACGGGCTGGACCGCATCCACGTTCCACATCTTCACGCACGCCTTCTTCAAGTGCAGCCTGTTCCTTATCGCGGGTAGCCTCATCCACCAGGTCCACACGAACGACCTCGACGCGATGGGTGGCCTCCGCAAGAAGATGCCCGTCACCTACGTCTGCTCGCTCATCTCGATTCTCGCGATTTCGGGCATTCCGCCGTTCTCCGGATTCTTCTCCAAGGACGAAATCATCCTCACCGCATTCCAGGCCCACCATTACACGGTATTCGCGCTCGCCCTCCTCACGAGCGGCCTTACCACGTTCTACATGTTCCGCCTGTTCTTCCTCGCCTTCCACGGGGAACCGCGCCATGAGGGCGTCAAGGCGGGCCACGTGCACGAAGACCTCGCGATGACCCTCCCGATCGTGGTGCTCGCCGTGCCCGCGCTCCTGAGCGGCCTCCTCGGCAAGGGACTCTTCGAGAAGTTCTTCACGCCCGGAAAGCTCCACGCCCCCGTTTTCGTGAAGCTCCCCGAAGCCTCCTGGATTCCATTCGCCGCCATCGGCATCGCGGTCCTCGCGCTCGCCATCGCATGGTTCTTCTATGCGAGCCCGAAAGCGAAAATTCAACGTGCGCTCGATGCGGAAAACCGCTCCGGCCTGTACAAGGTGGTCTACAACAAGTTCTACTTCGACGAGATGTACTACACCGTCGTACGGCAGTTCATTATCGGCGGAGTCGCCCGCGTCTCGCGCGCCTTCAACGACTATGTAATCGAAGGACTGCTCGCGTTCTCCGTATGGTTCATCCACAAGCTGGGCGATCTCGTACGCACGGCACAGGCGGGCTACCTTCCCTTCTATCTCGGCACTCTGATTGTCGGCGTTCTCATCTGGCGTTTCTTCGGCCAGCTTCCCCTGTAGGCGCAACATGGAAACGATACTTTTCAACCTCATCTGGATAATCCCTCTCCTTACGGTACTCGTATGCGTTCCGCTCTCCGCAACACGCACAGGGATACTGAAGGCGATTCACGCCACCTCCGCGACAATCGTCCTTCTCATCGTATGCTTCCTCACCTACCGCGTGTACGCTCTCACGGGTGAACCCGCGAACGAACTCGCCGCTCCGCTTGCGCTCCGGTTCTTTACCGACATCCCGTGGCTCTCGATGATGGGTGCGCACTACACCGTCGGCGCAGACGGCCTCAACATCCTGCTGCTTGCGCTCACCGCGTTCATCGTTTGGGGCGGCGTTCTCGTGAGTTGGAACATCAAGGGCAACCAGAAGGTGTTCTTCGCGCTCATCCAGCTGCTCGCCACGAGCGTCTACGGCGTGTACATGAGC
This sequence comes from Fibrobacter succinogenes, assembly GCA_902771595.1. Taxonomy (GTDB): domain Bacteria; phylum Fibrobacterota; class Fibrobacteria; order Fibrobacterales; family Fibrobacteraceae; genus Fibrobacter; species Fibrobacter succinogenes_C. The sequence goes on along the minus strand of CACXXH010000019.1, from coordinate 24,784 downwards.
TTCGACCTCGTGCTCTTCTTCGTGTTCTACGAAATGGAAGCGCTGTGCATGTACCTGATGATCGCATGCTACGGCAGCGGCCGCAGGGACTACGGCGGCAAGAAACTCACGCTCACCCTCGCGTTCGGTTCCTCGATGATTCTCGCTACCCTCTTCGGGCTCTACTTCGAAGGCGGCGTAAACAGCTGGAGCATCATGGAGCTCTCCAAGGTCAGCTTGCCGATGGAATTCCAGATGTGGGCCTTCCCGCTCATGTTCATGGGCTTCGCGGTTTCGAGTTCGCTGTTCCCGTTTCATTTCTGGAGCCCGGACGGTCACTCCGCGGCACCTACCGCAGTTTCCATGCTCGCCGCCGGCGTCATGATGAAGATGGGAGCCTACGGATGCCTCCGCGTCGCGATGTTCCTGATGCCTGAAGCCGCCAAAATCTGGCTCCCCTACGTGGTGGCGCTCCTCATATTCAACGTGGTTCTCGGCCCCTTCATCGCGCTCCGTCACAAGGACCTCAAGTACATTACCGCCTACAGCTCCATCAGCCACTTGGGCCTCATCTTCCTCGGGCTTGCCGCCCTCACGCCGGTGGGCCTGCGCGGCGCGAGCCTGCAGATGATTTCGCACGGGTTCCTCACCGGGCTCTTCTTCGCGACCATCGGCATGATTTACGAACGAACGCACACGCGTGACATCACCGAGATGGGCGGCATCATGCGCAAGATGCCCTTCCTCGGCGTAGGCTTCGTGCTGGCCGGCTTCGCGGGCCTCGGCCTTCCGGGCTTCAGCGGGTTCATTGCCGAAAGCACCATCTTCATCGGTGCCTTCCAGCAGGATTCCACGCTCACCCGCATCGTGACCGTGCTTGCCATCCTTTCCATCACGACGACCGCGGTCTATATTCTGCAGACCGCGAACCGCATGCTCCACGGTCCGCTCCCGAAAAAATACGAAGGCCTTACCGACGGGTGCTTCCGCGAGAAGCTCGTCATCGTCGTGCTTGTCGCATGCCTCCTGTTCATCGGTATCTGCCCCGGGTGGATCGCCGACATGCTGGACACAAGCATCGCGCCGATTTTCGAAAAGATATCTGCGGCCACCCAGCCCGTCATCAGCGGGATAGGAGGTTAATATGTACAGCTTTTTCAACATGAACTTCATCATTCCCGACATTCTCCTGTTGCTGTTCCCCTTCATCGTCATCGGGAGCCGACTGTTCTGCAACTACCGCTCGCAGCTGCCCTGGCGCATCGCGAACTTCGGGTTCATCGCCATCTTCATCCTGCTGAACTTCATTCCGCTGGCTAGCGGCGAAGGGCGCTTCTTCATCTGCAACTGGAAAATCGACGACTTCGGCGTGCTCATGCGCGAAGTCCTCATCATCTCCGCGATTCTCGGCATATGGCTCTCGAAGGACTACTTCGAGCACGGCGCAGACGGAAAACCGCAGATGCACCAGATTGCCGAATTCATCGGCGCCATCGCATTCGCCACCTTCGGCGGCGTGACCGTCGTGTCGGCGTGCGACATGCTCACCTTCTTCCTCGGGCTCGAAATTGCGACCATCCCGATGTACGCCCTCACGGCTTGGAACAAGAAGGACCAGCTCGGAAGCGAGGCCGCGACCAAGTACATCCTGATGGGCTCTGTCGCGACGGCGTTCGAACTCTTCGGCTTCAGCTACCTCTACGGCTTTGCGGGCTCGCTGCACTTTGGCGAGATCCAGCAGGCGGTAGCCGCCGGCACCAACCCGCTCCTGTGGGTTTCCGTGCTGTTCCTCTTCTGCGGAATCGGGTTCAAGCTCACGCTCTTCCCGTTCTACACTTGGGCACCCGATGTCTACGAAGGCGCACCGACACCAGTCACCGCAGTCCTTTCCGTGACCTCCAAGGCGACCGCTATCGCGTTCCTCGTGGTTCTCGTATTCGGCCCCCTCGCCCCCGTCCAGGAACAGATCGCCCCCCTCATCGCGCTCCTTGCAGGCACCACCCTCTTCGTAGGCAACCTCGGTGCACTCAAGCAGAGCAGGCTCCGCCGCTTCATGGCGTACAGCTCCATCGCGCAGGCGGGCTACATCATGGTGGCGCTTCTCGGGCCTGCGACCACAGCGAAGACGGCCATCGTCTACTACCTGTTCGTATACGCGGTTTCGAACTACCTCGCCTTCTTCATCTTCGGCATCATCGGGCACCACCGCGAAGAAACGTTCGCCTCTCTGCGCGGACTTTCGAAGCAGAATCCGAGTCTTGCCGTAGCGCTTGCGATTTCGATGTTCAGCCTTGCGGGCATTCCGCCGCTTGCCGGTTTCTTCGGAAAGTTCCACCTGTTCTTCAGCGGAGCATCCACTGGCCATTACGCGCTTGTCGCATTCGCCGTCCTGAACAACGTACTCGCCCTGTACTATTACATACAACTTATCAAGAGCGCCTGGGTCGACGAACCCGATGGTCACCTTTCGCCGCTGCGTCTCACCCGTCGCCAGCGCGGAGTCATCGTGGCGCTCAGCATCTCCGTTGTCGCGCTCGGGTTCATACCGTTCCTCAGCAACAACGTGTTCGCCGGCTTTAGTTTTTAAGACTAAGTGGTCATAGTTCGCAACCGCCCCAGTTTAATAACTGGGGCTTTGTTGTTCACGGAGACTTCTTTTTGCGATTACAAAAGGCGCGAGCTAAATGTCCGCGCCTCTTTTTAAATTTTGCGATTCAATTGGTCTCTGTGAGCCGGAGGCGGCTCGTATTGACGAGCCGTCAAAGGCGAGAGCGAGTGAGAAACCGGAGGTTTCAATGCCTGGAACGTCGAACGAGCGGTCTTACAAGACACCCTTGCTGCTGGGCACGCCCTTCACATTGCGGCTCGGCGCAACCGCCATCGCAACTGCGCGTGCGAAAGCCTTGAAAATGCTTTCGAGGCAGTGGTGGTTATCGCTGCCGTAGAAGAGTTCGATGTGCAGGTTCATGCGCGCATTCTCGGCAACGCTCTTGAAGAAGTGTTCGAACATGCTCGCCTCGATACCGCCCGCCATGGCCGCAGGTAGCTTCACGTTCCACACGAATCCGATGCGGTTGCTGAAATCCAGGCAAACGCGGGAAAGCGCCTCGTCCATCGGGACGAAGTAGAATCCGTAACGTTCGATACCCTTCTTGTCGCCCAGGCATTCAACCAACGCCTGTCCGAGCACAATGGCGATGTCTTCCATGCTGTGGTGCATGTCTACATTCGTATCGCCCTTGCAGGTGAGGTCAAGGCGAAAACCGCCGTGCACCTGGAAAAGATCGAGCATGTGGTCAAGGAATCCGTTTCCGGAATTCACGACGCCGCGTGACGCTTCGTCGAGATTCAGCGAAAGCTGGATATCCGTCTCGCCCGTCTTTCTGGAAATATTCGAAACGCGCATTAGCGACCTCCCTTAGCCGGAACGATCTCGCCCGCGAACACGCGGAACTTGGCGACACGGCCATACTTCATTTCGGGAATCTTTGTTTCCTTGCCGTTCAATTTCATCTTGGAAATGGCACGCGGTTCACCGATGACTACATACAAAGTATCATCCGAATCGTAAATCATGCGAGCGTCCTTCACGGCGATGTTCGCTTCCTTCACGAAGGAACCATCGTCTTCGTGGCGCTTGAGACCAATCCACGAAACCATCGTACCCGAACCGATAAGTTCGAAATGAGTCCTGGTAGAGACTTCTTCTTTTTCCGTCTCGGATGTAGAAGAGATGAAGATCGTCGCAGAAGCGGGCAACTCGGATTTCTTTACGGCCTCATCCACGATAGCCTGCGTCACCACGTCCTTGGACTTCGCGACAGAATCCTTCGCCGTGGAATCAGCCTGCACCGAATCAGGAGGAACGACTTCCGCGCCTTCCGGTATTTCTTGCTGTGCGGAATCCGCTGCGACGGCATCAGTGCTCACCTCGGTTCCAGTCTTCTCGGCAACCGCGGGTGCCTGTTCGTCACTGCCCATTTCTTTAAGGAAATGAGACCCGACCACGAATGCCAGTACGATGACGGCAATGACAATAGGAACAGCCTTGCTGCGGGGCTTGCGTTCTTCGTCCGTCATCGGGGAAATCTTCATGGGCTTCTCCGGAATCGGAGAAAGGAGGCTGGAGAACTTCGTACCGGCCTCGACCAGGTAATAATCGACAATCCTTCTCGACTCGAGGCCGAGCTTCTCGCAAATGGAATTGAGGTAACCGCGAAGGTAGGCTTCCACCGGGAAGGCCTTCCAGTCACCGCTTTCGATAAGCGTTATGGTTTTTACTGTGAGTTTCGTCACAGTGGCAAGTTGTTCCACGGTCATCCCCTTGGCCTCGCGAGCACGAGTCAAGTAGGAGCCAAGGCGTTCATCCGGGCGTTTATCTTCGATCGGGTTCGTATTCATACCTCAACCTCTTGCCTTGCCAGCATCTCTAACGTAAGGGCCACTGGCAAACCCACCACGTTGTAGTAACATCCAGAAATCGATTTGATGAGGCGCGCACCGCGGGTCTGGATTCCGTAAGCGCCCGCCTTATCCATCGGGTCTTTAGAATTTACATAATCTTTTAGCTCATGTAAGGTGTTCTCTCTAAAAAGTACCCGTGTTTCTTCTTGTTGAGTATCAACGACTTGCGCATCTTTCGCGATTGCCACGCCCGTAATAACTTTGTGAGTTTTTCCATTCAGTTTTTGTAACATTTCGAGGGCTTCTTCGGGCGTTTTGGGCTTGCCGAGAGGCTTCCCATCCAAAAAAACGAGGGTATCGAACCCGAGGACGTAGGCCCCCGGTCGCATTTTCGAGACCGCGAGGGCCTTCATGGCGGCGTTCTCGCGGGGGAAATCGAGCGGATTTGAGCTCTTGGGGCACTCCTCCTCGTTGGAGACCACCACCTCGAAATCCACCCCTATCTGTGTCAAAATCTCTCGGCGTCTCGGCGAACCACTCGCCAATATTACTTTATTCATAATTGCATTCTACCTAAAACATTACACACTTCACATTCCACATCCATCACTTCGTCTCCGTACTTCCGGCATTGAGCTTGATATCGGGCAGGTCTCTCACGTAGAGAGCGAACGACCAGCCCGCGGCAGGCCCGGTCGGTGTCCATGTAAAATCAAGCTGCCAGCAATGCAGGGTCCTGTTGAAAGTGAATTTGTGTGTAACAAACTTTCCTTCGTTGTAATCGTACTGCGTACTGTACGAAACTTCCCAGTTCACCGTCGGTTGGAACGACGCCGTAATGGAAGTCGAATGGCTTATGTTGTCTTGGAACAGGTCCTTACCCACTCGCGTGCTGGAGAACGAATAGCGGTAGCTGAGTCCCAGCGACCACTTGCGCATCTCGTACTTGCCCATCTGCGATGGAAGCCCCGCATTGAACGTTCCGCTCCAGTGGAAACTGCGGCTGAAGTCATAGCCCCAATATGTGAGTTCCGGGAACCGCACCTTGTTGGGCTCCATGGAATACTTGTGGTACATGCTGTGGCGCGTCGTGATAGTGAAAAGGTAATCCGGCAAAATCTGCAAGCCGAAGGTCGAGCTGATGTCCGAGAAATTAAGGGAATCCGCCGCAAAGTTGTACGAAACGCTGTGACGCGTGGTGAGGAGTCTCCGGTTGCCGTACTGGTCTTCCACCGCCTTCGAGGTATCGCCCTTCGCGGAATCGGGCCTGTGGCCCACCACCTTCAGGTATTTCAAGTCCAGGTCATTGCCCAGGGAGAACCCGACGGTCTGCTGTTCCCTCTGGTACGGGGACTGCCCCAAATGCGGGTGCGGCGCGAAGTACTTCACCGTGTCAATCTCGGGTGCGTACGTGTACGACACGCTCGGGGAAAGGATGTGGCGCAGGCCCGTGAAGCGCCCGATTTCCGGGACCCAGATACCGTAAAGTTTGGTGTCGGCGGTAAGGCTGTAGTTGTGGTTGTACGCGAACTCACCGTAGGTGTTGTGCTCCGGGTCTAGGCTCGTGCGGCGCTTCCAGTACTTGCTCGAATCTTCGGGATTAATCCACGACTGCCCGGTCCAGAAACCGCTCCACGTCGCACGCGGCGTGATATTGATGACGTTGAACAGGGAGCCCGAATAGTCTAGAGAATACGTACCGGTGTAACCCACGTACTTCGCGGTCGTATCCATGTCGAGCGTGGTATCGCGGCCTTCTTCCATCTCGTAATTGAAATGGTTCGAGAAGCTGTAGTTGAGTTTCTTCAGGTACGAGAAGAAGGAGCCGTCGGCAGCCGCGACCTCGTCGTCGCCGGTCTCGAAATCAAAGAGCGGGCCGCTCATGTTGAAGCGGATATCGGGCAACTGGCGGCGGATAAATCCGGTCACCAGGTTATGGTCCTGGCTCGCCTTCACCGTAAGGCTCTTGTTCGTGCCGAACTTGCCCGAGTAAGTGAGCGACGCGTTCGCCTGCTGGTTGAGGATCGTCTCCGCATCGAGCGCATTGTCCTTGCGCACGCTCTGGTCGCTCACGAACGAACCCGTACCGCTCAACGTATGCTTCCTGTCGGGCGTCAGGTTCTGGTTGTGCGAGAACGTAATGTCGTAACCGCTGTTGCTGAAATCAAATTCATTGAGATACGCCGTATACTTCAAGTTTCCATCGAGCATATATCGCTTGTTGTACCGCACAAGCCCCGTCAAAGTCGAACGTTCGAACCGCGCCTCGTCGCCTTCGATAATGTCGCCGCTGATGGTCGCATCCCAGTAGTCGTTCGGCGCGTAGTAGAAACCGAGATTGCGCAAGTAGTAACCCTGCACCTGGTCGCCACCGAACTTGGGAGTGAGGAGACCCGACTTGCGCCCGCTCTTCAAGGGAGCAACGATCATCGGGAGAACCGCAACGGGAACATCAGCGATATTCAGCACGACAGGCCTGGCCGTGATGGTCTCCTTCGGCTTCACCACCATGCGGCGTCCGTAGAAGAAGAAGTGCTGGTGCGTAAAATCGTTACACGTACTGAAATCACCGCGGGCAATCTGAATTCTCTGGTCGGGCAGACGGCGCACCTCCATACCGTTCAACTGTTGGTTGTCCTGGTAGGTGGTCGCATAATAGATTTCGCCGATGCGGCTTTTCATGTTGTACTTGAGACGCATTCCCGAAAGCGACGGGTTCTTCGTCTCGCGAAGGATAGGCCCGCCACCCGCGACAAGCACGCTGTTCCTCTGGTCGAACCAGATGGTATCCGCATCGAGCGTCGCGGTACGGTACTTGAGCTGCGCGTTGTTGTTCAGGTTGAACGTTTCCTTTTCCACGTCGTACACCAGATCGACAGCGTGATACTCGATGGTGTCCGTTCCCGTCGTGTCGTTCATCCAGTCGACTTCGGTCGTGTCTTCCTCGACCTGCTCGCGCTCCTCGAGTTCAAAGCGGGTCATGTCCTGCGCAAAGGCAGCAGGAGCAAAGACCGCTGTTGCAAAAAGCAAAACGGCCCACAGCAGACTATGGGTTCTAAACAAAATCACGTGCGAGCAAATATAGGAATATTCTATTCGGAAGCCCGCCATTTTTTGGTTAAAATATCAAAAGAAAAACCCCGCTTTTTGCGAGGCCTTTCAATTAAGAATTTGTTGTTGCTTATTACTGGTGTTGCTTATTACTTCAACACAGCAAACTTGCCGGAGATGCCGAAAGACTGCTCGATGCTGACCATGTAGCGGCCCGTAAGCAGTAAGCCCCTGGTATCAACCAGGGGCTTACGCGCAAAGTGAGCGACTCCGCCATTCTTTTCCAGAACTTGGGAGCGAGCGGCTCTCGTAAAAACGAGCGGCCGCGTTAAATGTTCATTACTTCAACACTGCAAACTTGCCGGAGATGCCGAAAGACTGCTCGATGCTGACCATGTAGCGGCCGCTCGGGATGTTCTCGGAATTCCAGGCGACAGAGTTGAATCCGGCAGGAGCGTTATCCACACGCACAGTCGCGACCACTTCGCCGTTCGGGTCGGAGACCTTCACGACAGTCGTGCCCGCAGTCTTGAGCGTAAAGGCGATAGAATTGCGGCTGAAGCCCTTCAGCACGGCGCCGTTGGACTTGACACCCTTGTTCGGATTCACCTTCGGAGCGACAACTTCGGCCTTCTTCACGAACACGCCGTTCAGGTTGCTTGCGGAAACCTTCTCGGCATCGCCAGCGACGACAGAACCGCGGCTCAGCACGGCAAGCAGCTGCTTGTCGGTCTCGCTTCCGCTTGCGAACGTTTCGAGTTCCTGGGCATTGAATTCATCCTTGTCGCCATACCAAGCAGCGACATCCTCGGCGTTGAAATCCTTGACAAGCATGGAAGTGCGACGCACGACAGCGGTGAGCGTATCGCCCTCGCTCACGTACGTGAGTTCGACCGGCTTATCAATCTGGCCGCGAATCTGTTCCTTCGAGAAATCGATGGTCTTGCCCTTCAGGGAAACACCGTCCACAGCGACAATAACATCGCCATTCTTGATCTTGGTTTCGGAAGCGGGACCACCGGGAATCACTTCGGCAACGAACACGCCAGCAGGCACCTGGTAAATCGTAACACCGATACCACCGAACTGTTCATCAGCCATAACAGGAGCGGCAAGCATGGCCGCAACAAGAGACGCCTTGACAAACTTTTTCATTTATTCTCCTTGTAATTCATTCTTTAATAAATATACTATAAAAAACGCCGAATATACCGCAAAAAACGCAGTTTTTTCGTAAAAAAAGCCCAAACTCACTCTTCCGAAGAAGATTCTGCCTTTTCGCGGTACGGGAATACCTCGTCACCAATAATTATCGTCTTCGCTGATCCGTACTTCTTTGCTGCCGTAAACGACATGTCCACCCAGAAGCAGATACAATCCGTCCCCCCATTAGGATCATAGTCAAGTGTTGCGTAGAGCGTATCGCCCTCCATGCGCATGCCTATATCACGAACAATCTTGTTGCAAGCATCGACTATTCCAGTGACCGAGAAAAGGACGGAATCGCCCTGGTCCACAACATAGAAACTACGTTCCGGCTCCCGCTCCGATTCCTCATAGACCATTTTCTTCAAGGCAAAGCCACCGTTTGCAGAGGCTTCTTCGAACCAGGAGTCGTCAAACTTACAGGAGCTCCTGATACTGGACGCCTTATTCGTGATGGACTCGGTCGAGGGATCGTCCGAACACGCAGCAAACATAAACGCGGTCGCAACAAGCCACAAAAAAGCATTTTTCATAAACAACCCCTTCTTCTTAATTTGTTGTATATCCTAAATATATACTTGCGCGGAAACTTTTGCAAGTTATTTTTCCGCTATTCCATCATCACGCCTTCATCTTCATCGCTCCCGTCATCGTAATCCTCGATGGTCTTGTCGCCCGGGACAATGATGAGCCCGAGCGTCACAGGTTCGCCCTTCAAGTTGATGTAGGCTTCCAGGTAGAGTTTGGTCGAAAGGCGGATCAGGCGCAAATCCAGCATGGAACCGCCCTTGTGGATGCTCTTGGGATTGAGATTGAAGAAAAGGAACTTCTTGTTGATGTACTCGAAACGGTCCTGTTCGTAATTGATCTGCCACTGCGAATTGCCGTCGTTTTCTTGGCGGTACAGGCAGCGGTCATTATCGATATCGCATTCGAAACTCGCGCTTTCCTGGTAGCGTTTATTCCACTCGCGGCTAAAGGCACAACTCTGCACGCGGCTTCCGCCGTTGCGCTGCTTGTTCAGCTGGTCGTTGATGACGACATAATCCATCTTCTTGTCTTTCACCTGATTGTAGACATTCATCAGGATGATGTAGGCCTCGATGTTCTTGGGGCACTTGCCGTCGAGTTCCACTTCCTCGTGCGCCTTCAAGAGCGTCTGCTGCATGTCAAGGTCGATGGCATCGGGAATTTCGCTTTCACGGAGCTTGTCGAGCACCTTCTTCGGCGGGATGACGATAATCTTGTCGCCCTGCTTGATGGCATAGCCCAGCTGGTCACGCACGTAGTCGAGGCACTGCTGCACGTGGATATGCACCGTATTCGAGCCGCCCGAAACGAAGTCGACGCCGATGCGCACGTTCCATGTGGAAGCGTCGCTCTTGGAGCCCTTCACGAGTTCGCAGAAAGGATCTTCACGAATACCGTCGATAAACACGATCTGCGCATTGAGCTTGGTGACAAGCGAGCCTTCCTTTTCCATCGCGCTACCGAGGCTCCAGAAATTCGGATTCAGGCGGAGCACTTCGGCAAATGCCTTGTCGCCATCGAGCGCCGGGAGCAAGGAATCGTTACGGGCATTCTTCTCCTTCAGGAGTTCGGAATACTCCGTCGTAACATTCATGTTGTTGAAACCGTTTCGTGCAGCCGGAGCGGGGAACGACCACGAAAGCGATACAAAAAAGAAACCGAGCGCCAAAAAAATTGCAGTATGTATAGTACGTTTCATCGAGGTATAAAATACAAAAAATATAAAGTAAAGATTTACCGACGCGCACAACCCGCTCGGGAAGACACCTCGGGGAGAATATCGGGCAAATTCATCAGATGCGGGATATGGAAGTCCACCCAGGCGGGGGCTTCGACGTTCGGGTTTACGAGAATGGTGGTCCAGCCGCGAGCATGCGCGGGTTCCAGGTTGCGCAGGGAATCCTCGAGCAACACGATTTCGCTCGGGTTCGCGGGCATCGCCCATCCCTTTTCCGGCAAAATGCGTTCCAGCCAACGTTCCATCTTCACGTACGCGCTCTCGTGCGGTTTTCCTTCCCAGCCGAGCATCTTCAGGTCGAACACGCCGTCTATCGCGGAATCGATTCCCATGTGGGCCATGCCCGCTTCGCTCCAGTCATGACGCCCGTTGGTAAACACGAAGCGCGGTCCCTTCAAGCCTAGCAACAGCGCGAGCTTTTCCGGAGCCTCCTTGGGGTAAATCAAGTGTTCCGGTTCGTGAATGAAGTCGAAAAAATCGTCCGGGTCGGTGCCGTTCATCGCCATGAGGCCCGAAAGCGTCGTACCGAACCGCACCAGGTATTCCTTGCGGATTCGCGTCGCGTTTTCAAAATTCCCGCCCACGGTCTTCTGCACAAAAAGGGCTATGCGCCTGTCGAGCGAATCGAGGACAAAGCGTTCCTCTTCCCCGTACAACGTAAGGTCGTAATCGAAGAGCCAGACCATCAAACGCCCATAGCGAGGCCGCCAATCTGGCGCGCCAGATACGTCGCGTAGTTGTCGGTCATGCCGCTCACGAAATCGAGCACCTGGTGGTAGGCCTCGGCCGCGGAAACGCTCTGCCCGATTTTAGCCTGCCCGATAAGGCGCACGATTCGGTCAGCGCGGTACGAATTCTTGCCGTTCTGGCGGTAGTCGTAGACACCGTTGATGAAGGCGTCGAGCACGGTCGCAAGCGTCGTGTAGCTACCCACTTCGAGTTCCGTCTTGCGGCGGTCCGGGTAAATGCGTTCCTTCCCGAGGCGCTTGCCGATGCGGATTCCCCACATCGGGCTCGAATTCGAGAGGTCCATCAGGTGCTTGTCCAGCGTGCCGTTCATAATCTCTTCGTAATGCTTCACGAACACGACGGCGACATCGTCAATCAGGTTCTGGATAGCCTTCCCACGGATGCTGCTCAGGAAGTCGCGGAAATTGCGCCCGTTTTCCTCGTATTCGTGGTCCACGTCCACATCGGGGCCACAGAGGTAGCTGAACATGTCGCGCACGTCGCCGTAACTCAAGATCCCGAGTTCGATGGCGTCTTCCACGTCGAGAATGGAGTAGCAGATATCGTCGGCAGCCTCCATCAGGTAGACCAGCGGGTGCCTCGTCCAGCGGCCCTTCTCTATCTGCGGGAGACCGAGTGTCTCGGCCGTCATCTCGTACAAATCGTATTCCGTCGAAAAAAGGCTCGTCGGGCATCCGTACATCGCGAGCTGCGGGTACTTGATCATCGAACCGATAGTCGCATAGGTCAGGCGCATTCCGCCATCGAGGAAGTGGTATTCCAGCTTGCTCAAGATGCGGTGCCCCTGCGCATTGCCGTCGAAGTTCTCGAAGTCGGCCATTTCACGGTTGCTCAGGCCACGGAGCGGGTCGCTGTTCCTGTTCTTGCGGAACCATTCGCGGATGGCGGCCTCCCCCGCATGCCCGAACGGCGGATTGCCGATATCGTGCGCAAGGCACGCGGACTGCACGATGGTACCGAACTGGTATTCATTGATATACTTGGGCAAGTACTTCTTTATCAGATGATAAACCGTAATCGCGAGGCTGCGGCCCACGCTCGAAACCTCGATGCTGTGCGTGAGGCGGCTATGCACATGGTCGTTCACGGAGAACGGGTGAACCTGCGTCTTGCGGCCAAGCCTGCGGAAAGCCGTCGAAAAAACAATGCGGTCGTAATCCCTGTGGTAATCGGAGCGGTTCGGATCCGGGTCGGCAGGATGTCCATACCGCGTCGCCGACAAAAGAGTTTCCCAATTGAGCATGATGCAAATATAGATAAATGCGTGCGTTCTTTTTTTTCTAAATTGCATTTAAAACCAAAGTTAAAAAGCCGCCATGATTACTCGCGTTATAGACCGCAACTTCGCCAACATGCGCCTCGACAGATTCCTGCGCAAGGCATTCCCCGATGAATCCCTGTCCGTATTCTTCGCCGTCATCCGCAAGAAGAAGGTCCGCGTGAACGGAGTCATCGGCAAGGCGAACCAGATGCTCCAGGAAGGCGACACCGTCTGCATCTACGAGAACTTCAAGAGCGTGGAAGGGGAAAGCGTGGGACTAAAGTCCCAACTGCCCGGCTCGATCATGCCAGCCTGCGAGCAGTCTGGCGCGACACTCGCCTTAGGCAGTGGTCCCCTCGCTTCTGCCACGGCATCCGCTACCCCTTCTAGCGGGCGGACAGCACTTAGCGACCCGTCGCTTAGTGCGCATGGCCACCAAGGTGGGGACACCCCGCAACGCCCCGTAACCGAGGGAACACAAGCAAAATCCGGTTTCGCGAAGAACAAGTCCACCTGGGGCAAGGCGCTCTCTCCGGCAGAAAAGCAGTCGGGCTGGGGCGTCAAGGAACTCGACATCGTCATCCAGACAGAAGACTACGTCGTCGTGAACAAGCCCTCGGGACTTGCAAGCCAGCCCGGTTCCGGAACGCGCCCCGGTGAAAGCCTCGTGGAATACCTTTGGGAATGGGGCCGCCGCGAAGGCCTCGACTTCAAGCCCACCATCGCGCACCGCCTCGACCAGGAAACCTCCGGCCTCATCGTCGCGGCCCTCCACGGCGACACGTTGCGCGACCTCACGCGGCTTATCCGCGAACACGAGGTGGACAAGTTCTACTTCGCGCTCGTCAAGGGCAACCTGAAAAAGGACAAGGGTACGATTTCCGAATCGCTCACCCGCACCGACGCGGCAAAGGGCTCCAAGATGAAGGTCGGCGAAACCGGCAAGGATGCAAAGGAAGCCGTCACGCACTACCGCGTCAAGCAGCACTACGAAGGCTACGACCTCGTAAAAATCAAGCTCGAGACCGGCCGCATGCACCAGATTCGCGCCCACTTCGCAAGCATCGGGCACCCGCTCCTGGGAGATTCCCGCTACGGAGACTTCGCGCTCAACCGCGAGGTAAAAAAGGAACTCGGGCTCCACAGGCTCTTTTTGCACAGCTGCCGCCTCGAATTCGTATGGCAGGGCGAACGGAAAGTTTTCGATTGTCCGCTCCCGAAAGAACTGCAAAGCGTTATAGACAAACTAAAGCCTCTGCGAATCAGGCACGATTTCGCCGAGCACAGGAAATAAGATGCGCGCACTCATCCTCTCCGACATTCACGGTTCCGCCATCGCAGCAAGGCAGGCACTTTCCTTTTTCGAGAAATTCAACTGCGACCGCATCTTTCTGCTCGGCGACACGCTCTATCACGGCCCGCGCAACCCGCTCCCCGCAGGTCACGGCCCGATGGGCGTCGTAGAAACTCTCGCCCCCTACAAGGAATGCATTACCGCAGTACGCGGGAACTGCGACGCGGACGTAGACCTGATGATGCTCGACATGCCTATCGAAGAAGAATTCGCCGTCGTGAAGGACACTCCCGCAAACGACAAAACCGCGGGCAAGGCGTTCTTTTTAAGCCACGGGCACATCTTTATGCCCGAATGCTTCCCGGCGGATGCGCTCCATACCCTCGCACCGAACGACTTGGAACTGAACTCCACAAAAATCGACGCCTACCTCTACGGGCATACGCACATCTGGACTCTCGAAAAGAACTTCAAAGGCATATTGCTCGTGAATCCGGGTTCTACAAGCCTCCCCAAAGGCGGAAACCCGCCCACGTTCGGGCTGTACGAGAGCGCGACAAGCTCCTCCCCCGCCAAGTTCAGCATCCGCAGACTTGACGACGGCAGCGAACTTGCAAGCGCAGAACTCTAGTTCCGCCAACTTTTTACTAACATTTCCAATATGGTCCTCAACGTCATTTGGCTCATATTCTTCTTTGGCGCGTTTGTCGCGTGCATGGTGCAGTGGCTCGCCTTCGGCGACTCCGGAATCTTCAACAAGGCTATCCTCGGCGCGTTCGACATGTCGAAAACCGCGTTCGAAATCGCCCTCGGTCTCACGGGCATTCTCTCCCTCTGGCTCGGCATCATGAAGATTGGCGAGAAGGCGGGCGCCGTCCAGATTCTCGCAAAAATTGTCTCCCCGCTGTTCAGCCGCCTGTTCCCTGAAATCCCGAAGGACCATCCCGTAGTCGGCACGATGCTCATGAACATCAGTGCGAACATGCTCGGGCTCGACAACGCCGCCACCCCGATGGGCCTGCAGGCGATGAAGCAGTTGCAGGACTTGAACCCGAACGAAGACAAAACTGTCGCCAGCAACTCGCAAATCATGTTCCTCGTGCTGAACGCGAGCGGACTCACGCTCATCCCGGTGAGCATCATGACGTACCGCGCCCAGATGGGAGCGGCGAACCCGAGCGACATCTTCTTGCCCATTCTCCTTTCCACGTTCTTCAGCACCATGGCGGGCATCTTCGCCCTCAGTTTTTTCCAGAAGGTCAAGCTTAAAGACCCGGTAACGGTCGCATGGCTCGGCGGGCTTTCGGCCTGCGTCATCGCCATCATGTTCTACTTCAGCCACCTCACCGCCGAAGCCATCGGTACCACGAGCCTGTTCATCAGCGGCATCGTGCTGTTCGGCATCATCGTCGCGTTCCTCGGGCTCGCGGTGTACAAGAAGGTTCAGGCCTACGAAGCGTTTGTCGAAGGCGCGAAGGACGGCTTCCATACCGCCGTGATGATTATCCCGAACCTCGTCGCCATCCTCGTGGGTGTCGCCGTGTTCCGCGCGAGCGGAGCCATGGATTTGCTCATGAACGGCATCTCGTGGATGCTCGGGCTATTCGGGGTCGGAAACGACGTGGTTCCCGCGCTCCCCACCGCATTCATGAAGCCCTTGAGCGGAAGCGGTGCCCGCGGCATGATGATCGATGCCATGAAGGCGCTCGGTCCCGACAGTTTCGCCGGCCGTCTCAGCTGCATGTTCCAGGGAGCCGCCGACACCACGTTCTACATCATCGCGGTTTACTTCGGTTCTGTGGGCGTGAAGAAGACACGCCACGCCGTCACCTGCGCACTCATCGCCGACGCCGTGGGCGTGATTGCAGCAATCGCAATCGCATACCTGTTCTTCCCGCCTAATTAAACGCAGACCATTCGAAAAAAACTAAGGACTCTCAGGGCAAGGCAGGAAGGGTTAAAATGTTTATATCTGATCCTGACCTTCGTCAGGATGACGGCAGGGTTAAAATGTTTATATCTGATCCACCCTGAATCAAGTTCAGGGTTCGTCAGGATGACTGCAGGGTTAAAATGCTTATATCTGATCCTGACCTTCGTCAGGATGACGTGCAGGAATTAAATCTTTCCAGTGGCCTGTGCAATCAGGAACCCGATATATCCGACATATATGGCGAGGAACGTCGCACCTTCGATGCGATTAATGCGACCGATACGATGACCGCTAGCGTCTAACCTCTTTTTGCGCACGGGGAGCCCGAACAGCAACAGCAAGACGGTCAACACGGCCATCACTGGCATATCGCGGTTGAGTACTGAATGTTCAAAAGATTGCATCGGCGAAATTGTCGCAGCGATGCCTACGACCATAAGCGTATTGAACAGGTTCGAACCGATGATGTTCCCGAAAGCAAGATCGTTTTCGCCCTTGCGGGCAGCGGCAATGGAACTCGCTAGTTCCGGGAGCGAAGTCCCCACCGCCACGATGGTAAGGCCAATCAGAAGGTCGCTCACGCCGAGCGCGCGGGCAATCTCGACAGCACCCCAAACGAGCGCACGCGAACTGGCAACCAAGAGCGCCAGTCCAAGCAAGAGCCACAGGATTGACTTTCCCAACGAAGTTTTTTCTGAGTGTTCCGTCTCAGCCAAATGAACCTCTTCCGTCATTTCGTTCCCTGACTTGCGCCTCGTCTCGTTCCAAATACTGAACGACATGACAACAACAAAGACAGCAAGCAAAATGAAGCCATCCATGCGACTGACAGAACCGTTCATCATCAACACGAACGAAAGCGCCGTTACGGCCAGGAGAATCGGGAGGTCCCGAAACAGGGCCTTACGAACAACGACGACCGGGGATACGATCGCCGTCATGCCGAGAATCAAAGCTATGTTCGCTATGTTGCTGCCATAGGCATTACCGAGAGCCAGTTCGGGAGCGTTCTGCATCGCAGACAGGGCTGAGACCACCATCTCCGGAGCCGACGTTCCGAATCCGACGATTACCATGCCGATAAGGAGCGTGCTCATGCCGCAGAAACGCGCGACACCGACAGCTCCATCGACAAACTTGTCCGCACTCCAAACTAGAACCCCCAGCCCCAGAAGTACAGCAACAATAGGAAGAATCATATTTTACAGTGCGTAGAAGGAGAACCCGAGAAGCAGCGTGCTAGAGGTAATATCGTTGATGCGCCAATCATTCTCGTCGACGTCGCTATAGTACTTCGAGAAACCGTATTCGTAGCGGATATCGAACGACATGTAGCGATTAGCCTTGATGGTGATCCCGAGCAGGAGCGCGAAGTCGGCAGAATTGCGTTTATCGTTAATCGCGGCCATCATGTCCGCAGACTTCGGTTCCAGTTCTCCTTTGGAATTTTCTTTCTTATAATGGAAAATATCACGCACAGGGATAGAAACCAGCGCACCGAAATCAACCGTGAAACTGGCATAGGGCGATTTCAGCACGAACAGCATCGGCACCGAAATACGGTCCATCACGAACTTGATGTAACTCTCCTTGGACTCTCTCTCGTCATACAGGTAAGAACCGCTAGCATCGGAATGGTCGTAAAGAGCACCAATCTTGAAGCCCATCATGTATTCGTTCAGCGGGAACAAGGCGAAAGCACCGACCTTCCAGGCAACACCGCTGTAAGATTCGTTGTAATCATTGTCTTCATAAAGCGTGTTCATGCCGATGAAGCCCTGCGCACCGAAGGTGAATTTCATCGGGACGCGTTCTCTGCTCGGGCGGTATTCTGCCTTCCTGGGCGCCGGCTTACGGACTACGGCAGGAGCCGGATTGCCATAGACTTCTCCAGTCGAGGCATCGACACCGCGTACGGCCACAGGAGCGGGCATGTCGCCATACAGGTCGGATTCGACAACCGGAGCAGGCTGGGCTTCGACAGGTTCAGCAACCGGGGCATCTTGCACGACCGGGGCGGATTCCGCTCCGGGCTGCTCGACGGGGGCTGCGACAACATCGCTCGGGGCCGGAGCTGGCGCTTCGGCTGCAGGAGCAGGTTCAGCAGGAGCCTCAGCGGCTACTGCAGGAGCTTCGGCGGGCTGAGCCGCCGGTGCCGTGGCGGGAGCCTGCGCGAACGCGAGCACCGCCGATACCATAACAATCCCAAGTGTTGTCACTTTCTTGTTCATATAACCCTCCGTTTGGATATTCATTTATCATTATAGCAAAAAAAAGCCGAAAAGCACCATTCTTTTTTCAAAAAATCATTTTTTTCGAAGTCCCAAAAGGCAAGACCACGCCCGCAGAGCCCTCGTAAGTAAAAAATTGCTATTATTTTAAACATGAATCTCAATATTTGCATCAAGGAATCCGGCAAGGCGAACGCCTATGCCCTATTTTTCGTAAAAAAGTCCATCCAGTTTTCGAACATTCTCACCGAAGTCGGTGAAAAACAGGCCGAATCGGTACTCAACGGCATGCAGGACGGCCCCTTTGAAGACCTCGAATACCTCGAAATTGACGACAAGCCGACTATTTTCGTAGACGCCGCCAAGGAACGCGGTCTCTCGAACCTCGACCACCTGCGCATGGCAGGCTACCGCCTCGCCCAGAAGGCGATGAAAAAACAGATCAGCTGCGTGAGCCTGATGCTCGCCGACTGCGCCGAAGAACAGTTCAAGGCCATCCTCCACGGGCTCCACTACGCCGAATACAAGTTCGACGCCTACAAGAGCAAGCAAAAGCCGAATTTCCAGGTGACCTACGAGATTGTCGCGGGCGAACGCGCGGCCGCATTCAAGCAAATCGCCGAAGAAGTCGCCATCGAAAACAAGGCGGTCGTCCTCACGAAGAACCTCATCAACACCTGCGCCGCCGACCTCTACCCCGCCGAATTCGTCGAAAATGCAAAGACCATCGCGAAGTACACGCCGGGCCTTTCCATCAAGGTGCGCGACATGAAGCAGCTCGAAAAGGAAGGCTTCTTGGGACACGTGACTGTCGGCAAGGGCAGTTCGCACGAGCCCTACATGATTACGCTCGACTACAAGCCCGCCAAACGCACGTCCAAGGACCACCTCGTCATCGTCGGCAAGGGCCTCACCTTCGATACCGGCGGCCTCTGCCTCAAGCCGCCCAAATCCATGCCCGAGATGATCAGCGACATGAGCGGTGCCGCCACCGCGCTCGCCGCCATCCAGGCCATCGCGACTCTTAAGCTCCCCATACACGTGAGCGCCGTCTGCTGCCTCGCCGAAAACGCCATCGGCAACAAGTCCGTCCTGCCGGGCGACATTTTCAAGGCCAAGAACGGCAAGACCGTCATGGTCGACAACACCGACGCCGAAGGCCGCCTGGTGCTCAGCGACGGGCTCGCCGAAGCGGGCGAAATCGGAGCAACGCACATCATCGACATCGCCACCCTCACGGGAGCCATGGTGCGCGCCCTCGGTTACGCCATCACCGGGTTCTTCAGCAACGACGACGACCTCGGCCTGAAGGTCATCAACTGCGGCGAAGCGTGCTGCGAAAAGTTCTGGAGCATGCCGCTCGAAGAAGAATACGCCGACGCGCTCAAGGACAAGTTCGCCGACCTCAAGAACACGGGTAGCGACGCCGGAGCAATCGCCGCCGCGCTCTTCTTGCAGGAATTCGTGCCCGAAAATACCGCCTGGGCCCACTGGGACATCGCAGGTACCGCGTTTACAACCAAGAAGTGGAAGTACACCGAATACGGCGCAACCGGCTTCGGCGTACAGACGCTTATCGAACTTGCAAGAGAAATGAGCCTAAACTAAACAGCCTCACAGCAAAAACGGAGCCGACATGAAAAAATCAGCCTTCATTATTTCCGGTGTTGCTCTGCTCGGCGCAACATTCCTTTTCACTGCCTGCGGCGATGACGATTCCTCCGGACGTAAGGTCATCACCGAAGTAAACTCAATTTACGAACTGGGAACCTGCGGCGAGGACAACCAAGGCGATACCGTATATGCCAAGGAACAGGACGCAGAATATTTTTGCGATGAAAATAAGTGGCGCCCCGTCGAAGACACCAGCACGACAAGTTCGTCGGGCAAGGCTAAGTCCTCCTCTTCGGGCAAGAAGAGTTCCTCCAGCACCAAGAGCAGTTCATCGTCGGCTTCGGAAGAAGACCTCAAGAACTTCGTCAAGCTCTGCGAAGCCTCGGGCGGTAAAGAAAAGGACGGCATCTGCGTCTGCAGCGAAGAAATATGCGACGTCGGTTCCGTCTGCAACACCGTGACCAAGAAATGCGCGAACCCGATTAGCACAGCTGAAAGCGAATGCGACGACAGCTACAAGAGCACCTGCTCCGATAGCCCCGTAGGAATCGGCATCGTCAAGGAATGCGTAAAGGGCGTTCTCGTGAACCGCTCATGCGGAACGGTATCTTGTAACGAAAAGGGCACGGACTGCGGCGAATGCGTCAACGACGTACAGACCTGTACCGAAGACAAGAAATTCCACGCAACAGTCACCCGCTGCGAAAAGGGCAAGAAGGTGACCGAAAGCTGCGGCGATAAATCCTGCGACCCGCGCGACAACGGTTGCGGCGCGTGCACGAACTACGAACACACCTGCACCAACGATGAAACAGGAAAGGGAACCGTCTACGAGTGCGTCGCCGGCGAAGCCAAGAAGGCCGTTTCCATATGCGGCAACAAGTCGTGCCGTACCGACAAGGCCATCTGCGGCGAGTGCCTGAACGGCGAACTGAGGTGCGACAACGACAACAACAACAATGCCGTCATGTACAGGTGCGTCGACGGGCAATGGGAACGGCTCCATAACAAGTTCGACCCGCTCGACAAGGACAATTACAAATGTCCCGTCGCTTGTAGAGAGGGCACCGATCCACAGATAATGGATTACGAATGCGACATAAACCAATGTTCTGATTGTGATCCATGCTGGGGTGAACCAATGGTGGGATCTCCCTCCAATCCAAACCCCTGCTACGACGAGAAACGTTGCAAACAAATTCTCAAGGATGAAGATCCCGACTACCCGCCGTTCAGGGATTTCGAAACGAAAAATAAATGGAAGGCCCTGATTCCCGAAGAAAAAATGGCCGTGAAGACCGTTACAGGATACAACTGGAAAGACTATACCCACACTGACGTTAATGACCGAGTGGGGCCTTTCGAGTTTGACCTTACAAACGAGACGCGCCGCGTATCGTGCAACGCCTTGGGAACCTACTTCGGCAAATGCCACAACACCCTGCAGACCTGCATCAACACAAGTTATCACAAAGGCGGATTCATGGTGGTCTGCGCTAACGGTGAACTTATCGACGAAGAGAAGGAAGGAGACGGAATCGCTTGCAATTGCGAAATAACAACTAACAACGCCGAGGGATGTTGTTACACCAGAAGTGCCTGCTTCAAGCAAACCAACTGGTCTAGGGACCGCTGCGCTAAGCCCCAGAGCACCGCTGCCGACGAATAATTTCAAAGCCAAAACAAGCAGAAAGGAACCGCAAGGTTCCTTTTTGCATATTGACAAGATGCTCCGCTCCGTTAGAAACGGCACCGAAAAACAAGTGCGGATTACACGTTAATTTTTGATTGTTTTTTCTCGAGCTACAAAAGTACCGTCTTTTCGATACAAGTCATGTTCACTTTCTGGCATCATGTCTTCGTGGCCCAAGTCTTCTTGAATAAACGTGAAGTCCTTCAGGTCAAAACGGTACAAGGCAAAAAAGCTGCCATACATATCTTCTTCGTCATAATCCCTATCAACCAAAACATAAAGTTCGCTACACTGTGAGCCGTCATTAGACTTGCAGAAATGCTTACTGGATATCCCGCCTATGGCAAATTGCCTAATGGTTAGTGCCCTCTGGAATGTCGCAGCAACGATTTTAAAATTATTTCGTTTCATGGATTCTTTTACACGAGAATATACTTTCTTGGAAAGTCCGCAAGGTTTGGCAAAACCGTCTTCGTAGCACATTTCAAAAGGAATAATAGAGTTACGCTCTTCTTTTCGATACATTCGTTCTACAAGCCGTTCATTCGATGATGTCAGAAAAGAATCTATTTCAAATTTTTCAATAAAAAATGATTCGTCTATACGCTCTTTGAATGGCCATGGGCTAATCCACTCTAAATGATTGGTATCATTTGGAAGCGCAATATCAGGGAAAAATTTCTTTGAAACAGACGCCTTAACAAATAGATCATCACACGTCTTCCCATCTTTTGAAGAGCACATGGACTCTATGGAGCCATCCTCGTTCAGGAACATTTTTGAACTTTCCAGAAAATCACTTGATTTCGAATACGCAATCAAATCAGGCTTTACTTTGATTCCCTTTAACGAGTCGGCATAGTTGAACTTTCTCACGATATTTACAAGCAACGTAGAATCTAAGGAACACGGATGCCTAATCGTAAAACCATCAATATCGGAATAACAGACCTTATAATAAATCTGCTTGCCGCTATTCAATTTATCAGACGAATCGCGCTTTCCAAACAGACGTTCGACATCATCTAGGACCTTCTGGATTTCCTTGCTGTACATGGTCTTTTTTTCGTCAAACTCAAAAAATTTTTCGAGATTGGCAGAATCCATGACGCTATAGGTCTTAAACGAAACAGGAGGTTCGGCAGACATTTGCACAGGCTTCTTTTTCGTATCAGCCGTCTCGGCCTGCTGGCCACACCCTGCCAAAATCGCTAAAATCAAAAGAATCAGAACTCTATAAAGCATACATCACCCGCAAAAAAGTGCCCTTCACCCATAATTTTACTAAATTTGAGCCGTTCAAATTATAAACCAAGGATTAAAAATGAGCAAGAATTACAAGATTGCAGTGCTTCCGGGCGACGGTATCGGCCCCGAAGTCATGAAAGAAGCTGTCCGCGTGCTGGACGTGGTTTCCAAGAAGTTCGGCTTCGACGTGAACGCCGAATGGGCAAACGTCGGTGGTGCCGCCTATGACGAAAGCGGTTCTCCGCTGCCGGAAAGCACCCTCAAGCTGGGCGAAGCTTCTGACTGTATTCTTTTCGGTTCCGTGGGTGGCCCGAAGTGGGAACACCTCCCCCCGAACCTGCAGCCGGAACGCGGTGCACTCCTCCCGCTCCGTAAGCACTTCAAGCTTTTCTGCAACCTCCGCCCGGCCCGCGTCTACAAGGAACTCGCAGGCGCATGCCCGCTCCGCGCCGATATCGTGGGCGACGGCTTCAACATCCTCACTGTCCGCGAACTGACGGGTGACGTTTACTTTGGCCAGCCGAAGGGCCGCGAAGGCGTTCCGGGCTCCAAGGAAGAAATCGGTTTCGATACCATGAAGTACAGCCGCTACGAAGTCGAACGCATCGCCCGCTTCGCTTTCGACGCCGCCATGCTCCGCAACAAGAAGGTTGCCTCCATCGACAAGGCCAACGTGCTCACCACGAGCGTGCTCTGGCGCGAAGTCGTGAACGAAGTCATCAAGGACTACCCGGAACTGACTCTCGAACACCTCTACGTGGACAACGCTGCCATGCAGCTCCTCAAGCGCCCGCGTGAATTCGACGTGCTCCTCTGCCCGAACCTCTTCGGCGACATCCTCACCGACGAATGCGCAATGCTCACCGGTTCCATGGGCCTCCTCCCGTCCGCTTCTATCGCCGAAGGTTCCTTCGGTCTGTACGAACCGGCCGGTGGTTCTGCTCCGGACATCGCTGGCAAGGGTATCGCAAACCCGCTCGCCCAGATTCTCTCCGTGGCATTGATGCTCCGCTACACCTTCAAGGAAGAAGAAGCGGCCAAGGCTATCGAAGCTGCCTGCGAAAAGGTGATTGCCCAGGGCTTCCGCACTGGTGATATCTACCAGGAAGGCTGCACCAAGGTGGGCACCACTGGCATGGGTGATGCTATAATTGCCGCTTTGGCTTAATGCAGGAACTGCATCTCCGGTACGCCAAAGCTCTCGCCACCACGGCTCGTTAAGACGAGCCGCTTGTGGCTCACGGATTAAGGCTCCTGGCTAAAAGGAGATTCCCGGCCAAGCCGGGAATGACATTATAAGAGAAAAGGCTTCCCGGTATCGGGAAGCCTTCTTTCTTCAAGGAGAATCAGTAGAAGAAATTCTATTCGATGGACTTGCCTTTTTCAACAGCATCGGCAAGGCTCATGCCCGTAAATTCCTGGGCGCTGAACCAGCGGCCGCTCTTCTTGTCGTCCAGCATCATGGAGACCATGGAGCCGGGAATCACGCTTTCAGGAGCGTTGGGGGCATTGGGGCCGCCAAGGTCCGTACGGAGCCAACCCGGGTCCATCACGTTCATCATAACATCGGTACCGTTGAGCTTGCAGGCGAAATCCTTCACGAACTTGGTGAGGGCGGCCTTGGCACAGGCGTAACCCATCAGTTCCGGCTCGTTGGCGATACCGCTGGTAGTGAGCTGCATGCGGCCAAAACCACGCTTGATCATGCCCGGCAAAAAGTGGTAGGCAATCTTGATGGGAGCAAAGAAGTTCACCGCCATGGCATGGTGGAAATCGTCCATGGTGTTGGTGAGGTAGTCGGTAAAGTAGTGGCTCATGAGACCCGCGTTGTTGAACACCAGGTCCACCTGCACGCCCCAGCTGTCGATTTCAGCAAGGGCGGCGTCGATTTCGGACTCATTTTCCAGGTTGCAGCCCACGGCACGACCTTCCACACCGAGCTTCTTGATTTCGGCCAGCACCGGCTCGGCATGGGCCTTGTCGCGGCCCTGCAAGATGATATTTGCACCCAATTTCGCCATCTCGATGGCGGTCAGGCGACCGACCCCGCGGCAACCGCCGGTAATCAGGCACCATTTTCCCTTTACGTCAATCATGTTTTATCCTTTGCGGCACAGGGCCGCGAATCGGTTACAAGAGAAAAATAGCCTTTTAAACCGGGAGGTTGCCCCCGCCAAGCCCACGAAAGTGTTTACGGGTGTAAAGGAAGGCACCGAGAATGCCGTAATGCGTTCCAGGACCGGAACGCAGGCGTACGGGCTTTCCATTGGTGCTGGTAACATAGGCGGTTCCCTTAGTGGGAACCACAGGGGAAACAGGTGTGACCGGTGTAACCGGTGATACCGGAGCGCT
>CACXXH010000018.1 GCA_902771595.1 Fibrobacter succinogenes | reverse complement strand
CGCATTTCAATAATAGTCAAAGGATTTTTTTCATGACCGCCAGAAGGCTTTTACGGAACTACCGGCGTAGCCGGTAGTTTTCTTATACACAAAAAAACGGCAGCGAAATGCTGCCGCTTTAATTTTTAAGAGCGTTTCCCTTACATCTGCCTGATGGGGAAGAGGCCGAGCAGGTCGAGCACGTTCTCGAGCACAATCTGCGTGGCCTGCACCAGGAAGAGGCGGGACTTTTCTTCGGCGGAACCGAGCACGCGGTCTTCGTGGATGAACTTGTGCGCGGCTTCTGCGATTTCGAGGGCGTACTGGGCGAGAACGCTCGGTTCGTCACCGGCGACAGCGTCCAGAATCTTCTTGCCCTTCTTCGACAAGATGTTGATGAGGCTGTAAGCGGCATCGTCGCCAAGTTCGGCGAAGTTCACGTCCTTGATTGCGTCGGCGAGATCTGCGCGTTCAATGCCGGCCTTGCGCATAATGCTGCACAGGCGTACGTGGGCGTTCTGCACATACGGACCGGTATCGCCTTCGAAGCTCATCACGGCATCCCAGTCAAAGCGTACGTCCTTCAGGCGGCTGTTCTTCAAGTCGTTGAAGGTGAGTGCGGAAATACCGATCTGGCGGGCGATGAGTTCCTTGTTCTCGAGTCCCGGATTCTTTTCGTCGATGAATTCGAGAATCTTCTTCTGGGCGGCCTCGATCACGTCGCGAAGCAGGCTTGCGGTGCCCGTGCGGGTCTTGCCTTTTTCCCACTTGCCGTCCACCAGCTGCAGAATCACGCCGAACGGAATGTGGTACATGTCCTTGTACCATTCGCGTCCCATCTTCTTGAGCACGTGGAACACCTGCTTGAAGTGGAGCGCCTGTCCGAGGTCCACCACGTAGAGGCATTTGTCGAAATTGTATTCCTTTTTGCGGTAGCAGGCGGCGGCGAGGTCGCGGGTCGCATAGAGGGTAGAACCGTCGCTCTTGCGGATAAGGCAGGGGTTCAGGTCGAACTCATCGAGCATCACCACGTCCAAATCCTGGCTCTTGACCATCAGGTTCTTTTCGCGGAGTTCGTCGAGGATGGCCGGAATCTTGTCTTCGAAGAAGGATTCGCCGGTGTAGTGGTCAAAGCCCACGCCCATCATGTCGTAGATGCGCATGAGTTCTTTGAGCGTTGCGGCGCGGAAGGCGGTCCAGAGCTTGCGGTAGAATTCGTCGCCCTGTTCGAGCTTCGTGAATGCGGCGCGCGCTTCGTCTTCGAGGCCGGGTTCTTCCTTAGATGCCTTGGAGAATGCGGCGTAAAGGATGTTGAGTTCCTTGACGGTGAGGCTATCGAGCGTGGCGTCGTCTGTGGGGCGGTTTTCGCGCAGGTACATCACGATGAGCTTGCCGAATGCGGTACCCCAGTCACCGAGGTGGTTGATGCGTTCCACCTTGTAGCCGGCGGCCTTGTAGATGCGGGAAAGCGAGTTTCCGATCATCGTGGAGCGCAGGTGGTGGAAGGCGAGTTCCTTGCCGATGTTGGGGGAGCTGAAGTCGATGCACACGACCTTACCATTCGGGGCGGCGTGTCCGTATTCGAGGCCCTTCGCGGCGATTTCTTCAAGTGTCGACTTCGCGAGGAATCCGCGGTCAATGAAGAAGTTCAGGTAGCCGTTTACGGCTTCCACCTTCGAAAGGCCGGCGGGGAGCTTCACCTGGGCGGCGAGGTCCTCGGCGATCATCTTCGGAGCCTTGCGCATTACCTTTGCGAGCGAGAAGCAGGGAATGGTGAAGTTTCCGTGGCTGGTGTCAGGCGGCACGGAGATAAGTTTCAAAGCGGCTTCCTTCTCGAAGGAACCGGTGGCGGCGAGCGCCTCTGCGATTTCTTGCTCAAACGAGTTCATCTTCACTGCTCTTCTTCTTGGAGGTCTTCTTCACAAAGTCGTTTTCTTCGAGTTCCACGATCTTGCCATCGGCGTACAGGCGGTCAAGAGAAATCTCGTTACGCTTTTCTTCTTCGAACAGGTGCACCATCAGGTCGAGGCCCGCGTCGAATACGGCCCAGCGCACGCCTTCCTTGTATTCCACGCCCACGGAGGGGAGCTTGTTCGCCTTGAATTCCTTGCGCAGTTCGTTGAGGATAGCCTGCATCTGGGCTTCGCTCTCGCAGGTTGCCACGAGGAAGAAGTCCGTAACGTCCTTGATGCCGCGCAGGTCAATCAACTGCACGTTCTGGGCGCGCAGTTCAAATAGAATGCTGGCGCCGATGGTTACGGACTCAGGCAGGTCTTGCTTCTTAATCGTCATTTGTTTCTCCCTGTTCGGGTTCTATTATTTGTTTAAAATCCTTGCCGATATATACGGCCGCATCTACGTACGAACGCTTGCTTACCACGGTGAGGACGTTTTTTGTCTGTAGCGTCTTGGCCAGCGCCTGTGCGCCTTCCCATTCAGGGTTGCNNNAGGGTTGCGGAGCACCACGATGGTCTCGTCGTAGTTTTGCAGAACGTCATTGCGGAAACTCACCACGTCAAAACCGTTCTTGCGGAGGAACGACCTCATTTTTGCTGCAGCGCCCGGTTCCCCGCAGCTGTTCAGCACTTCGACATCGCCCTTGTACGAACGCACGATCTGTTCCGTCGGCGCCTTTTTTTCATCTTCACAGCCCTGCAAAAGGGATGCCGCGCATACGGCTCCTGCGAGGAAGGTGTAATGGACTGCCTTGGCGAATTTCCTGTACATTTTCTATCGCCAAATTTAGAAAAAATTTTTACCTGCACCAGAAGGATTCGTGCCACGGCGAGCACGGACCATACAGACGGTGCGGGCCATAAGCCCTCAGCGCATCCTTTTCGTTTACGAGAAGGAGCCTCAGGTAGGTGTTCTCGGTAGGCTTGTATTCCAGGGCCAGGGCGGGAAGCACGAACTGCGGGCGGCCTTGCCGTGCGTCTTCCTTGCTGAACGGCCCTCCGGTAAATGTGGAACGGAGCGGCATCCACACGCCCAAATCCGCATAGAGGTGCAGGTCGGGGGTGAATTCGTAGGCGACGTGGGCGAGGAAACTGTTCTGGGTTATGCTCCCGAACGGGGTCGAAAGAAAGCTCAACGAATACGAGTAGGCGACTTTCAGGGCCGGGTCGAATGTATCGTGCCGTACCAAGCGGCTCGGGTCGAACCTGTCGTTGTTCCAGGGGATTCCGTCGTCGGGAGCGGGATTTTCGCTTGCGGTACCAATAGAATCAGCCTTTGCGGGGCTTTCCGCAAAGGCTAATGCTGTCGTTAGGGTTAAGAGGAACAGCAAGAACCGCATGCTATGAATATAGCAATTTGATTCTCGCTGGCATCAACGCTATTTCTTGCTGGAATCTTGCGGGGTATCGGACTTGGCTACACCCGCGAGCCTGGCGCCGAACATGGAGCCGAGTACCGTGCGGAGGTCGATCCCGAGGGAATCCGTGAGCCCGTTCGTGACCTGCGTGAGCGTCTTAGTGATATCGCCGGTGAGCTTGGCGGTATTACCTTCGCCGTACATTGTAATATTCCCGATTTTTTCCATGGGCTTTGCGATGGCGGCGGCGATGCTCGGCATCTGCTCGAAGTACTTTTCGATGGTCTTCAGCTGCATTTCCTGGCGGGCAGCGTCTCCATAGAGCTTCATCGCTTCGGCCTTCTTGTTGAGCGCTTCAGCTTCGGCAAGACCCTGCGCCTTGATGGCTTCAGCTTCGGCAAGGCCCTTCGCCTTTGTAGCTTCAGCTTCTGCCATGGCCTTCGCCTTGGTGGCTTCGGCTTCGGCAAATGCCTTTTCCTTTTCGGCGTCGGCTATCTGCTTGATGGCCTTGGCGCGCTGTTCTTCCTTGTAGCGGGCGGCTTCTGCGTCCTTCTGTTGCTGGAAGAGTTCCGCTTCGGAACGCTGGATTTGTGCCTGACGGTCGGCTTCGGCCTTCTTTTCGATCTGAGCCTGAAGTTCCTTCTCGGTCACCGCGACCATGCGTTCACGGATTTCGATTTCCTTTTCTTGCTTAGCGACTTCGGCTTCTGCCTGCGCCACGTTGATGGCCTTCTGCTGGGTCTGCTTCTGGATTTCGTAGGCCGCGTCGGCGATAGCCTTCTCGGTATCAGAAATCTTTTGCAGGTTGGCCTTTTTCACGGCGAGGTCGTTCTGCTTCTGCGCAATTTCGAGTTCAGCGGCGACTGCGGCGTCGTTCGCGTCCTTCTTGGCCTGGGACTGGGCCACGCTGATATCCCTTTCGGCATTCGCCTTGGAAATGGCGGCAGCCTTGCGGATGGCCGAGGTCTTGTCCACGCCGAGGTTCTCGATGACGCCGTTTGCGTCTTCGAAGTTCTGGATGTTGAACGTCTGCACCACGATACCGAGCTTTTCGAGGTCGGGAATGGCGTTTTCGAGTACGAGTTCAGAAACCTGTTTGCGGTCGCCCACGAGGTCCACGAGCTGCATTCGACCGACGATTTCACGCATGTTACCTTCGAGAATGTCGACAATCATCGCGCGGATGTCTTCGGGCTTCTTGTTCAAGAAGTTCTGGGCCGAAGACTTTAGGCGATCCGGATTGTCCGAAATCTTGGCCGTCACCACGGCATCGACGGAAACGTTGATGTAGTCCTTTGTGGGAACCGGGCTTCCCGTTTTTACGTCAATCTGGATGAGCTGTAGCGAAAGGTGGTCCGCACGTTCAAAGAACGGAATCCTGAGACCCGCACGGCCGATAATGACTTTCGGCAATTTGCGTAAGCCGGAAACGATGATGGCTTCGTCCGGAGCCGCCTTGATGTACGACATCACGAAAATCATTGCGAGAAAAACAACCGCACAGACTGCGATTGTGACGATGATGCTAGTTTGCATGAATTAATGCCTCCTTATTAGGTCTTTCATAATATACAACAAAAAGCCTGCCAGGAAATGACAGGCAGAAAATTTTTCGATAAAATGCGCAAAAAGAGCGACTGGTTACACGATTTCGTTTTTCGCGTTCACGTGGACCACGGTGGGCTTCCACGATTTCGCTTCTGCTTCGCTCATGGTGGCATAAGCAACGATGATTACGAGGTCACCGGGCTGCACCAGGCGGGCTGCCGCACCGTTCAGGCAAATGACGCCGGAACCTGCGGGGCCTTCGATAACGTAAGTGTCGAGGCGGTTGCCGTTGTTCACGTCGAGCACGCCGACTTTTTCGAAGGGGAGGATGTTGGCTGCATCCATCAGATCGCGCGCAATAGTGATGGAACCCTGATAGTTCAGGTTCGCATCGGTAACTGTAGCACGGTGAATTTTAGATTTTAAAAGTTCAAGCTGCATGGCGCTTGTCTAGAACTTGACTTGGAATGCGCCGAGCACGCCCTTGTCGGGAGTGGGGAGAATTCCGAAGCTGAAACGGTTTGCATCCGGGTTGCTGTCCCACTGCGTACCGAAGAATGCATCGGCGAACGACCAGATATGGGCTGCTGCAACACCGATAAGTCCGTACCACCAGGCGCTGTTTCCGTCGGCGGCGAGGTAAATCGTGACGCCAGCGCTTACACCCCAAAGGACGTCCATCCAGATGGCCTTTACGGTGCGGTCGAATTTCCACTGATAGAAACTCGGAAGGAGAAGGGAAACGTATGCATAACCCTGGTTGCCGGAGTGATTTCTGTAGGAACGGTCGATATCGGCATCTTCAAGACCCTGCGAACGCTGGGAGAGCCAAGTTTCTTCGGTCACACCGAGCTTGCTCCAGGGCTTCTGGAGGTATTCGGAAATACGAACACCGAGCTCCACGAGGCGCGTAAGCTTATCGCGTGAAATGCCCTCCTCCTTCGCCTGCTGAAATTCCCACTGGGTAAGCCCGAGATCTTCGTAGCGGAAACCCTCCCATTGGTCCCCCGAAGCGGTTGCTTCGCCAACGGATTCGTTTCCCCCCGTGGATTCAGATTCGCTAGAGGATTCATCGTCCCCATACGAATAGGTCTGCTCGCTAGAATCGTCACCGGACGGTTCATCATCGAACTGCGCGAAAGACATCGTGCCGATAAGGAACACTGCTAATACTATTCTGGTCCAAAGAGACATTGGGTACCGACTCCTATCCTATAATGCCGGGGGAGGGAATCGAACCCTCACACTCTCGCGAGTACCGGATTTTGAGTCCGGCGCGTCTACCAATTTCACCACCCCGGCTTGGGGTAACACAAATATAGAACAATTTTCGCTTTTTTGTAGGGAGAATTTGGCGAAAATGGCTTATTTAGACGATTTTTTTAGGATGGCTCGGAATTCGACGTTGAGCGGTGCGAGTTTCTGCGCTCCGTAGTCGGTGGCCTTTTCCTTTGTCTCGAATTTTCCCGTCTGGACGAGGAATAGCGTTTTCGTTTCGCCCTGGCGTTCTTCGATGGAGCCCTTGATGCCTTGCTTCTTGAGGTTGTTTACAAGGAGTTCCGCGTTGCTCTTCACGCTGAATGCGCCGAGCTGCAGGATCCAGTATTCCTGGTTGTCTTTCGAGTTTTCCGTTTTTGCAGGTTGGACCGCCGGTGCCGGTGCAGCGGGTTTTGCCGCCGCCGCGGTTGCCTGCACGGGTGCTTCGTTCGCTTTTTTCGCTTCCTGAGCCGTATTTGCCGCAGGTTCCGGAACGGATTGTACCGCTTTTTCTGCGGGTGCAGAGGGCTGTTGGGCGGGTTCGACCTGCGGCGGGGGTTCGTCTAAACGCTTGCAGGTTTCGTCGAGTGTTGCGTTCTTGACTTTGGATTGAACGACGGTGCAGACTTTTTTCAGGACGACCGCCTGGTGCGGCTGCGACGTCTCGATGGCATGTATCAGCGCTTCGGCCGCCTTCTCATTGCGGCCCATGTACAGCTGGAACTGCGCCTTGGTCATCATCAGGTCGGCGTATACCGCCTTCTGGGGATTCGTCTTGTTGATGAGGCTGTCGAGACGCTTGCCCGCCTTGCTGAATTCCTTTGCGGCACCGATTTGCGAGAGCGCGAGTACGTTCCACAGGTAGCATTCCGCCCGCACGGAATCAGGTTCCTTGGGGCATGCGGCCTCGTATGCTGCGGCGGCTTCTTTCCAATTGCCGGCGACGTAGGCCTTCTGCGCATCGGCGATTGTAACGGTCGTCTGCGCAAATGAATTTATGCTCAAAAATGCGGATAAGATAACCGTAACTCCGCAAACATTCCAAAACTTCATCTTCATTACCTCACACCACAATCATCCATTATCCATTATCAATCATCAATTATCAATTTTCCTCTAATCGTCCATCCTCTGATATCATCCAATTTAACTTTCACGTAGTCGCCCGGCTTCGCGATTTGGCCTTCTTCGGGCTTGAAAACGACCTTCTTGAAGTTGTCGGTGCGGCCGCGCAGTTCCGTCTCGTCGCGCACTGAGTTCTTTTCCACCAGCAGTTCCTCGGTGCGGCCGAGCATCATCTGGTTCCTCTTGAGCGTGATGGCGTTCTGCAGTTCCACCAGGCGCGTATGGCGCTCGTTCTTTTCCTGTTCGGTAAGCGTCTCGGCTTCCTTGTACGATTCCGTGCCCTTGCGCGGGCTGTAGATGAACATGAAGGCGCTGTCGAACTGGCAGGTTTCAAATGCCTTGAGCGTCATTTCAAAGTCTTCTTCGGTTTCGCCCACGAATCCGCAAATCACGTCCGTCGAAATCCCGTAAAACGGGTCCTTGCTGCGCAGCTGCTCGATAATCGAGAGGTACTGCTCCATGTTGTGCTGGCGGCGCATCTTCTTGAGCATGGCGTCGGAGCCGCTCTGGATAGGAATGTGCGCGTAGTGGCAGACCTTCGGGTTGTTCAGCAGCACGTCGATGAGCTCGTTCGTGTAGTGCCTCGGGTGCGGGCTCGTAAAGCGGATGCGGCGGATGCCGTCGATTTCAGAAACCTTCGTGAGGAGGTCGGCAAAGTTGCCGCCTTCCGTCTTGTAGGCGTTCACCGTCTGACCCAAGAGCGTCACCTCGGTAATGCCCTTGTCTGCGGCCTTGCGGACTTCGGCAAGAACGTCTTCCATGTCGCGGTACTTTTCCGGCCCGCGCAGGTACGGCACAATACAATAGCTGCAGCGCTTGTTGCAACCGCGCTGGATGGCGACGAAGGTGGTGAAGTCGTTCTGGAGCTTCGCGTATTCGCCCAGGTAGTTCTCGCTCAGGTCCTCGTCGATGAACATCTTGTGGTGCGTCAGGTGCAAGGGACTTTTGGCATCGCCCAGCAACAGCTCCGGAATTTTCTTGTACTGGTCCGGGCCCACGATGTAGCTTACGTTCGGGAGGCGTTTTAAAAGTTCCGGCCCGCGATTTTTCGCCATGCAGCCGCATACGACCACCTTCACGTCGGGGTTCTTCTTGTTCAGGTACTTGAGCTTGCTGATGTTGGCGATGGCGGTTTCCTCGGCCTTTTCG
This sequence comes from Fibrobacter succinogenes, assembly GCA_902771595.1. Classification (GTDB taxonomy): domain Bacteria; phylum Fibrobacterota; class Fibrobacteria; order Fibrobacterales; family Fibrobacteraceae; genus Fibrobacter; species Fibrobacter succinogenes_C. Next base: position 31,425 of record CACXXH010000018.1, on the reverse strand, counting down.
CGCACGCTGCAGGTATTCACGATGATGAAGTCGGCATCTTCTTGGTTGCTGGTTTCAACGCAACCGCTCATGTCGAGTTCCTGGGCGATCATCGCCGAGTCGTACTCGTTCATCTGGCAGCCGTATGTGGCCAAGTGGTATTTTTTCATGCGGGCAAATTTAGCATTTTTTTGAGGGAAGATTGATTTGCTGAAAATTATCTCCGCGTTTCTGCGGGACGGAGTGTGGCCCTAGCCCATCTCATACAACGATTTCGCATTTCCTCAATGTGGTTAAGTCTGCAATCGTTTGCTGGGGGAATATCAAATTTCTGGTATTGTGGCCCCATCCAGGAATTTTCCAAGGAATCAACTACCAAGCAATATACAGAGTCTTCCTTCAATTCTCGAAGCCGAGAAAGCTCCGCCTGTTTACGGCTGTAGGCTTGCTTTTGGAATTCGTTCATTAATTCATAATTAGGCGGACGCTGGTGATTTATTGCTGGAAACATGGATGTTACAGAATCACGAATGTGCTGAATCCGACTATAAATATCGGTCATAAAGGCTGTATATTCTCTTTGGGGCACATCTACATAGCAGCAAATTTTTTCTTTATGTGCGAAATCGATGGTGTACCAGGTGATTTCTTTTGGAACTTCTATAAAAGTATAACGAAGTGAGTCTTTATCAAGGCAACAGGGAACAATGTACTCTATGATTTGAACATTTTGAGGCAATGGCCAACACGGAGCCCACAGATCTTCAATCCCACTTGCGCAACATTCCACGCATAAAGCGAAGAAGATTGCTTTACGGCATAGAGCCCATTTAGTTGGTGTGGTTCTCATAAACGTCTGACAAATTTTCCAAAATCTGAATGAGCACAATATACATTATCTTTTTTTCAACAAACTTTTCCAATCCACTTTTGAGTAATTGAATACCCTTTTTTAAGGGAACCTGTAGGAAAATACCGATTTTAAGTAAACGTCGATACATGTGTTTCTTAAAAGCTCTTGACAACGTTGCTTCCGAGTCTCAAAAAAATATTTTTGCTATACTTAAAATATGGCTAAACTCTTCAGCAAATGTCTTGGGAAGATTGTCCTGATGACCGCAGCGGCGCTGTGGGCCGGTTGCAGCGATTCAGAAAAGGCTGACGATACCACCAAGCAAGATAAGCCCAAATTTGTACACCCCTGGGATTTTTCAGAATACGTAGAGCAAAAACATGCTGAAAAGATTGTACCTGGAAATATAAATGATGACCTTTGGGGATGTCTCTATGGATGTGGTAGTGGTGTAGCAACAAAGTCTCGGGGAAATGCGAAATTTTCTTTTGTAAATGTTGAATCTGCGGACAAACAGGCTCTTGATCAAGAGAGGTATTTAAAGGTTGCTCAACAAAGAACACCTGGTTTAAGGCATGTATACAATAAGTTTCTCAAGAAGAAAGCGGATTCATTTGCAGGTGAAATCACTGTGAAATTGATAATCACTGAGGACGGCTCCGTTAAAAAAATTCAGATTGTATCTTCGACAACGGGTTATACGGAATTTGACGAAGAAATCAAGACGCTTCTCAGTCGTTGGATATTCCCGAAAGTAGAATCTGGTGAAGCCATTGCAGTATTTTCAATCAAGTTTTATGAGAACGCAGAGATGTCCTCCTCGTCGCAGCTTAAGTAAAGAGGAGTGGGACTATGCGTCAAGATTCAAAATTTTCAGTGGTGTTAGCCTGCTTCGCATGTGCAGGCCTTATTGCTTGTGGCGATGATGCGAGTAGCTCCGGCCCCGAGGGCGGCGAAAACAGCGCGGTCGAAGAATCGAGTTCTTCGGACGTCGTGTCGTCGAGTTCGTCGACAAAAAAATTGTCCAGCAGTTCTTCAGGGATTGCCACGAACTCTTCGAGTTCTCGCAATGACGAGAAAGACACATCCTCGGTTCCTTCTGCAGACACTACCAAAATCACCTACACGCTCAAGCCTTTCGACGGGCCGCTTTCCAACCCGCACAAGGGATTCACGGTGCCGACCGGTGGGGCGTGGTCTTTTGTCCCGGAATTCGAATACGGCCCCTACGGTTCCCTGAACAACAGGGCGTGGGACCTGGTATCTTACGGTTCCGGTTACCAGCAGTGGAACAAGCTGAACCCGGCTAAGGGCGTTTACGACTGGACGGAACTAGAAAAGCTGCTGAACGCACTTGCCGAGCACAACATGACTTACGCCTTGCGCGTGCTGCCGTACACGCCTTCGTTTATCAAGAGCGATTTCCCGCCGCAAGAAGAATACGACTGGACTCCGCCCTTTGTCTACGAGATGGGCGCGAAGAAAATCCAGATTGACTTGCGCGGGACGGAATACCATGCGTACGCTCCCGTCTGGGACGATTCCATTTATATCTGGGCGGCGAAGGAGTTTGCGAAGGCCCTGGCCGAAAAATACGATGGCGACCCGCGCATTGAATACATCGATGTCCGCACTTTTGGCGAATGGGGCGAATGGCACACGTCCCACATATTGGGGAGCGAAATGCCGGCCGATTCGGTGTTGATCGACATGCTGGACTATTATGCGTCCGTGTTCAAGAAGACCCAGCTGGTGCTGCCCTCCAACGGTTTTGGCGATGTCTATACGCATGCACTCAGTCTCGGCATTACCAAGCGCGACGACGGATTCATCGGCATTCCCGGCCGGCCGGATACCTTGCTGCGGGCGTACAATGCGAACCTCCCGACCATTGCTGAGAACATCGCCGGTTACAAGACGATGCTGGCCAATGACGACCTGATTCCCGGAGGTACCCAGAAGTGGACTGCGGAACGCTGGGTGGATGCGATTACTACGGCGCACTTGACCTACTACGTTCTGGATCAGGACAACGACTGCGGTTACTATTTCTACAAGGACAACAAGGCGTTGGCCGATTCCATGAGCAAGGTCATCGGGTACAACTTTATCGTGACGCAGGCTGAATTGCTGACGGTCGTGACGCCCACCGCGGAAAACTCCACCGACACTGCCACGGGCAATATTGCGACGAACACGCTGAACATTACCGTCAAGAACACCGGCGTGGCGCCCTGTTTCTTCGATGTGTATTTGGTTGCTGAATTTGTCGACAGTACGGGAGCGTCTCTTGCGCAGATTGGCGAGACCGTCCGCATCCCGAAGGGAACGTTCAAGGACGGCGCGTCGCGGCAGTTCTCGTTCAGCGGCGCGCTTCCGGTGGGCGAGGCAAATCTTGCAACCCAGCCTGGCGTTTCCGTGGCGCTCTCCCTCTACGAGAGCGAAGATGCCTACAAGACCGGCAAGAATCCCACCGTCCGCTTCGACAACGACGGCCTCCAAGGGAATAACAAGTTACTACTGCATAAATAATTTTTTATGGAGGGGTGTTCGAATTTGAGAAACCTGGATAAAAAAATTTATATTTCTCGTTGTAGGAGAATTTCATGATTTGTCCGAAATGCGGTGAAGAATACGAAGATGACATGCAGTGTTGCTTGTGGTGCGATGCGCCGAATCCGAATTATGGTCGCGTCGAGAAAGCCGAATGTAAAGTAGGTTCTGTCCAGAAACGGAATCAGGGTGAAATAAACGGCTTTGATTATCTTGAGCATTCCGATGAGGTGGACTTTGCGCAAAGAACCTCTGGTTATGTTGTGTTTAAAATTGCCAAGTTTGAATTTGTTAAAACCATTGTGGGAATGCTCTTCTGTCTTGGTCCATTTTTGTTTTCTGTTGCGGCGATGTTCTTTGTCGAAGAGCTGAAGTCTTTGTGGCCGTTATGGTTGCTTGTGAGTGTGTGTTTTGCTATTTGTATTTTCGTTTTGTCAAGAACGGTTCTTGCCGTAAAATGGTATAAGGATAAATTCGTTTTAAAGACACTCTATGGAGAAACGGAACTCTCGTTTGATAAATCGGTGTTTGCGGAGTTTGGATACGAAGACGACAAAGGCTTTAGCGTTTGCCTGAAAAAGGAAAAATGGAGTTTTGTACTTCGTGAAAAGGCGTTTCCAGAAGTTACAAAGATGTTGTGCAGAATTTACGACGAGTTAAATCCGAAAGACATTGTTCAGGGTGGAAACGGCTCTGTTTATGCGGTATTCAAGCCGCTGAAACGCCCCGTCGGCATGGTTTGGTATGTCGTAGCCTTTCTTTTTAACGTGCTGATAGCCATTGGCAATGTTCTTGTTTCGGATACGGGCAAGGCCGCTTTTGCTGGTGTTTTTGCCGCCGTAATCGTTGGCTATGCTTTTTATCATTTGAGGGATGTTTTTGAGATAAGGTGGTACAAGGACAGGTTTGTGCTTTTCACCCGTTTCGGGGAAAAGTCGTTTTCGTTCGACAGGTCTGAACTGCATAAGACAAAACGCGATGAAAGAGACGCCCTCATGTTCTTTTTCAAGAAAGGTCGATGGTCTTTTGTTGTGGATGAGCGTGTTTTTCCCGAAGTTGCCGAAATGATGAAAACGCACTACGGCGTGGGGTGATTCTGCAATGTCCTTGCTTCTTGCCCTTCTGTTCCTTGCCCTGTTCATAAGCGCGATTGTCCGCGGGAGTTTCTCGTACGGCAAGGCGGACTACGATTTTCATGAACATCCGGTGCAGTTCGTGATTGTGCTTGTGTTTATCTTGGGAGTGTCGGCGCTTTGCTTTTACCGGTTCCTCGTCGAGATGGAAATTATCCGCTAAATTTCTACATTTGGCGCGCTATGCTCCACAAGAAAACCCTTATCGTATTTGACCTGGACGGGACGCTGTTCAACACGCTCGGTGATTTATCCGTGGCGGTGAATTATGCGCTGCGCCATTTCGGGCTCCCGGAACACGAAGAACAGCGTGTGCGCACTTTTATCGGGAACGGAACGCTGAAGCTTATCGAACGGAGCATGGGGGACGCGGCTCTCCCCGAGAACATGGCTCGCACGGGTATCACGGTGGAGGCGGTTCACAAGGTCTATTCCCAATTTTATTGGGAGCATTGCACGGAGCGCACGCTCCCGAATCCGGGTGTCGTGGAATTTTTGCGCAAGGCTCCAGCCCGCATTGCCATGCTCACGAACAAGCCGGAACTGCCCGCCCTGAAAATTCTGGAGCATTTCGGGATTCGCGATTGTGTCGAATTCATGCTTTGCGGGGACACTACGCCCGAACGCAAGCCTAGCCCCGCGGGGCTCCTGAAAATTATCGAAATGGCGGGCGAATCTTGCGAAAATACCGTCATGGTGGGGGACGATCAGCCCGATATCCTTGCGGCGCGTGCTGCCAGCGTCGATTGCGTTACGCTCTTTTGCGGCTTTGGAAAGCCGGAGAACCTCTCCCCGCTGAATCCCGAGAACGTGGTCCATAGTTACGCCGAAATGTGCGACTTGCTGATGCGGGTTTCGATCGCTCGATAAAGTGTGGGCAAAAGCTGCTGCCTGATGGTGGATGCTCGGCTATTTCAGGAAATTTTTAATGACGTTTCCGACGTATTTTGCATTGAGCGGGTTCGTGGAGGTTTCGAAGGTCGCGATGAGCTTGTCCCCGATGGTGTAACCCGCCTTGGCATAGAGCTCGATTTTCTTTACTGCTTGCGTGGCGTAATCCGGATCATCCATTAGCCCGAAGTGCTCCCATGCAAATTCTTTGCGGGTTCGAACATTCAAGCAATAGAAATCAGGATGTACGACTCCCGCACCTTTGATGGCAATCGGGTATTCGTATCGGAAGGGAATGCCCTCGCTATCGAGCTTTTCGGCGATGATGACTTCTGATTTCGAGCGCACCCGCAATTCTTTCGAGGTGAAAATTTCCGGAGTTCCGTTCGCGAATGATTTCGCCTTGTAGGGGCGGGCTTGCCAGAGTTCCGCATATTTATCGTCGGGCAGAATGACGGGATGAACCAGCTGCTTGCGGGCGGAATTTAGGGATTCGTAGATTTTCTCGATATTTTCGCCGCCGTATTTCGATGCGAATTTTTCCAGCAGGTGAATTTCGCTTTCTATTTCTGCGAGGATTGCCTTGTCGTAGTCCTTTTGTGCGATGGCTTGGGCTTTGGCGATTTCTTTTTCGGGGATGTATGTGCCGTTGGTATGCTCGCCGTCTACGAGATAAAAATGGGAATGGCCGGCTTGGGTTGTGGTAATGCGAAGTCTTCCGCTGGGGGCGTCTTTCAGGGCTTTTTGCTTTTCGACGCGGAGGGCGTGGAGTTCCTGCAGACGTGCGGACACCTGGGCCGTAAGCTTGTCTCTAGAAATCGTTTCGGGAATGAATTTGTTCATCGAGTTGCTTCCCATGGTTTAAACACAGGGTGTAATGTACAAAAAACGGGTTTGAAAGCCCAGTTTAGTCGCGTTGGATTGCAAAATGTAGGACTAAATGCGATAAAAAGTGCGATTTAGTACTATCTCGGGACGATTGCTCCGGCTGATTGTAGGACTAAAAGCGCTGAATTTTGTGGTTTAGTCCTATCCTGGCGGCGGAAAGGGGTGGGACTCCCAGTAAAATTTATTCGAAATGCCTTTTTGATAGGACTAAATGTGGCGAAAAGTGTGGTTTAGTCCTATCTCGGGACGGTTGCGCCGACTGGCCGTAGGACTAATTGTGCCTTTTTTAATTTTGAATGTTGGGTCGCGGTATAGGTTTGTTTAGTTTGTTCTAAATATAATAAAGGGGCTGTGTTTAATCTCTTTTTATTTGCTCCCCAAATGCCTGTTTCCTCCAAAACGCCTGATGTGCGTATTTGCTATATTCTCGGCCATGATTTCAAGAATTCTTAAATCCATGTTTGTTGTGGCGGTTGCCTGTGCGGCTTCCTTTGCCGACGAGGCTATCCGTTTTGTTCCTGAAGTTTACCCCATCGGCGTGGTGAACCAGGGCGAGCAGAAGCATATCGTGCTCCAGGGTGCGAATACTACGGGTGCGGAGATTGCGCTCGAGAACGTGTTTGGCCAGGGCATCGGCATGTCGAACTTCAAGTTCCCGCAGAAGATTGCCGCGAATGCTGCCGTGACCATCGAATTCGACATGGATTTCTCGGGCATGGACGGCAAGATTGAGCCGGTCGTGGTACTTGTCGCGGAAGGCGGCAAACCCTATACGGCGAATCTCTCGGGCTTGGTGAAGGCTCCGATATTCTTCGGCGAGAAACTCTTCGATGCGGGCTTCTACAAGGCGGGCGAGAAGCGCGAGTGGACGTTCTATGTGTGGGAGACCGACAAGAAGGCGCGCCCCGATCTGGAACTTTCTCCCGAGTCGGCGAAGCAGTTCTCCATCAAGACGAAGAATGTGATGCTCAACGTGGACAAACTCGACAAGATCAAGGAAGGCGGGAAGGTCCCGGGACTCAAGGTGACGCTCACGACGAAGGGGCTCACGCGTGAGGGTTGGGAACTCAAGCAGAAGAGCATTCGCAAGATTGTATCCTTCACGAGCAAGAAGTTCCCGAAGGCTACACCCGAGGTGCTGGTCGTCGGCTACTGGAACGAGTAGTCCGGTCTCGAACTTCCCGAAAAAATTTGTTTTTTCGGGATTTTACCTTGAAAAAAGCCCCGAGTTTAACTAACTTTGGCATACTCTTACGAAAGACCTCGGGATGTAGCTCAGCCTGGTAGAGCGCTTGAATGGGGTTCAAGAGGTCGCTGATTCGAATTCAGTCATCCCGATAAAAAAGCCCGCCATTTGGCGGGCTTTTTTGTATCTACGATTTCCTTGATTCTACAGGTTCTTTGCGGCTCGTTCGAGTTCGGCCGCCTTGTAGTCTTCTTCGGTGGTACGCGCGGGGTCCCAGACGACGACCTTGTTTCGCCCGCTTTCCTTGCCCTCGTACAGGGCGCGGTCTGCCATCTGGATGCTCCTGTCCACTCCGAGGGCGCTGTCGTATAGCGCGACACCCAGCGTGATGGTCGCCTTGATGGAGAGCTTGCCGTAAGTGACGGTCGTGTTCTCGATGGTCGAGCGGAAACGTTCCGCGACAGTCTTTGCACCCATGAGGTCTGTTTCGGGGAGGAGCGTGAGGAATTCCTCGCCGCCGTACCGGGCTAGCACGTCGTACTTGCGCAGCAGGTTGCGGATGGTACCGGAGACATGTTTTAAGACCTCGTCACCGCAGGCGTGCCCGTAGGTGTCGTTGACGTTCTTGAAGTGGTCGATGTCGATGAATATAAAGCAGAGCGGCTTCCTGGTGCGTGCGATGCGCTGAATCTCGTTGTCGATGGTGCGCAGCATGTCGCGGCGGTTGGGGAGCCCCGTGAGTTCGTCCGTCCTCGAAATCAGGTCAAGCTTCTTGTTCGCTTCCTCGAGTTCCTTTGTCCGTTCCCGCACTTCCTGTTCGAGCATTTCGCGGTGCGCGTTGAGTTCTGCGATCTGCCGCTTGATGGTCCCGTGCATGATATTGAAGTGTTTCGCCAGGATGCCGATTTCGTCTTGCCTCTTGCCGAAGTCGATGTCTTCGGCCTCGATGTCGCCTTCGGAAATCTTGATGGTATGGACGATGAGCTTGGTCATGGGGAGCACGAGCTTGCGGTAGAACCAGACGGAAACGAGGAGTATCGCAATGAGTGCCGTGACGAGCATGACCTTGCTTACGAGCAGGAGCGTGGAAATCTGTTCGTCGATTTCTTCCTTGGGTTGCAGCGAGAGCAGGCCGATGTCGTAGATGGTGTCGTATACGTAGTTGGCGAGGTATTCCTGTCCGTCAGAGAGCGTATAGAATTTGACCTTCTTGATTTCTTCATTCTTCGGGGAGAAGTTCCTTATGCCGAGTTCCGAAATCTTGTGGTGGTCGGCGAGCCACTTCTCAAGGTCCGGGTGGAAGATGATTTCACCTTCGGAATTGATGGCGACGTAGTAGCCCTTCTTGCCGACCTTGCTGTCGGAGAGAATTTTCCAGAGCCTCTGTGCGGAGAAACTGGCGACGAGGCTTCCGTTTCCCTTGGCGTTGTCGGCGACGACTGTGGCGAATGCGCGCTTGGGGCGCATGTTGTCGGGGTCGCGGTACCATCCCGAGATGTAGGGCCTGTGCGGAGTGATCTTCGTAAAGTCGATGGGGTACTTGGTCGCCGTCGAGACGATCATGGTGTTGTCGCAGATTAGGCTGTCGTTGCGATCGAACAGCGAAATCTTTTCACCCGAGATGAACAGCGGGGAGATGTTGTAGCTCTTCAGGTAGCCGGCCGCGATGGCGGGGTCCATGCTCTTGATTTCGGATGTCTTTGCAAGCAGGGTGAGCTGGTTGCCGAACTGTTGCATCTCGTTGTGGAGGGCCGTGGACATCTGCTGCAGGTGGACCTTGTTGGCCTCGAAGGTTGAGGCGAGGTTCATCTGCGTATGGCGGTTAACGAAATAGTACATGCCGCCGATGGTGACGGCGGTCAGCGCGATTATCAGGAACAGGAGGCTCCGGACAATTATGCTCTTGGAAAGTTTTAATACTCTATTCTCGTTCATAGTTCTAGCCTACCTCTTCTTTCTTTTGCGGGTATAGGAAACGATGAAACTGAGTATGAGGACAACAAAGAATACATACGGGGTCGGGTTGATACCTTTGCTTTTTGGTTCCTTTGCCGCGTCTGGCTGTTGTTCCGAGGTATCTGGCTTTATGATGGATTTTTGCCAGATTTCCTGGAATTCGGCGAAGGTCATGGCGTGCGTGGGCGTGTAGCCTAGCTGGGCGTCGATGATATCGGATTTGTCCTTGAAAATTCGATACAGCTTTTCTTCGGAGTAGAGTGCTGGAATTTCGAGCAGTTCCCACACAGCGCTGAACATGGAGACGAGCGTCTGCTCGATGGTGCCCCATTCGGGGAGTGCGGGATAGGTTCTTCCGGTTTCAAGCTGGGCGACCAGGTTCTTGTAGGTTTCGTCTTCGATCCAAGATTCCAGGACCTTCTTTGATGCGGGCAGGAACCCGATTTGCTTGGTGTAGTCGTCGAGGCTACTGTCTGCAGTCAAGAAAAGCAGTAACTGTATGGCTTCGTCTTTCGTGTTTCTTGCGGGAATGGCGAGGTTCGAGCCTCCGACGAAGCTCACGCTGCCAGCCTTGCCCATCGGGATGGGGAGCACTGTTACGCTGTCCTGCCCGATGCGGGCATCCGAAAGCCCGCCCTGCGAACCGTGGATGCGCGTCTGCATCACGATTTCTGCGGTGCTCACGATGAAGGCGAATTCGCCGTTGTTGAACTGCTGGGCAATCTCTGCGGAATTAGATTGTAGCGATTCGGTGGATACGAGCGAATCTACGATAAAGGAAAGGTACTTGGCGATGCCTTCGAGCGTTGGCGCCGTGAGGATGCTTGCATGCCATTTCCCATTCTTGTCTTTGTCGACGAACTTGCCGCCGTAGCTCCAGATCCACGGAGCGAAATTGTGGGGGATGTTCCAGTCGCTCTTGCCCGGGAATGCGTAGCCGCGGATTTTGGCTCCGTATTCGAGCAGTTCCTTGCCTTCGTTCACTTTGCGGATGGCGTCCGAGAATCCCTTGTAGCTGCGGATACTTGCGGGCGTTATGCCGTATTTCTTCATGATGCGCTTGTTGCCGAGTACGGGCCTCACGTCGATGAACCACGGGATGGCATAGATGTTTGTGTCGCTGTCTATATGGGATGTGTACCACGAGACGGGCACGAATCGTGTGGAGTCTACTTGTTCGAGAATCTCGTTTAGGTTCTTGAGTTCACCGCGAGCGGCGAAGTAGGGAACCCACGTGCTCCCGAGCTGCAACAAGTCGGGGGAGTTTTCTCCGGTTTCGAGCGTGGTCGAAATGCGGTTCCACGCTTCGCCCCAGTCGAGCACCTTCACCTTGACCGGAATGTGCGTCTTGGCTGTGAAAATCTCGAGTTCCTGCTCGAGTTTCTGCTGGGGCGAGGCCCCATTGGGCATAATCCAGATGTTAAGCGAATCAACAGCGAAAGCCTGCGCAATGGCTATCGCTAAAAACAGTGCGATTAATCGACACCTAAACACCATATCTCTTCCTTTCCCAGTTGGGGACGGAATTACAATCCCTTTGCTTCCCCTTGCTTAAAATAATTAATAATTTGTACATTATCCACCATAAAATACGAAAAACGGGGCTTTTATGCTAGTTTCTTGCGGAATTGCCGAACGCGAAGGAAAATTTCTTATATGCAGGAGGCCTGCGTGCGTGCCTTATGCCGGGTACTGGGAATTCCCCTCGGGGGAGGTAGAAGGCAACGAGACCCTTGAAGATTCCCTCGAGAATGCTTTTTTCGACAGGCTCACGGTAAAGCTGCGCTCGCATCGCCCCCTGGGGGCCTTCGACTCCCAATGCGAGAAAAATTGCCGTATTTTCCCGTTTTTTGCGATTATTGACGAAAAAAAGCCCGCCTTGACGGGGTATGACTGCGCTAAATGGGTGAGTTTCAAGAAGTTACGAAAATTTAGGCTGTTTCCGGATTCGGTGACGATTATCAAGAAAATCGAAAAAATTCCGAAAGTTTCTGTTTAAAATCTTTTTTTTAGTTATATTTTTTCTGTCGTAAAACGATAAACTCAACCCCCTCAAGGAGTACAAAAATGAAAAAAGGTATCGCTGCTCTCGTTTGCGCAGGCATGATTACTCTCACCGGTTGCTATGGTAGCAACGCTCTGTTCGGCAAGCTCCACAAGTGGAACGGAACCCTTGGCAACAAGTGGCTCAACTCCATTGTGCACTTCGGTATGCATGTGATCCCGGTTTACGGCTTCGCATACTTCATCGACTACCTCGTCCTCAACACTGTTGAATTCTGGACTGGCTCCAACCCGCTCGCTTCTGGTGACTCCTACTATGAGCAGGATGCTCAGGGCAACTCCATTGCCGCCGTGAAGAACGAAGATGGCTCCCTCTCTGTCGAACTCACGTCCGCCAAGGGTGAAAAGGCCAACCTCATCCTCCAGCGCGATGAAAACGTCGTCCGCGCCCTCGACGCCAACGGCGAACTCGTCGCCCAGTACGACATCGAAAAGTAATTCGTTCCTTCAACGAAATTTCGGGACCCCGGCCATGTGCTGGGGTTTCTTTTTTGTGCCTTTTTTGCTAGGTATGGGGCAAAAGCCCGCTTCGGCCCTGTTTGGTCCGCGCTTGGCATATTTTTCTCACAAAAAAATGCATTTTTTTGGGGGTTGGCCCACATTTTCCCGTTTTTTAATGTATTTTGGGGGTATGAACAGGCGTGTTTGGTATCAGACACATCTATTTTTGCGTATTCTATGCGCGACGGCGCTGCTGCTGGCGGCTGCCGTCTTTTCCGCTTGTGTAGAGCGGAGCGTGGAGCGGGGGAATACCGCCTTGCGCATCGGTGATTTTGACCGCGCCGTGACCAACTTCTCGAAGGCGCTCGACGACGAACCGGCGAATCGCGATGCCCGCTACGGCCTTGCGCTTGCTTATTATTCCATCGCCGAAGACAAGGAGCGGCTCAAGCTGCCTGCGCTCGATATGTGGGAAAAGACCGTGAACGAGTTCCGCATCCTCTCGAAGGTCGATTCCTCCGAAAGCATCTCGGGTACCTATTCTACCGCGCTGTTCTACCTGGCGCGTGCGACGCTGTACAAGGACGGGCGTGCGAACGTGCTCCCGCTTCTGGACCGTTCTATCCGGCTCGACAGCGCGAACTATTTCAGCTACAACCTCAAGGCGCTCCTGTTCGCGAATCTCGGGCGCGTCGACGAGGCGAAGAAGATTTATGCGTTTATCGTGACGAAGGAACCGAAGTTCTCTTCGGCCTACCTGAACCTCGGAAACCTCTACTGGGCCGAGGGCGATATCGGGTCGGCGTGGGACATCTGGTCGATGGGCCACGAGGCGCTCCCCGAAGATGCTGAACTTTCCCGCTGGACGCGGGTTGCCGAGGATTCGCTCGGCGCGATGGTGCGGGCAGGCGAACTATGAGCATCCTTGCCGGAGTGAGCCAGTGCGCTATGCTCCACAGGGGCGGCGAGGCCGAGATTTACAAGGTCGTTTCGCAGGGTAGGGAATATGCGCTCAAGTGGTATGCCGCGGGCGTGAGGTTCGATGCCGCATCTATCGAGGCCGTTTCGCAGGTGCACGACCGGGGCGTCTACCGGGTGCGCGAGACGGGCGAGAAGGCCGGCCGGTCTTACCTGGTGTACGATTTCGTGGATGGAATTTCCGTAGGGGAACTGGGCGCTTTGCCGGTCGCATTCGCAATTGCGCTTGTTCGTGATGTCGTGCGGGCGCTGGCCGCGCTGGCGTCGTGCGGGGTGCATCACGGGGACCTGAATCCTTCGAACGTGATTGTCTGCGCCGACGGAACGCCGGTGGTTATCGATTGCGGCATCGTGGGGCTGGGGGCTCCCGCATATGCTGCTCCCGAACGCTTCCAGGGCCACGCGCCCGACGAAAAGAGCGACCTTTATAGCGTTGGCGTGCTCCTGTACCGCCTGGTTGCGGGTGTGGATCTTGTCGTGGGCGATTCCTTCGAATCGTATGCGCGGGCGGCATCGCAGGTGGATGGCCTCGACCCGGCTTCGCTCCTGTACGGCAGGGGCGTGGATGCGGAGACGCTTTCTTACTTGGAACCCTTGTGGAAGGGGCTTTTGCGTGCCGATCCGGAAGACCGCGTGGAGGATTTCGACGAACTGGACGAACTGCTGGAAATAGCCTTCGGGCAGGTGTCCGGCGGGAGTGTCGCGTGGGAAACCCTGCGGGCGCGTTCTGTCGCCGCCCTCGCTGAAAAAATCGGAACGATTGGTGACGGTTCCGAAAGCATATGCGCCCTTCCTGCTGAATTTGCGGTGATTAAGCCCACAGGGAGGCGGAAACGGGTCGCGTTAGCTTGTATATTAGGAGTTATATTGTTGTTTGTTGTTCTGTTCCTCGCGTTTTCGCGCGGGGGGCCGTCTATCGACGATACCGGAGCCTCCATCCTGCAGAAATCCAGGTCGCTTGACGGGATTGCGGAAGAGGTGCAGGATTCCTCGGGCGGCGACAGCGGTGTATCGGGAACGTTGCTCGAAACCCTGCCTACGCCCGAACTCGAAGGTGCCGCCGCCGACGGTGTAACGGACGAGTAAACTTGAACGGAGTAGTTGCAGAATGAAAACGGAATCGATGCTTGCGACTGAAAAGATGCTCGATGTGGTGAAGACGCTGCTCGACGAGGAACAGCCCGAGAACCTTTTCTCTAAGATACTCGAAGTGGCGAAGGGTGTGCTCCATGCGGACGCTGCCGTGCTCGATATTTCGGGCGATAACCCGCTGCACTTCTCGAACCCCGAGCAGGTGAGCATTTCCATTTCGGCGGTGAAACAGGCGAAGTCCGAAAAGCGCGCCGTCGTGTGGAACCAGCTCGATGACGACGGGGCCGACCTCTCGAAGTCCATCGTCCAGAACCAGCTCACGAGCATCATGGTTTCGCCGTTCCGTACTCCCGACAGCGAATCGGGCTACCTGTACTTGCAGCGCGCCGCCCGCGAGGAACCTTTTACCGAAGAGGATAGCGCACTCTTCGACGCCTTCGTGGAGGTGTGCGAAAAGTTTGCTTTTGCCGCTTACGACCGCTTGCGCGACAAGGAATCGCTCGACGTGCTCAAGAACGTTGTTCGTAAGGACGGCATCGTGTATTCGTGCAAGGCGATGGCGGAACTAGTCGCGCTGGCCGAAAAGCTTGCCTTGCTCCCGCTGCCCGTGATTATCCGCGGCGAGACCGGGACGGGCAAGGAAGTGTTCGCGCGCTTTATCCATAATCATAGCCCGCGTGCCGACCGCCCGTTCATTGCGGTGAACTGCGGGGCCATTCCCGAGCACCTGATAGAATCCCTCCTGTTCGGGCATGCGAGGGGCTCGTTCACCGGCGCAATCGATACCCGCAAGGGCTTTTTCGAAGAGGCCGACGGTGGCACGATTTTCCTCGATGAGATTGGCGAACTCCCGATGAACATGCAGGTGAAGCTTTTGCGCGTGTTGCAGGAGAAGCACATTACGCGCGTGGGCGACAACCGCGAAATTCCGGTGAACGTGCGCGTGATATCGGCGACGCATGTGGATCTCGAGGCTGCCGTTCGCGAGAAGCGTTTCCGCGAAGACTTGTACTTCCGCATCCAGGTGATGCCGCTTTCCATTCCGCCCCTGCGCGAGCGCGGGCAGGACGTGGTGCTGCTCGCTGAGGAATTCATCAAGCGTTATGGTGCGGAATATGGTCGCGGCAAGTTCAAGATGAGCCGCAATACCGAGAAGGCGCTGCTGGGCTACCACTGGCCGGGCAACGTGCGCGAACTCGAAAACCGCATCCAGAAGGGCTTGGTGCAGGCGGTGCACGGCGTTATACAGCCCAAGGATATCGGGCTCGACGACGTGCAGAAGGAGGCTAAGGAAAGCCCCCGCACGCTGAAGGAAGCGCGCGAGGCCGTGGAGCGCGAAGTGATTGCCCGCGCCCTGCAGGACAGCAATGCGAACCTCACTCTTGCTGCCACGATTCTCGGGATTGACCGCAAGGTCCTCCGTGAGGTCATGGAGCGCTTGGGCATGAAGAAAGAAGATTTTAAGAACTGATGAAACGGGGTGTTTGAAAAAGCGGAACGAAAAGTCCTAAACAAGGTGTTTCTCTCGGTTTTTTCGTTTGCTTTTTCAAGGATTTAAATTATATTTTGGTATATAGGGCTTAAAAAAGCCTATATTGATAGCCAAAAGGAACATTGGCACGGAATTTGCAGAAGGACGGGTATGAAGTACGCAGCTTTCATCTCGATATTGACCCTCTCGGCGATGATGTCTTTCGCCGGTGGTGTCGCTGCGCCCGCATCCAGTGTTCCGACCCCCGCCGAAAGACTGGAAGTCTCTAGAGGGACTCCTGATTTGGGTGCTAAAGAAAGCGCAGAATGGCAGAAGATGCGTGCTGAACGCAAGCAGGCCCGCGAGCAGATCCTCACCAAGATTAGGGAAAGCTCCAGTGCCGAGAAACAGGTCATCCGCCAGGACGTTTCGAAAAACCGGAACGAGAAGTCTCGCTTTGAGGGGAAACCGCAAAAAATGCAGCCTCGCGAACGTCAGCCGTTTTACGAAAGACCAGATTCTCACGCTATGAATCCGATGCGTGGCAATGCACCGGCCGCTTTTCCGGTGAACCCCTGTTTTTATTTCCCGTGGGGTTGCTATGGGCCTGGGCCGATTCCTTCGCAGCAGTAATGCGCCCGCTGGCGTTTATACCCATATTGCTTCTTGCATTGGCGTCTCTGCTTCATGCGGATACGCAGCAAGAGTTGTACATGCGCGCCATGCAGGCCGAAGAAGCGGAGAACATTCCCGAGGCTCTGGCCTATTTTGAACGGGCGGCCGCTGTCGGCGGTGAATATACCGAAGAAATCCGCGAAATTATCAAGCAATACTATGATGCCCTCGGAATAACGAAGGACAATACGGGATCGTTCTCCTTCCGGTTCTTGAGCGATGTCGGTTTTTACGGGTTGCACTATGCCGAGTTCGGCCGCGGGAGGGTTTCCGAGAACGGCGGGGATTTGTTCGCCTCGGCTAGCGCGTTCGTCGATTACAGCGTCGGGGACTGGATCCATTCGCTCGGTGTCGCGTTTGTTTCGGAATGGTTCTTCGCCAATGACAAGATGCCTGTGCTCGATACGAACGACTGGACTCTCGCTCCCGGTCTGGAATACTCGCTTGTCAGCAATAGTCTCCTTCTCGATGTCGGGCTTGATTTCAATGTGAACGACGAAGGCAGTTTGAAGTTGTCGGGGTACGGCTGGCTGGAATATGATTTCTACAGGCTCGACAAGCAGCGCATAGGGGCGGCTGCCATGGGTTATTACCGGGATGATGGGCCCGCGTCTGCAGCGCTGTATGTGGCATGGCATAGGACCGAGCCGTTCGGGTTCAGCTGGAGCGTTTACCTCGGTGCGAAGTACGAGGCCGACTACATGGTGGATATCCTGGACTTCGTGGAGCAGTCTAACACAGATTGCGTGAGGGACATGTGGGGTAATTGCGTTGACCAGTATGTCGGGTCGGTGATTCCGTTCGAGAACTACTGGGCTAACTGCGTGGCGGTCCATGGCGATTCTGTCTGTGCCGATACCAAGAATGGAATCCTCCAGACGTACATCGACGATGCCATGGCGAAGCAGCAGGAAGCATGGGAAAACATGCAGAATACTCCCGAGGTGGAGTTCTCGACTTACTGGAGCCGCTGGGTCGGCCCGACCTTGCGTGCGAAGCTCACGTACATGTTCAGGAACCGGATTTCCATCGAGGCGAAGTTCAACCTGTTCGGCGGGACTCTTGTAGACGGCGCGTCGGAGGAATACGAGAAGATGGGCAAGTTCTCGGGAACGTGGGGTCTGATGTTCCAGTGGAACCCGAGCTGGTTTACCCTTTATCTGGGCGTGGAGCAGCTGTATCTGAACTACTGGCTCCCGGATACGCTCAAGGATTACTTCCCGGGAAGCAGCCTGCTGACCTCGGGCAAGGCGGGCGTCAAGGTGGAATTCTAGGACCGCCGGTTGCATTGCGGAAACGAAAAAGGACGGCCGTTAAGCCGTCCTTTTCGCATGGAGATAGTGGGAGTCGAACCCATGACCTACAGATTGCGAACCTGTCGCTCTACCAACTGAGCTATATCCCCGTTAGGTGAGCCAAATATACGTTATTTGCTCAATTTCGTCAAGATATGTTAGTTGCTCTATTTCATCAAGCGAAAATGATTTTACACAGGTCTGTTGGTCGAGGTTCGCCCTTTTTTTGGGGGGCGACCGAAACTCGTTTTCGTTTGTTGCATGTTTTTGTATCATATGCTGATTACAAATAAAATAATGTATGAAAAAACTTGATTTTTTACGTGTTTTTCGGAATTTTTGTATTATTTTTTAGAATATGAAACCGATTGTTGAATATAAAGACTACCGCCAGTACATGCGTGATTTTTTCGAGGAGCGCAAGAGGAACTCGTACTTTACGTGGCGCGAATTCGCTAGCCTTTCTGGGTTCGTTTCGCCGACGTACCTCAAGCTGGTCTGTGACGGCAAGACGCGCTTGAGCAAGCCGGGTATAGCGAAGGTGTCGCGCGCCATGGGGCTCGAAGGGTTCGATTGCACCTATTTTGCCTTACTCGTGAAGTTCGGGAACGCGAAAACCGATGCCGAGAAGGAATCGTCGCTTCAGGAACTCGAACGAGAGGCGCGCATGAACAAGATTCGCATCGTCGATGCGGATGCCATTCGCTACTACGAGTCGCCCATGTACCCGATTGTGCGTGAACTGGCGCCGCTCATGCCCGGGGCGACGTTCGGCGAGATGGCCTCCAAGATAAAGACTCCCGCTACGGCAGTCGATGTCCGCGAGGTATTGCAGTTCCTCGTTCGGGCCGATCTGCTCAGGAGGAGGGAGGACGGTTCGTACGAGCAGACGCAAAAGGCGGTGAAGGGTTCCAAGGAGTCGATTCCCTTCGCCATACGGGCAATGAACAGGAAAATGACCGAGCTGGCGGTAGACTCCATTGCCGGGGATTCTACGGACAAGCGCCATTTTTCGAGTGTCACCATGGGAATAGACGGTCCGACTTATGAACGCATTTCGAGGGAGGTTGATGCCTTCCGCAAAAGGATTGTTTCTATAGCGAATGGGTGCCAGAAGATAGACCAAGTCTATCAAGTGAACTTCCAGGTGTTTCCTCTTACAGATAAAATTGACGTTTCCGAAGTCAAGAAAGGTAGGTAACTATGAAGAAGATTATGTTTTTGACAGTGTGTTTTGCGGTCGTGTTTTTTGCCTGTTCCGATTCGCCGCAATGGGTGGGAACGACCGAGAACGAAAATACGGTACATGCTGCGCAGGACGATACCACTCATCAAAACGTAAAAGAGCCTTCCCTTAGGCTTGGGGAATGCGAGGCATCTCCTTTCCAGGAAATGCTCGAATGGCGTGGACAAGCCTTGGCAAAAAGCGCATCCGAGGAATTGCCCAAGGCGTACATTGTTCAGGATTCAGCTGGCAATGACCAGATTATGGTTCCGCTGGTGAACGATTATTGCGGAGTCGAGGTGAAACTTGCATATGAGCTTTCCGGAGATACGTTGACAGTCTCTTATGACGAAATCATTATGGCGACAAAATGCGTGTGCTATAGTGACCACTGGTTTGATTTGCCCGCGGAATACAAGGATGCCAAGTATTTCAGGTTTGAGGAGATTACCTACGAAATTGTACATTCCAAAAAGGAGGGATCATTATGAAAAAAAGATATATGTTTGCCGCGATGCTTTCGCTGATGCTTATGGCGTGCGGCGATGACTCAATGTCGAATTCGCCGGGAGATAATCATCTCGGCTCGGCCGGAAAAAAGTCCGTGAAACTCGGGGTTTGCCTGGGGTCTCCGTACGATGACTTTCTTGAAGGCAGTCTCTTGGCTAAAGAAGCCGGAGAAGATGTACAGGGTGAATTGCCCAAAGCCTACATCGTGCAGGATTCTGCCGGCAATGAACAGGTGATGATCCTCAAGGTGAGCGATTACTGCGGTGTCGGTGCGGAACTCGTGTATACGCTTTCCGGCGATACGCTGTCGATCGGCTATGGCGAAATGCACGAGGTGACGGCTTGCATGTGCTATAGCGACCACTGGTTCGGCTTGCCCGCGGAATACAGTGACATCAAGTATTTCCGTTTTGACGGGATTGTCTACGAGGTCGACCGCGGCCCGGCCCCGGAACCGTCTAAGCCCGTGGAAAAGGAACCGGTGGATACGCCTCCGGCGGAATATGATCCGGAAACGGGAGATTCTGTCAAGGTTGTGGAGTAGCCGACTTCTTGTACATTTTGGCGGGCCCCCTCTTCGGGGGCCTTTTGTTTGTAAAATTTTATTTTGTTGTGATTAATTTGAATAAAACGTTATTATATTATACGAAATCTTTTTTATGGAGAAATAATGAAAAATATATTATTGCCTATTCTTTTTGGGGTATCCTTGAGTTTTGCCGTATCGGTGGTTGGTGTTGATACGGATAACACGTGTGGATCATACTCGCCTGATTTTAAAATATCAAATGTAGGTGGTACAAATCCTATCAATGGATTTAAAATTTATGCTTATTTTTCAACACAAGATCTTAATGCGTATCCTGTTCTAAAAAATGTTGCGCCTGATGCGAAAAGTGTGATTCGGGAGAATATTAATCCTCATGTGTGGAGGGTCATTGTTGATTATACGAATAAAGTGATTCCTGCTCGTGGATATTTCCCTGAGCAAGGCTTAAATCCGAATCCGCTACCCTCGATTTATAGTAAGTTTTTCTCTATAGAAACGAAGCAGGGCACTACAAATGAAAAGTGCTGGGACCCGTATCCTTGGGGTGCGGGTATGAAGGATATTGTGATAGAGTCTGCTTCGGGGCAGGTACTGTGGGGTCGTCATCCTGATTTTAAATCTTTAGTGGGAGTCTTGGGATTTAGTAGTCAAGGCTGTCCCGATGGAAAGGCAGTTCAAGCGTATATAAAAATTGATGAAGAAGATGATAATAATAAATCGCGCGTTCTTAATGACACGGTGCCGTTTGGGGTAAATGTTTCTAGTAGCGGTGCTGCATGGTTTTTCCTTTGCCCGATTCTAGCGACTAATCTACCTAGGACTGCTTATGACTATATGGTGCTCCGGTTAGATGAAAACTGTCCAGATGGTACATATCGTGTTAGACGTCATCATGATGCAGAGGACTCTAACACTCAAAATGGTTATGTAGGTTCTATATGGCCTAACAAGGTAGAGAAGAAAAAAGATGTAGACTTGGAATTCTGCTTTGTTCCGAGAAGCTCCAATCCGACTACAAAATTTCCATTCGGAACGAAGTATGGTGTTTTTGCGAATCCGTCAACCTCCATTGATGCGGCTCATCTTAGCCATTTAGCACATATTGCGCATAGCGAATTTTATATAGATGATGAAGATCATAATAATCAAAGTGAAACGTACTATTATGGCCTTTCTAAGGATAAGCCAGCAGAAAAGGCTATTAGAGATCGCATTGATAATATTATGAGTGGTGAAAAAAATACAACTTATCATACGATTTACTGGCGTACGGAGGCTTTGACCAAGTCTGCAGAAGTCGCTTATGCTGACAATAATTTTGTCGAAACGGCGCTCGTTACTGCTATGCCGCTTGCTCCAGTCTTTAAGGGCTTGAGCCATTCTGCTGTCGCCGTTGAACTGAAGTCTGCTGGCGATACGAAGGTCTCTATTGTCGGAATCAATGGTGCTGTTGTCGCAAATGCTGCTGAAAAGAATCTCCAGCCGGGTGTACATCAAATCAAGTTGAATTCCGGAATAATTCCGAACGGTCGCTATGTCGTGAAAATTGAACAAAATGGCATGGTGGACGCTAAGAATGTTATTTTGAAGTAATTTTAAAGATTGATTTGAATTAGACAAAAAGGTGTAGTATTTTTACTACACCTTTCTTTGGGGTTGTTCATCTATACAAATGTTCACTAAAAAATAGACGGCACAGCCGTCTTTTCTTATATTTGGGGTATGACTAAGTCTATCGAGATCCGCGACGCGCACGAGCATAACCTACGGCATGTGAACCTTTCCATTCCCCGCGATTCCATCGTGGTGGTGACCGGCGTTTCCGGTTCGGGCAAGTCGAGCCTCGCGTTCGATACGGTGTTCCAGGAAGGCCAGAGGCGCTTCGTGGAGTCGCTCTCGGCGTATGCGCGCCAGTTTATCGGCCGCATGAAGCACCCCGAGGTGGAGAGCGTGCGCGGCATTTCGCCGACGATTTCAATTGACCAGAAGACGGTGAACAGGAACCCGCGTTCCACAGTGGGTACGGTGGTCGAGATTTTGGATCATTACCGCTTGCTTTTTGCGCGCTTGGGCGTGCCGCACTGCCCCGATTGCGGGCGCGTGATCCAGGCGCAGACGGTGGACCAGATTGTCGATAATTTGTATGTGAGCGACGAGGGCAAGCAGATTACGGTGATGGCGCCGATTGTGCAGGAGCGCAAGGGTGAATACCGCAAGGAGTTGGCCGAGCTCAAGGAAAACGGCTTTGTGCGTGCCCGTGTGGACGGCACGATTTACCGCCTGGAAGATGTTCCGGCCCTTGTGCGTTACGAGAAGCACACGATTGAAGCGGTGATTGACCGCTTGTCGCTTGAACGCAAGAACATGAGCCGTTTGCGCGAGGCGCTGGAAGGCGCGCTGAAGCTGACCGACGGAAAGTTGGTGAGCTTTTTGTTGTCGACGCCGGGTGCTTCGAATGCGGGTGCTGCTTCGGGTGCCGGGAATGCGTCGGCGAAGGAAGAGTACCGCCTGCAGGGCACGTTGCTTGCTTGCCCCAAGTGCGGCATTTCCATTCCGGAACTGGAACCGCGGTTCTTCAGCTTTAACGACCCGAAGGGCCGCTGCCCCGCGTGCAAGGGCATGGGCGAAAGCTACAAGTTCGACCTGGACTTGATTATCCCGGACAAGACGAAATCCATTAAGGACGGCTGCATCGCAACCATCAAGAAGGACGACGGAACGCTGATTTTTAGCGACTTCGGACGCCGCAACTTGCGCAACATCGCGAACGAGATGCATTTCTCGCTCGATACGCCGTGGAACAAGCTCAAGAAAGCGCAGCAGGATGCCGTATTGTACGGTACGCCAAGCGAATCGGAACGCGGGATTATCCCCATCATGCAGGAACTGTGGGACATGTGGCACATTTACCACTTCCGCAAGTACATGCAGATTGGCGTTTGCCCCGAATGCCACGGCACGCGTATCAACCGCACGGCGAATGCGGTCACGTTCCATGGGCATAATTTGACCGAGATGACGGAATGGTCGGTGGAAAAGTCGGTGGACTTTTTCAATAAGCTGGATTTGTCCGAAAAAGAAAAGCGCATCGGCAAGGAAATCCTGAAGGAAATCCGCGGGCGACTTTCTTTCCTCAATGCGGTGGGGCTTGGCTACCTGAATATCAACCGCAAGGCTTCTACGCTGAGCGGTGGCGAAGCGCAGCGTATAAGGCTTGCAAGCGCCGTAGGTGCAGGCCTGCAGGGCGTGCTTTATGTGCTTGACGAGCCGAGCATCGGGCTCCACCCGCGCGATAACGATAAGCTGCTCGGAATGCTGGAGCATTTGCGCGCACAGGGCAACTCCCTGATTATCGTGGAGCATGACGAAGACACCATGCGCCATGCGGACTGCGTGATTGACGTGGGGCCGGGTGCCGGCGTGGAAGGCGGTCGCGTGATTGCGGCAGGAACCGTCGAGGAACTCGAGAAGAACAAGGCTTCGCTGACGGGCGCGTACCTGAGTGGCCGCAAGGCGATCGAGATTCCCGAGAAGCGAAAGAAGATTGACAAGAATACGCCGAAACTCAAGATTTGCGGTGCGGCGGAAAATAACCTCAAGAACATCGATGTCGAAATCCCGCTCGATGGCGCGTTGACCGTGGTGACGGGTGTTTCGGGCTCCGGCAAGAGCACGCTGATTAACCAGATTCTGCGCCGCGAATTGGCCCGCGTGTTCTACAATGCCGAGGAACCGGTGGGCAAGTTTGACCACCTGGAAGGCCTTGAGAATATTGACAAGGTGATTGAAATCGACCAGACGCCGATTGGGCGCACGCCGCGAAGTAACCCGGCGACCTACACCAAGATTTGGGACGATGTGCGCGACCTTTTCGCGAGCATGGAAGAAAGCAAGATTCGCGGTTACAGCAAGAGCCGTTTCAGCTTCAACGTGAAGGGCGGCCGCTGCGATGCGTGCGAAGGTGCGGGCGTGAAAATCGTGGACATGCACATTCTGCCGAGCGTGCAGGTGACTTGCGAAGTGTGCGGTGGCAAACGCTTTAACGATGCGACGTGCGAAGTTTATTTCAAGGGCAAAAACGTCTCCGAAATTCTCGATATGAGCATTGCTGATGCGGCGGAGTTCTTCAAGGACATCCCGAAGATTGCCGAACCGCTGAACTTGCTCGTGGAAGTGGGTCTTGGTTACCTCACTCTGGGCCAGCCTTCGACGACATTGAGCGGCGGTGAAGCGCAACGTATAAAAATTGCCTCCGAATTGCGCCGCCCGGGCACGGGTAAAACGCTCTACTTGCTTGACGAGCCGACGACGGGCCTGCACTTTGAAGATATCCGCAAGCTCATGGACTGCCTGAACCGCCTGCGCAGTCTCGGCAACAGCGTCGTGATTATCGAACACAACTTGGACGTGATCAAGTGCGCCGACTGGATTATCGACTTGGGACCGGATGCGGGTATCCATGGCGGTAAGGTGATTGCGACGGGAACGCCGGAACAGATTGCGAAGAGCAAGAAGTCCGAGACGGGCCGCTACTTGGCCCCGGTGCTCGCGAAGAAGCATGGCGAGAACAAGCATTTCGACCGTACGCTCAAGGGCGGTGAAGATTTGTCGCTCGATATCGAGGTGCATGGCGCCCGCAAGCATAACCTGAAGAACATCGACGTGACGATTCCGCGCCACAAACTCACGGTGGTCACAGGCGTTTCGGGCTCCGGTAAGTCGAGCCTTGCGTTCCACACGCTGTTCAGCGAAGGCCAGCGCCGCTTTGTCGAGACGCTGAGCACGTATGCACGCCGCTTCCTCGGTCGCCCCGACCACGGGAGCATCGATTCGATTTCGGGCTTGGCGCCTGCGATTGCGATTGACCAGAAGAGCGCAAGCAAGAGCCCGCGCAGTACGGTCGCGACCCTCACCGAAATTTATGACTACTTCCGCATTTTCTGGGCGAGGGTCGGGACCCCGCATTGCTTGAAATGCGGAAAGCCCGTGGCTTCGTACAGCGCGGGCGATCTGATGCAGCATGCCTTCGAGCGAGACTTGAACAAGAAGGTGACGGTTCTTGCCCCGTTCGAAATCAAGGACGTGCTGAAACTTTCGAAAATCCTTACCGAGAAGGGTTACCGCAAAGTCTACATGGGCGAAAAACTCGTGGAACTTCCGCTTCCGAAAATCCCGACGCGCGAAAAGCAGTTGCTTGCCGTCGTCGATACGGTGACCGTGAAGGAAGAATCCCGCGCCCGCCTGGTGGAAGCGTTTGAACGCGCCTACCGCGACGGCAACGGAATCCTGTATGTGGAAAACGAAGCGGGCGAGCGCATCGTCTGTTCCGAAAAGCCCGGCTGCCCGGATTGCGGCTGGTACATGGATGCGGCACTCAACCCGAAGTATTTCAGTTTCAACACGCACTGGGGCGCCTGCGAATCTTGCCTCGGTCTCGGACATGACTCCGACGGTCACGTGTGTCCCGATTGTCACGGCGAAAGGTTGAAGCCTGAATACCTTGCGGTGCGTATTTGCGGCAAGAACATCATGGACGTGAACCACATGAGCATTTCCGAAGCGCTCGAATGGTTCAGCCACGTGATTTTTGACGGCGAGAAAAACGCGGAAGGCAAGAAGGCCATCGCGGAGCCCCTGCTTCGTGAAATTGTTGGCCGCCTGAACTTCCTCAAGAGCGTGGGCCTTGGTTACATCGGCCTCGACCGCGCGGGCGACACGCTCAGCGGTGGCGAATCACAGAGAATCCGCCTCGCAAGTCAGATCGGTAGCGGTCTCGAAGGCGTGCTCTATGTGCTTGACGAACCTACCGTGGGCCTGCACGAAAGCGATACCGCGATGCTTCTGGATACGCTTTACCGCCTGCGCGACCTCGGCAATACGCTCGTGGTGGTGGAGCACGACATGAAGATGATGCAGGCCGCCGACCACATCATCGATATGGGGCCCGCGGCGGGCGAGTTCGGTGGGGAAGTCGTTGCCGAAGGTTCTCCGGAACAGCTTTCCAAGCCCTATGCCCTGCAGCAGTTCCCGCGCAGCGAGACGGTCAAGTACCTCACGCACACCATCCCGATGGCAAACGAGATTGCGGCAAAGCCCATTACCGATTCTACGGAATTCTATGAATTCGAAAAGCTGAATCATAACAATCTTAAGAATTTGTCTGTAAAGTTCCCGAAGGGCGCCATCAGCGTGGTCTGCGGTGTGTCGGGCTCGGGCAAGAGTTCCATGGTCATGGACGAAATCTTTCCGAGGCTCAAGAAGAAGTTCCAGGCGCGCGGTCGCAAAAAACAGAGCGGCGAGGTTTTGCTGGTGGACCAGAGCCCGATTTCGGGTACGCCTCGCAGCACGCCCGCGAGTTTCACGGGCGTACTTGACGACATCCGTCGCCTCTTCGCCAAGTTGCCGCAATCCAAGATCAAGGGCTTCGATTACGGGCGGTTCAGTTACAACTTGGCCCGCGGCCGCTGCGAGGCCTGTGAGGGTCGCGGTGCCGTCGCCATCGAGATGCACTTCCTTTCGGATGTGTGGGAAGTCTGTGATGTGTGTGGCGGCAAGCGTTACAACCAGGAAACGCTTACGGTCACCTTCAAGGGCAAGAACATCGCCGACGTGCTTGACATGCGCGTGGTCGAGGCTTGCGAATTCTTCAAGGACCAGCCGAAAATCCTTCCCAAGCTCGAATGCTTGCGAGACGTGGGCCTTCCGTACGTAAAGCTCGGACAATCCGTCACGACGCTCAGCGGTGGCGAATCCCAGCGCCTCAAGCTGGCGGCGGAGCTGGCGCGCAAGCCGGCAAGCGAGATGGTCTACCTGCTCGATGAACCGACTACGGGCTTGCACCTCAAGGATATCCAGATCCTCTGGAACATGTTGCGCAAGCTTTCTGCCCGTGGCGATACCGTCATCGTCATCGAGCATCATCCCGATATAATACGTTTGGCGGACTGGAAGGTGGAACTTGGGCCTGTCGGAGGTTCTGAAGGCGGGTATTTGCTGAATATGGGCGAAAACGGCATATAATTTTGGACTAAATCGCTGAGAAGATATTATTTTTAAAATGCTCAGTTGTGGGGTTTGTCCTGTAGCTAAAAGACATGTAAGAGGAGATATTATGTCTATAGTCCGTTTGCTGCCGCTGTTGCTGTTGATTCCGGCAATGGCCCTTGCCGATTCTGACAAGAATTACAAGGTCGCATCGAATCAGTTCGTGGCCGGGAGCGTCGTCGAACCTATTGCCAATATGGTTATCGAAGCCAAGGGGACGGCAGTAGTTTCGCAGAAACCGTCTTTCCCGCTCAAGAACTTCAATCTTTATTGGCGCCATAAGAAGGGCCCCAGGGAATACGTCTGGATTCAGGGCAAACCGGATTTTACGAATTATGTAACTCTCCACGCCTTTAGCCTGGCCGAGGCGCACCTGCTGCCTTCCGAAGTAGCGTATATGCGTTTTTATGCCGCGCAGAACTTGAAGGCGTTCCAGGACGAAACGGACATTTACTTCGACAAGTATTACCTATACTCTCCGCGCGTTCCCAGGCTATTCTTTATGAAGAACGGCCGTTGGCAGGTCTTGCGCGAGGCGGAATTTCCGGGGGTAGTCGTCTTCGAAAACGAGAACAAGGATTTCTCTGCGGCGTTCAAACAGTCTCCGCTCACTAAGCTCCCGAAGGCGGTGTTCCCGCTTAAGGCGGATTCGTATGTCTTTACCTACACGGCACCGGGATTCTTGCCGGAGGTGGACATCTGTTCTGTGGCGCCCAGGAGCGTTGTTGTCTTGAAGCCGGAACTTATCGCCCCCGATACGGCGTCGGGCCAGGAGATTCCAGGCATTTCGATGGAACTTGCCGATGTGAAAGCGACAAAGAACCTGGAAGAAACGGAAATCCTTTACGACAAGTTCATCGGTGAATTGCAGAAGGTGGCGTCCTTTGTCGATACCATGCAGTTCGATGCTCTTTATCCGAAATTGAAAACGCCGGAATTCCTCGGGCTTGACAAAGCGGATTTCAATTACAAGGAATACAAGTCCGCTTATGAGGGAACCCGCATGAAGGCGAAGTCTGACTGGATGCATTCCATGACGATCGGCGTGAGCGAAGTCAATGCGGCTTTCAACAACAAGCTGGACAGCCTGCAGGCGCTTCCTTTGCGAGTTGCCTTGACTCCGGTGTCGGTTACTCCGGTCCGCGCGACGGATTCCTCTGTCGTAGATTCCACTTCGGCCCCCCTGAAGGCGGTGATGCTCAAGTTCGGCCAGAGCCACGAACGCATCGATGTCGCGTGGCAGGGAACGGCGAAGGACATTGGCGCCGATAGCCTTTACAAGCTCTTTGAGCAGAACGGCAATGATGTTCCCGTGATTGTCACCATCGAGCAGAACAAGCCCGTCTGGCTCCATAAGGAAAGCGAAGTTTCGGGCCGTCATCATTACCGTTATACGCAAATCGAGTTCAAGTTCGGAACCCAGTCGCTGACCGGTATCGGCGAATTTATTTTGCCCTCCTATATTTCGGCACAGCCCGAGGTGCAGAGGTGGTTGTCTGTCGCGCATGCCGCCCCGTGGAGGGCTCCGCAGGAGATTCTGGAAGCCGCGGGTGACGATTCCGCTTCCGTGATTGACGGCTCCCTTCCGGGCTACGACAACGCGAAGTTCCCGCGCATTGTCCGTGACACCAAGTTCGGTACCGTCGCGCTTATCGATTCGGGTACTTTCCGTTACCGTGGCCGCGTGGTCTCGATGTCTCCGTTTGCCATCATGACGACGGAAGTGACGCAGAACCTCTTTGCGCAGTGGATGCTTGCTCAGGAAGATTCCCTGAAGCGCATCAAGGACCGTTCCTCGTTCAGGAGTCCGTTCAAGCCGGTCCACAACATCACGTGGGATAACGCCCGTGCCGCATGCCAGATGATGGGCGGTGACCTCCCGACCGAAGCCCAGTGGGAATTTGCTGGCCGCGCCGACAACAACGAGGGCGCCGTGTGGGAAGGCGATCCTAAGGATTCGGTCGGCAATTATGCCGTCTACCGCAACAATTCGTACAAGATGGGCAAGAAGAGCGACGCCTACGGCCCGCAGAAGGTTGCCTCCAAGAAGCCGAATGCCTGGGGCATTTACGACATGTCGGGCAACGTCGCCGAATGGACCCGCGACAAGTATTTCATGTTCTCGCTCTGGGTGGAATCTTCGAACCCCACCGGAGCCGTGATGGGCTATTCCAAGGTCTACAAGGGCGGCTCATGGAAGGATAACGAATCCGCTTTGAACCTGACGAATGGCGATGACGAAGACCCGCGTTACTGGTCCGATGCCATCGGCTTCCGCTGTGTTTTTCCCCGTAAACTTATTGAAGGACGTTAATGACAGAACAGTTTCCCTCGCAGAGCGCATCTGCAGAATTGAAGAATGATAGCCGTTTCAAGTTTTTCCGTCGGTTGATTTCCGCGCCGTACCTGCTTGCGCTGGTCGTGTTGTTTTTACCCCTCATGAACGTCTCGTGTGCCGAAAAGGTTATTGCCGAACCCTCGTTCTATGAACTTGCTACGGGAATCGACTTGCGCGAGACTCTCAAGGAGCCCGCGAAGGGTTACCTTTTGAAAATGGAGAGTGACAACCCGAAGGCGCTTGAACGATTCAAGGCGCACATTCCGGAGTTCCCGAAGATGAACGCGGTTCCGGCCCTGTTCGGGATTGTCGCCGCACTTGTGCTTGCGGCCGTGTTCGCGTGGTTCACGCCCCTCGGTTCTCTCACGCTGGGCATTCTTGCGATGATTTCGCTCTGGGCGTTCCTTTCCAGGATGGCGGAACTGTGCCACAGTTTCGGGATGCAGGTGCTCTCGCTGGAACCGAGTTACGGCATCTATGCAGCGTCGGTGCTGATTCTGATCGGGACGGCGATGAACATTGCGGCGATTGCCCGCCCGATTATCGTTGAGGTGAAGGCGAAACGCACCTCTAAAAAAATGTGAAATGAGTGATTACTCATCTCACATTTCGCATTCCACATCTCACATTAAACATTAAACAGGAAGTACATGATGTCGCCATCCTGTACCAGGTATTCCTTGCCTTCGGTGCGGACGAGGCCCGCTTCCTTGGCGGCGTTCCAGCTGCCATGCTTCAAGAAGTCGGAGTAGCTGAGCGTTTCAGCGCGGATGAACCCGCGTTCGAAGTCAGTATGGATGACGCCAGCGCACTGCGGGGCCTTGAATCCTGCGTGGAACGTCCAGGCGCGGCATTCCTTTTCGCCCGCAGTGAAGAACGTGCGCAGGCCGAGAATTTCGTAACCCTTGCGCACCACGGCGTCCAGTCCCGATTCCTTCATGCCGAGTTCCTTGAGGAATTCAGCCTTGTCGGCGGGTTCCATCGCGGAGAGTTCTTCTTCGATCTTTCCGCTGATGACGATAACTTCGTGGCCGTTCTTTGCGGCGTAATCCTTCAGCTGGTCCACGTAGGCGTTACCGGTGAGGATGTCGTCTTCCTTCACGTTCGCGCAGTAGAAGAGCGGCTTTGCGGTAAGGAGTCCGAGGTCCTTCACGATGCCTTCCATCTCTTCGCTGTCGTGCATCACGGTGCGGGCGGCTTTGCCCTCTTCCATGGTCTTCTTCAAAAGTTCGCAGGCGGCGAGACGAGCCTTCGCTTCGGCGTTGCCGGTACGGGCGCCCTTCGCTTCGGTGGCGAGGCGCTTTTCGACGGAATCGAGGTCCTTGAGGATGAGCTCGGTCTCGATGACTTCCACGTCGCGGACCGGATCCACGGAACCGCTCACGTGCACGATGTTCTCGTCGTCGAAGCAGCGGATGACTTCCATGATGGCTTCGCATTCGCGGATGTGGGTGAGGAACTGGTTGCCGAGGCCTTCGCCCTGGGCGGCGCCTTTCACGAGGCCCGCGATGTCAACGAATTCCGTGACGGCGGGAACGATGGACTTCGGGTTGTAGACCTTCACGAGTTCGTCGAGGCGGCTGTCCGGGACGCTCACCATGCCCACGTTCGGTTCGATGGTGCAGAAGGGATAGTTCGCGGCTTCGGCACCGGCGTTGGTGATTGCGTTAAAGATGGTGGACTTGCCTACGTTCGGGAGGCCTACGATACCGCATTTGAAACCCATGATAATCTCCGATTTTATTTGCACGGAAAAACCCGCGCTCTTTGAACGCGGGTAAATTTAGAAAAAAGCGTGTGTGCTGGATGGCCTAGAATGCTAGCGCCACTGCGATTCCGCCCTGTTGCGTGGGCACGACTTTCAGGCGTAGCGAGGTGTTCGTTTCCGAGATGGGGAGTCCCTTGTTGTAGAGGTCGATGGCATCGCGCATGTAGCCGTTGGCGATTTTTGTGAGCAATAGCGAGATACCTGCGACGCCGAGACCGCCGAGGGTGATGTAGAGCCCTACCTCGGCATCGATAAAGAGCAGTTCGACGACGCCATACCCAACGGCGAAACTACCCGCGTAGGCGAGCACCATGCCTGGATAGTAGAATCCCATTGCGGTCCCGTAGGCGCTTGCTGCCTCCTCGTTGGTTTTGATGGCCGCGATGGCCGCGTCGCGTTCGACAGCCTGGTTGCCCATGTACCACTGTTTATCTTCGCCGAAGAAAATCTTTTGGTTCTGGGGGTGGGGTATCGGCTGAACGTTCTGGTCGTCGGCGAAAGAGTTCCCGACAAGGGTGAATACGAACAGGAGGAG
>CACXXH010000017.1 GCA_902771595.1 Fibrobacter succinogenes | reverse complement strand
CCGAGTTCAACACCCCACTGGTCGTAGCTGTTGATGTTCCAGATAACGCCCTGCGTGAAGATCTTGTGTTCGTACATGGCGATGAGGGCGCCGAGCGTTTCCGGAGAAACGTAGTCCATCATGATGGAGTTGGTCGGCTTGTTGCCTTCGAACACCTTGTGCGGAGCGAGGAATGCGATTTCTTCTTCGCTCTTGCCGTCCTTGCGGAGTTCTTCCTGAGCCTGGGCGAGGGTCTTGCCGTTCATCAAGGCTTCGGGCTGGGCAAAGAAGTTGGAGAGGAGCTTCTGGTGATGGTCGCCAACCTTGTTGTGGCTGTTGGCCGGGGCGATGAAGTCGCAAGGAATCATCTTGGTGCCCTGGTGGATCAGCTGGTAGAAGGCGTGCTGGCCGTTGGTGCCCGGTTCGCCCCAGAGGATCGGGCCGGTCTGGTAGTCGACGCGCAGGGAGTTGCGGTCAACGGTCTTGCCGTTAGATTCCATGTCGGCCTGCTGGAAGTAGGCGGCGAGGCGGTGCAGGTACTGGTCGTACGGGAGCATCGCGTAGCTGGAAGCGCCGAAGAAGTTGTTGTACCACACGCCGATGAGGGCGAGGATAACCGGCATGTTCTTGTCGGCCGGAGCGGTCTTGAAATGCTGATCCATTTCGTAGGCGCCCTGGTGGAGCTTCATGTAGTTCTCGAAGCCGATGCGGAGCGCGATGGAAAGGCCGATGGCAGACCACAGGGAGTAGCGGCCGCCGACCCAGTTCCAGAATTCGAACATGTTCGCGGTGTCGATACCGAAGGCGGCGACGGCTTCGGTGTTGGTGGAAAGCGCCACGAAGTGCTTGGCGATGGACTTCTCGTCACCGTTGAAAGCCTTGAGCACAGCGGCCTTGGCCGTTTCGGCGTTGGTCATGGTCTCGAGGGTCGTGAACGTTTTGGAAGCGACGATGAAGAGCGTCTCTTCGATGTTCACCTTCTTGAGCGTCTCGGCCATGTGGGTGCCGTCGATGTTAGAAACGAAGTAAACTTCCGGGGAGGTCTCGCCGGCAATCGGCTTGTCTGCATAGGGCTTGAGGGCTTCGGTGACCATCACCGGACCGAGGTCGGAGCCGCCGATACCGATGTTCACCACGTACTTGATGGACTTGCCGGTGTGGCCCTTCCACTTGCCGCTGCGGACGAGGTGGGTAAAGTCTTCCATGTGCTTGAGGACCGCACGGACTTCGGGCATCACGTCCTTGCCGTCGACGCAGATGGCATCGTTGCCCTTGTAGCGGAGTGCGGTGTGGAGCACGGCGCGCTTTTCGGTGGTGTTAATCTTTTCGCCAGCGAAGTACTTGGCGCGCATGTCGTCGAAGTTGGCGGACTTGAGCAGGTCCTGGAGCTTCGCCATGGTCTCGTCGGTGATGATGTTCTTGGAGTAGTCGAGGAAGAGTCCGCAGGCCTCCAGGCTGAACTTCTCGGCACGGGCCGGGTCCGTGGCGAAGAGTTCCTTCATTTGCCAACCCTTGGCGACTTCGGCGTGGGCCTCAAGGGCCTTCCATTCCTTAGAATCTGTCAGTTTCGACATAGATTAATCCTTTCCGCAAGCGCGGTTATTTGTTGCGGGGGTAAATATAGGAATTTTTGCGTAGGGCGAGTGAAGCGGGACAGCGCAAAGCTCGCCAAGATAGAAAATAGGTACGGTCGCTTAAAACGCGAGGGCGTTGATCCAATAGCAGATGGCCGTCACCACCGAAAGGGGCGTCATCACGTACTTCTCTTGCTTGCTTTTCGAGGCGAGATTGGCGAAGCTGTTCAGGGTCAGGTAGGCGGCTAGGACAATCCCGATGACCTTGGTAACCTGATGCGAAAACCACGGGGCCATATGCCCGCCGAGCTGCAGGAGTATGGTGGCGAAGAAAAGCTGCATCAGCATCTGCGTGGCGAGCACCAGGCGCAGCTTGGGCGGGAACACCTTGAATCGGCCGCCCAGGGTGAAGGCACCCAGCGGGGCCCCTAGAATCAGGGCGATGCTCATTACGACCACGACCATCAACAAAACGGCACCGATTATAGCGGTCATCATAGCCTCCAAACGAAATCTACGTCGTTAATTCTACGTACGCTTTAAAGATATAAAATATGGCTTTGGGGCGCTTGTTTGTTATTAAATTATTAGATTTCTTTGTAAGGTAAACATATGCTGAAGGTCATTCTGATTCCATTCTTAGGGACTGTCCTCGGGTCGGCTTGCGTCTTCTTGCTCCGCCGCGAAATGGGGGAGAATCTCAAGCGCTCGATGTCGGGCTTTGCGGCGGGCGTCATGGTCGCTGCCAGCGTGTGGAGCCTCCTGATCCCGGCTATGGAGGGTGCCGCTTCCCTCGGAAAGTTCGCATTCGTGCCCGCGGTCGCGGGCTTCTGGATAGGAATCCTCTTCCTCTTGCTCCTTGACAATGTCGTCCCGCACATGCACGTGAACCACGAAAAGGAGGGCCCGAAGAGCGGGCTTTCCGGGACTGCCATGCTTGTTTTCGCGGTTACGCTGCATAATATTCCCGAGGGGATGGCAGTCGGCGTGGTCTATGCGGGTTTCCTTTCGGGGAATGTCGATATTACGGCGCTCGGGGCGCTTGCACTCTCGATCGGTATCGCCATCCAGAACTTCCCCGAGGGCGCCATCATTTCTATGCCGCTGCGCGCCGAAGGTCTTTCCCGGAAAAAATCGTTTGTATACGGTGTGCTTTCGGGCGCGGTCGAGCCTGTCGCTGCGCTTTTCATGATTTTCTTCGCGGAGCATTTCGTGCCCGCCATGCCCTACCTGCTCAGCTTCGCCGCGGGTGCCATGATTTACGTTGTTGTGGAAGAACTCATCCCGGAAATGTCCGAAGGGCGCCATTCCAATATCGGTACGGTCTTTTTTGCGGTCGGTTTTTCGCTGATGATGGCGCTGGATGTTGCACTTGGCTAGTTTTTAGTATAGATTAATATCATGGATACTTCTATTCTTGACAAGGCGATCGTCTTCGCGGTAAAGGCCCACCAGGGTATGGAACGCAAGGGAAAGGGTTTCCCGTACATCGTCCACCCGATGGAGGCGGTCTCGATTGCCGCTACCATGACAAACGACCAGGAACTTCTGGCTGCCGCTGCCCTCCACGATACGGTGGAAGATACCGGCGTGAAGTATTCCGATGTCAAGCGTGAATTCGGCGAACGGGTCGCGCAGCTCGTGGAAACGGAATCCGACATCGTGGTGAACGGCAAGACGGAAGAAGAAAGCTGGCAGTTGCGCAAGTCTATCGCCATCGACCAGCTGAAGGCGGCGTCCCGCGATGCGAAAATCGTCGCTCTTTCGGACAAACTCAGCAACGCCCGCGCCATCTACCGCGACTTCAGGGAACACGGCGACGAGGTGTGGAAGCTATTCCATGTCAAAAGTAAAAAGCAGCACGAGTGGCATTACCGCGGGCTGGTGAAGGCGCTCTCGGAACTGGAAGGCACGTTCGCTTTCGAGGAGTTCGCCGATACGGTCGACAAGATTTTCAAGAGATGATGGTGTGTGGTGGCTAGGGATTTAAAAAAACGGAAAACGGTTATTTTTTAGAGGCTTGGCTATGAAGTTAAACGTACGCGGCTTGGCGTTCAAACAATCCGCAATGATTCTCTTGGGCATCAGCGTTGTTTTCGCTGCTCTGTTCAGTTTCAGCAGTACACAGATTCAGGATAGGCTTTCCCGTCTCCTCGTGGAGAAGGGCGAAGAGATCAGCCGTGCCAACGTGGCTGTCATAAACAACCTGTTCGGTTCGTGCCGCAACTTCGGCGAAGAGATCGCTGCCAAGGTGAGCGAGCAGGGGCTTGTCGGCCAGCAACTCGACGACTTCTTGCTGCGTTCCCTTTCGGGCGTTCGTGCGACCGTGCCCCAGGTGCTGGCGGTGGTTGTCGCTTACGAGCCGGGAATGGCACCGAGGGGTGCGCCCAAGGGCCAGTACATGAGGCTCGCGCACTATACCGAAAACGGGAACACCATCACCGATGGCGGAAACTTCTTGGAGACGACCTGGTACACGAGCACCAGGGACAGCATGAAGGGAATCTGGCAGGAGCCTTTTGTCGGGCAGTTCATCAAGGAACCCATCGTCATCTATACCACGCCCATCTTCCGCAAGGATGCGTCGGGGAAGAAGAAGTTCGCGGGCGTCCTGTGCGTGGATATTTCCATCGCGTTCCTCAAGGACTTGGTCGCGAACATTCCCGTATCGAACAACGGCTATGCGGTGGTGCTTTCGGCGAGCAACATGGTTATTGCCCACCCGAAGGACGAGCTCACGTTCAAGGGCAATTTCGGTTCCATTTCGAAGAGCGCGTCGCGCAAGCGGTTCGATGAGTTCGAAAAAGCGGTGAGCAGCATGAAGAGCGGGCTCTTCCTGGGTTCTTCGTTCGATGGCGACGAGGCGGTCATCTACTTTACGGCGATGGAAACTATTGATTGGACGTTCATGATCGTGTGGCCCGCGGAGACGTTCCTCGAGGAGAAGCGTTCCGTGAACTACATGTTCGCATGGATCGGGATCGGCGGGTACGTGATTATGCTTGTGCTTATCCTCGTGATAACTCTCCGCGTCTCGCGTCCGCTAAAGACACTTGCCGCGGCGGCGGAAAAGCTCGGCAAGGGCGATTTCGATACGGCACTCCCGATGATCAGCGGCCACGACGAGATTTCGCAGCTCGCGACTGCCTTCAGCGACATGCGTGTCTCGCTCAAGAAGTATGTCGAAAAGCAGAAGAGCCTCGACCGCATTGAACGCGATCTCGAGTTCGCGCGCGGAATCGAGATGGGTATCCTCCCGAAGGACGAATCCGAAGAGAACTGCGGCGACATGCGGCATTCGCTTGCGCCGTACTTGCAGCCCGCGAAGGAAGTCGGCGGCGCGTTCTACGACTTCTTCAAGGTCGACGACGACCATCTGGTATTCATGATGGGCGACGTTTCGGGCAGGGGTGTCCAGGCGGCGCTCGTGATGATGGTGACGCGAATCGTGCTGCGCACCATGACCATGCATGTTACCAGGGTCTCCGATATTTTCAACAAGGCCAATTACGAACTTGCGCGCCGGAACAAGGACGAAATGCCCGTGACGGTGTGGATGGGCATCATGGATCTCCGCACCGGGCATGTGGATTACGCTTCGGCGGGTCACAATCTTCCGGCGATCCGCCACAAGGACGGCACCGTGGAAAGCCTGAAGTGCGAACTCGGCGTGGCGCTTGCCATGGACAAGGAAGCCCGCTACGAGCCGCAGTCGCTCGACTTGGCTCCGGGCGACATGTTGTTCTTCTTTACCGAAGGCTTTGTCAGTGCGGTGAATGCCGACGGGGAACGGTTCGGCAGCACGAGGCTGCTCGTGGACCTCTCGGAAAGCGGCAACCGCGCTCCTGGCGGCGCATGCTATTTCATGAGGGAACGTTTCGACGAATTCATGAACGGTGCCGAGCCGCTTGACGATGCCGCCACGCTCTCGGTGCAGTATACCGGAGGCAGGGACGACAGGTGGGATGCCCGCGAGACGGTCGTGGACGCCGTGTCCGAAAATCGGGATGCCTTGACGTCTTTCGTCGGGGAAGTCCTCGAGCCGCTGGGCGTATCTGCCGAGGTGCAGAAACAGCTTGATGATGCCGTTGTCGAGGTGTTCGATAACGTGGTCGAGTATTCGGGAACGGACAAGGTGACGTTCACGGTGGAAACCTGCAAGACGCACGTGATGGCGCGGCTCAGTTTTGCCGATGGCCAGAATGCCTCCGCCTTTGCTGAAGATTCCGGTGAGGCGCTTTCCGCCGAGGAACGCATGTTCGAAGCCCTCGGGAAGTTCCTCTCGAACAGGAGCATGCGCGATGTCGCCTTCCGCAGGGATGGCCGCAGGAGCATCCTTACCGTGATGAAGAAGATCTAGCCTTCACGCATCGCCTGTATGCAAGAAACCCCGGCGCTTTCGCGTCGGGGTTCTTTGTATCAAGAATTGTTTAATGTTGCTGCGGATTACTGCTCGGCGCTGTCAGCTTTTTGCGGGCCTTTGGGGCCGTGGCGGAAATCCTTCATCTGCTCGCGCATCTTTTTTATGTGGTCTCTGCGGAACTGGCTGAACTTTTCGAACTGTTCCGGCGTGAGCACCTTCGCGAGTGCGTTCACCCCGTTGATGCGGTGTTCGAGCATCGCCTTGTCGGCTTCGAGCACCAGTGCCTTCGCGGCTTCGATTTTTGCGGGATCCCTGCTGTCGAGCGCTTCGCCCAGAGCCTTTTCGGCGCTGTGCTTCTGCTTCCTCAGTTCCTTGAATATGGAATCGCCTTTGGCGCGGTTCGCATCGAGAGATTCCTTCTGTTCGGGTGTCACCTGCAGCAACGAATCGATGGCGGCGGGGTTCATCGTGTTTCTGAAGCGCGGACCGGGTCCTTTGCCGAAATCGCCGTGCGGGCCGTGGAATTCACCCGGATGGTGCGGCGGGCCGGGAGGCGGAGGTGGCTGCATGCCGTGGCGCATGCACTGGGCCGTATCGGCCTTTTTGCAGCAGCAGTTGCACTTGCCGCCGAAGTTTCCCAGGAAGAATCCCAATACCAATGCGAAGATGGCTATACTTACCGCGAATAGCGTTGTGCCCTTCATTGTTTACTCCTTTGTTAAATAGCTGAATCCGACAGATTCCTCGAGCGTTTCGAATTCGTCGCTCGTCGAGTTGCCCAGGCTGGAATACCAGCTCATGACCTCGGAGGGGACGGAACTGTTCATGGAAATAGTTTCGGTGCTGTTCGAGTCGTTGATTGCGGGGAGGAGCGCCATGATGCTTACGAGAACGAGGCTCGCTGCTATCGGGATGGCGCTGTACCAGCTCTTGATGTCGATGATTTTCCCTGCGGGTGCATTCTTGGCTTCTGCGTCCAGGCGGGCGCAGACTTTGGCCCAGGAATCGGCCCGGGGGCTGAGCCGCTCCATTTTCGAGAAGTCGATTTTGTTAGGCATGGTTGCACTCCTTGTTGATACTGGCTTTGCGTTCGTTTATATAGTTGCGAACAAAACTCCTTGCGCGGCTCAGTCTCGCCTTGACGGTGCCTTCGGGCATCTTGTAAATCTCGGCAAGATCCTTAACATCCAGGTCCTCGGCGTCCTTGAGCCAGAGCATGCTTCGCGTTTCTGCGTTCAGCTGCGCGAGCCCCTTTTCGAGAAGCGTCGGGTCGAAATCGCTCGTCGTTTCGCCCGTCCCGAGGGCTTCCTCGATAATCGTGTCGAGGTGTTCCTCTTCGAGCTCGCGGTGGCGTTTGCCCGCTCGCAACTTCATGAGGCATGCGTTCACCGTGAGGCGGTAAAGCCACGTGGAGACTGCGCTCTGGCCTTTGAAACTTTTGATGGCGGAGGGTACTTGGACGAAAACGTCCATGAGGATGTCTTCGGCTTCGTCCCTGTCCCGGAGCATTCTGAAGGCAAGGTTCAGGACTTTGCTGCTGTGTTCGCTCCACAGCATTCCAAGCGCCTCGCGGCTGCCTTCCCGAACCATCTTTAGAATCACTCTTTCGTCCATTCTTTTATTTTGATGCGTGGGGGTGGGGGGTGGTTGCATGGAAAAGATTCTTTTTGTCGTTTGCTGTGCTTTTTGTGGCAACATAGAAAAAATGGCGAAAAATCGGGAAAAAAGGCCCTATTTTGTGATTCCCGTCAACTTCCCTATGGATAAAAAGTCAATAGAGAATTTACAAAAAGCCTTTTTTTTCTACTTTGCAAAGGGTAATTTAATAGCTGATGGTTATTTTTTCGGACATAGCGGACTACCGCGACTTCTTGAAGGACTACTACGACCGCCGCAAGGCGGAGATGCCCTTCTATAGCTATCGCATGATGGGCGATAAGCTGGGGCTGGATTCCAGCTACCTTTACCGCGTGTTGCAGAAAAAACAGCACCTGCCCGCTCATGCGCTCCAGGCTGCCAAAGAAATCCTTGCCCTGAACGGTCGCGAGGCCGAGTACTTCGACCTGCTGTTCTCTGCCGCGGTGAGCAAGGACAAGGCTAAGAAAGAAGAATTGATGGCGAAGGCGCTTTCCCTTCGCGACGTGGAACGCC
Organism: Fibrobacter succinogenes; assembly: GCA_902771595.1. Classification (GTDB taxonomy): domain Bacteria; phylum Fibrobacterota; class Fibrobacteria; order Fibrobacterales; family Fibrobacteraceae; genus Fibrobacter; species Fibrobacter succinogenes_C. The sequence continues at coordinate 29,435 of CACXXH010000017.1, read as the reverse complement.
ACAGCCTCCAGGCGGCGGAACTCAAGCTGCTCGAAAACTGGTGGATTCCGGCCGTGCGCGCCTACCTCGACCTGAACGGCGGGGTGGTGAACGTGAAGCAGATTGCCAAGGACATCTGCCCGCCCATTTCCGAGGAGCAGGTGACCGAGGCTATCGAGATTTTGAAGGAGGTCGGGCTTGTCAAGAAGTTGGCGAGCGGACGCCTTGCGCTGACGGATGCGCACCTCACGGTGGGTGGCCCGGAAAAGGCGAAGGCGGTGAGGAACTTCCAGCGGCAGGTGCTCGGGCTCGCGAGCGACGCCCTGGAGAACATTCCTGTCGACGAACGCAATATTTCTACCCTGACGCTATCTGTCGACCAGTCCTGTTTCGAGGATTTGGGCGAAATGTTGAGGGAATTCCGCAGATTAGTGCAAAAACGCGTGGACGAGGCTAAGAATCCCGACCGCGTTATGCAGCTTTCGATGGCGTTTTACCCGGTAGCCCGCAAGGGTAGTTCTTCGGAAAATGCTATTATGGGGGATGGTGCAGGAGTAAAAAAATGATGAATAGGGTGTGGAAAATAGGGTTGGCGACATTGAGCGGTTTCTTTGTCGCGTGTACTGGCGAGAATGGTATCGAAGGCGCCGGTTCGTCGATGGAAACGGAAAATTCCATCGCCCTTTCCGTGCAACTTGCCGACGGGACTCCGGCGGCACATATCAAGGTTTTTGTCCGCCCGGATAGCTATCTGGCCAGCGGCGATACTCTGAGTGATTCTCTTGCTACTGCGAATATGAATTTCGAGACCGACGCTTCCGGATCGTTGGAACTTCGCAATTTGGGCTATGGCAGCTATATAGTGGAAGCCCGCGGTGATTCGTTGAAGGGCGCCTCCACGTTCAATTACAGGTCGTGGCATACCGATGGTGGCCGCGTGTCCCTGCATGTCGGACCTCCGGGTGCGGTCGCGGGCCAGGTGGTGCTCGAAGAAGGCTCCAACGAGCCTGTCACTGTCGCCGTCCAGGGCCTTGACTACAGTACCGAAACCGATTCCGATGGCAACTTCGAATTCGAGTCCCTGCCTGCGGGCAACTTCGAGATGGTCGCCTTCGTTCAGGATGATTCTACCGTCGTTAACGAGAAGGGCAAGAAGCAGCGGGTGAACTTTATCCGCAAGCTCGGTTCCGTGCTCGCCGATGTCAGGTCGGGCCAGTTCCGCGAAGTCCAGATTGATGCTAGACCGCCTATTCTTTCGTTTGTTCTTGACGATTTCGAGAAGGGCGTAGACAATTGGAAAGTCGATCACAGCGAGTATGCCTTGGGCGAAGTCGAAGTGGCCGAGGCAGGCCTTGGCCGGGAAGGCAAGGTCGCGCACTTTACATGCACGAACGATTCCCTGTACCAGTGGGTGCTGATGGGTTATGAACTGGGTGGCTTTGTCGACATGAGCGGACTCGATTCCATCGTGTTCTGGGCTCGCGCCAATGCCGTCACCGACTCGACCAAGCGCAGGTACATTTCGTTCTCGTTCGACATGAACCTCGACAGCACTTCCGAAGAAGAAAGCGGAAAGGCCTGGACGCACATCGATATCGATACCGTCTGGAACCGCTACGTGGTTATACCCAGCGAACTTCAGGAATCCGACAGCAATAAGATTGGTGGCAACCTCGGCTGGGATGTCGTGAACAGGCGCATTACCGACATCTCCATATTCGGAGGTACGGGCGGCGAGTTCTGGATCGATGATATCGAGGTGTTCGGTTATAGCGAGTTTGTCGCGAAGAAACAGGGAAAGTAGTTTTTGCTGTTTCGGAAACCTTATAAAGGTATAGACAAATTGTAAATGGGAAGTGTCGCGGCGTGCGGCACTTTTCTTTTTTTTCAAGATATCTTTATTGGTGCATAGGAACAGGTTTGGCGGATAAACCGATTTCAACTAAGAAGTTTATGGCCGCGGTGAATAGATAAGGCCAGAAAGAGTCCCTAAACACCACACATCCAGACCGACGCCTTTTCGGCGTCATAAGTACCCCGGGGTAACTCGGAGTACTTTTTTTTGCGACTGCTCGTTCGACGTCCCAAATATTAAATCCTCCGGTTTCTCACTCGCTCTCGCCTACAATGGTTCGTTAATACGAACCATCTTCGGCTCACGTATTTCGGTGCATTTATTGACAATCCGTCAATGCAATTTGATTGGGAGGGGGTAAAAAGGGGTTTTTACGGCATTAAATTATACAGTGGTGAAGACTGTAATGGTGCAGTCGAAAAGGGATGTTAAAAATGAAAAAGATTTCCATTGGAAAGCTTGGCTTGGCTGTTGTGGGCGGCCTTGCCAGCATGGCTCTCGCCGATAACCCGATTTCTACCTATCACTACCTGGCTGACCCCGGCGCTGCCGCAGATGATGAATATTTCTACATCATCACCGACTCCGATGACCCGGCACCGGCCAACTCCGACGGCTACAAGATTTACGCTCTTTATGCATTCCGCAGTAAGGATATGCAGAACTGGACCGACTTCGGCATCATTTACGATGCCCGCAAGGTAAACGGCATTAACGATATCTGGGCTTCCGGTATCGCCGTGCATAACGGTACGTTCTACATCGTGTTCCCCGATGGCGGTGGTGGCGGCATTGGCTATATCAAGGCCCCTGCTATCGACGGCCCGTGGACAAACGCTGTGGGCCAGGGCAAGGATAAGCTTGTCGGTGGCCGAGGCATCATCGGTTGCGATGGCGTGTCCTGGTGCTTTGACCCGGGTATCTTTATCGATGACGACGGAACCACCTACGTGACGTGGGGCGGTGGCGAAAGCAATAGCCGCCCGAACACCGACAACTTCGATATCGTCAAGCTGAACGACGCGAAGGATGCTCCGGTGGGTAACGGTTCTCACGTGAAGGTGAACAACTTGCCGACCCGCAAGATGCTCGAAGCTTCTTACATCCATAAGCACAATGGCACTTACTATTTCTCGTACAGTACCGGTTGGCAGCAGGGCGCTCCCACGATTGACTACGGTACTTCTAATAATGTAATGGGTCCGTACACTTGGAAGGGTACCATCCTTGGTGATCCGAGCATGAACGGCAGGAGCATCAACGGCAACAACAACCACCATGGTATTGCCGAATTCAAGGGCCATTCTTACGTGGTGTACCATGACCGCCGTATTGCGAAGGGCCACAACGGCCTGGAAGTCATCCCGGCCGATGACGGTCGTGCCAACCCGAACGAAGGTTACCACCGCAGCGTTTCTGTGGACGAAATGTTCTACAATGCCGACGGTACCATCAAGCAGGTGGTTTGCACCAACGAAGGCCCGGAACAGATTGAAAACTTTGACCCCTACGATTGGTATCCGGCTCTCACGAGTTCCAAGCAGAAGGGCATCCGCAGCCGCTCCAATTTTGTGCAGGGCAAGAAGGCTGAACACGTGTTGCTCCCGCTTTCTTCCAAGGAATCTTGGCTCCGCGTTTCTGGTGTTGATTTCGGTACTGCCGCTACGGGCTTCACTGTCGAAGCCGCAAGCGCCGCCGATGGCAACAAGATTGAAATTCGCACTGGTTCTGCGACGGGTACGCTCGCTGGAACTTGCGCCCTCAAGAATACTGGCAGCAAGACGGTCTATGCCGAAAACAAGTGTGAAGTCGAAGGCCTCAAGGGCATCGTGAAGCAGTTGTTCCTCGTGTTCAAGGGCGCTCAGGATTCCACTATGGTCATCAAGGCCTGGGGCTTCGAAGGCAGCGGCACGACTCCTCCTGAACCGCAGAAGCCGTTTGGCGGCAAGGCTTGGGCAATTCCTGGAAAAATCGAAATGGAAAACTTCGATGAACCGGGTACTGGCCGTGGCGCTGGCTTGGCCTCTTACAGCGACAACGACAGCGAAGACCATGGCGCCGAAAGCAATGGCGGCAAGAGCTACCGCGAAGATACGGGCGTCGACATTTACAAGAAGACTACCGGCTACGTGGTGGGCTACAACCAGACTGGCGAATGGCTTGAATACACGGTGAACGTGGAAAAGGATGGTGACTACACGATGTTTGCCTCTGTCGCTTCTGCCGCCAATACATCCAGCTTCAAGCTTTCCATAGATGACAATGACATCACCGATGAAATCGCCATCCCGGCAAACGAAGGCGAAGACAACTGGGATGATTACAACAAGGTCAAGACGAACGTGAGCCTTACCGCCGGTGAACACATCTTGCGCTTCACCGTTACGGGCGACTGGCTGGACATTGACTACATCACGTTTGTCGAAGGCAAGGATGCTACCGACCCGGAACCGATTGGCACGATTTCTCTCCGCGAAACGGTCCACTTGAATGCGATGAGCTCCAATACGTTCCGCGTGTTCGACCTGAAGGGCGCTCTGGTGGGTACCGTGGACCTGGAAGGCTGCAAGGTGCAGGATGCGCTTCGCTCCGCCGGTTTCTCGCAGGGCGTTTACATGCTCCGTTCCGTTCGCGGCAATAAGAAATTCATGGCCAGAGTTGCCGAATAAATCGAAAAACTACAGGCTTTTTAACAAAAAACGGCAAATTAGACCTTAAAAGGCATCCCGGACCCGCTCCGGGATGTTTGTTGTTGTTATGGATAAAAAGTCAATGGAATGTGTTTTTTGGGGGGGTAAAGAAAGCGTTTTTTAGGGGTAGATTATAGGTAGCGAAACTGCAATAGTGTGGTTTAAAAAAAGGGATGTGTATATGAAAAAGTATTGTATGGGAAAGTTCGGCCTGGTTGCCGTGGGAATTCTCGCCACGGCAGCCTTGGCCGACAATCCGATTTCCAGCTACCATTACCTGGCGGACCCGGGTGCTGCTTCCGATGGCACCTACTTCTACGTCATCACCGATTCCGATGACCCGGCTGCGGCCAATGCCGGTGACTATGACATCAAGGCCCTCTATGGTTTCCGTACCAAGGATATGAAGAACTGGACCGATTTCGGCATCATTTACGATGCGCGAAAGGTCGACGGTATTGGTGCCATCTGGGCGTCCGGTATTGCCGTGAACCCCAATGACCACAGACTCTACATCGTGTTCCCCGATGGCGGTGGTGGCGGCATTGGCCTTATCGGTGCCGACAGCATTGCCGGCCCTTGGACCAACCCGGTTTCGGGCGGCAAGAAACTCATCAACAACTGGGGTGGCGGTCTCGCGGACTGCGACGGCATCGGCTGGTGTTTTGACCCGGCAATCTTCTTCGATGACGATGGCCAGGGCTACTTCACCTTCGGTGGCGGTAGCAGCGATAGCCGCCCGGCAAATAACAACAACAACGACATCTTCAATATCTACAAACTGAACAAGGATATGAAGGGCTTCGATGTGAGTTCCAAGACCCACCTGAAGATCGGTGGTCCCAAAGCCATGGAAGCGTCCTACATCCACAAGTACAAAGGCAAGTACTATTTGTCTTACAGCACGGCCGACCTGCGCATTGCCTACGGCATGTCGGATAGTCCGATGGGCCCCTATGAATACAAGGGCATCTTCATGGGCAACCCGAGCATTGGCGGCCAGAACATCAATGCGAACAACAACAACCACCATGGCATTGCCGAATTCAAGGGCCACTGGTATGTCGCTTACCATGACCGCCGCATTGCGAACGGTTATGACGGCCTCGAAAAGATTCCTGCCGAAGACGGCAAGGCGAACCCGACTCCCGCTTTCCACCGTAGCGTGAGCGTTGACGAGTTCTACTACAACAGCGATGGCACCATGAAGGAACTGACCTTCACGAAGGAAGGCCCGAAGCAGATTGAGAACTTCGATCCGTACGACTGGTACCCGGCTCTCACGAGTTCCAAGCAGAAGGGCATCCGTAGCCGTTCCAACTGGAGCCCGGGCAAGGTCTCCGAACACCTCCTGCTCCCGCTTTCTTCCAAGGAATCCTGGATTCGCGTGAGTGGCGTGGACTTCGGTGCTGCGGCGACGGGCTTTACTGTCTTGGCCGGTAGTACGGCTGATGACAACAAGATTGAAATTCACACGGGTTCTGCGTCGGGTACGCTTGCCGGCACCTGCACGCTCAAGAATACTGGCAACAAGTCTACCTTTGCCGAAAACAAGTGCGATGTGGAAGGCCTCAAGGGCATCGTTGACCAGATATTCCTGGTGTTCAAGGGCTCCAAGGATTCCACCATGGCCATCAAGGCCTGGGGCTTCGAAGGCAGCGGTTCTACGCCTCCTGAACCGCAGAAACCTTACGATGGCGAAGCTATCAAGCTTCCGGCCAAGATTGAAGCTGAAAAGTACGACGTTCCTGGCACTGGCCGCGGCGGCGATGTGGATTCCTACAGCGATTCCGAAGGCGAAAACCAGGGCGATGCGGATTTCCGTGCGGACCAGGGTGTAGACATCGTGCTGGGCGGTACGGGCATGGCAATCGGTTACACGGCATCTGGCGAATGGCTCGAATACACGGTCGATGTTCCGGCTGACGGTTCTTATGACATCAAGGTTTCTGCCTCTACCGGCATGGAAAATGGCGCAAGTTTCTGCTTCTTGCTCGATGGAGAGACCCTTATCGGCGATACCATCAAGGTTCCGCAGACTGGCGAAGACTGGAGCGTCTATAAGGAATTCGATGGCGGCAAGGCCACGCTTACCAAGGGAACGCACGTTATCCGTCTGCTTGTCACGGGTGACAACGTGAACGTCGACTGGTTCTCTTTGGGTGATATTTCGACTATTGCCCTCCACGCCACCCAATTCAACGTGACTTCGGCAAAGACTTACAATGTGTATAACCTTGCCGGAAAGCGCCTCGGAAGCGTCGACCTCGTTGCCGGTACTGCTGCGGAGTCCCTGAAGGCGGCGGGTTTCAGGCAGGGCGTGTACATGCTTCGCTCCATGGTTGGCAACAAGAAGTTTATGGTGTCTACTGCAAGGTAGCCCAGAAAAGAATCCCTAAACCACACATCCAGAAAATACACCCTCGGGCAAACGTCTGAGGGTGTTTTTTCTGATTCTTATTTGTCGCGACAGATTTCTTTTTGGGTCATTGGTAACGCTGCCATGCAGTAGTTGTTATTGCAACCCATGCGCATCGACAAAGCTGGTGTGTTGAATTCGTCAAAATAAGGCCTTATTGGGTTTTGGTCATACCCAAACCATTTTGTGGTATCCGTTTCGGGAATTATATTGATGTGTCGCCCACCCAGGATGACTTGAGAAGTGTTTATCATTGAACTGCCTGCTGAGGAAAAAATTTCTAGACTCAAAATGCTTGAGTCAATGTCTACGTGGTCCGAAGAATTTCCGATGAAGCAATGAAATCCTTTCCATATCAGTTTTTTATTTGGAGTATCGCATTCGTCGGGCGCATCGTCTGCCATTATAGCGCTCAAGTATCCTTTTGCGGAAGAATCTTCGCAAATAAGTATATTGTGGAAAACACCGATATTACTATGGCAAACTTGTTTCTTATTTAGGAAAAAATGGATACTATCGACATTGTCTGTTGTTAAAACATTCAAGTTGACAAAATTATTTGAATCTGTACATTCCAACTCTTCTGTTGGGCATCCCAGAAAAACGCCGATAACCATAAAGAAGAGAATGATTGAAATCTTACGCATTTTATATCCTCTGGAGTAATTTAATTTGTTTTCATCGGGAAATGCCGCGGTTTTTCCGTTTTTACAAAAAACGGCTCGGTTCTAAGGGGAAATTCTTCAAAATTTTTGGAATTTCGAGAATTCGGGCCGGTTCCCGTTACCAAAACGTAAAGGGAAAATCTGCCGGAAAGGGGTAAAAACGGGCTTTGGGCGGGTATCTTTATGGCATGGGACCGCAATCCTGCGGCTTCCTGTTGGGAAATAGGGTTAGATATGAATTGTTTCAAGAGCGTCTCTCTCGCGATTGGCTGTGGCGCTTTGGCCACCATGGCTTTCGCATCGACGGTCAACGTCGACGTGAGCGAAGAGCATCAGGTTATCCGTGGTTTCGGTGGCATGGTGCATAACCAGTGGCAGAACGGCGGCGGGCTTTCCGACGCCGATGCGAAACTTGCGTTCGGAACGGGCGAGGGCACGATTGGCCTCAATACGCTCCGTATTCCCGTGTACGCCAGTTCCAATGATTTCAACAAGGAAGTCGCTGCAGCAAAATCTGCAAAGAAGTATGCTGGCGATGACTTTATTCTTTATGCGACGCCCTGGACATCGCCTTATGCAGGTGCCAATCAGCATATAAGGTCTTCGGATTATCAGAAATATGTTGATCACTTGAACAGCTTTACGGCATACATGAAAAACCAGGGGGTTCCCCTGTATGCAATTTCCATCAGCAACGAACCGGACTGGTGCGGAGAATGGGCTTGCTGGAGTGCCGATGAAATTTACAACTTCACCAAGGGCTATGCCGATCAGATGCGCAAGAACGGCACGAAGGTGATTTCGACAGAATCGTTCAAGTACGACAAGAATCTCTATAACAAAGTGCTGAACGACCCCAACGCCCTCAAGAACTGGGATATCCTCGGGGCGCACTTCTATGCGAGCCAGGCCTCTACGGGCGACGACTTTTTTGCGTATAAACTGGCCGACCAGAAGGGCATAGAACGCTGGATGACGGAACACTACACTGAAAGCCAGGGGAGCGGCAATTACTGGCGCAAGTACATGAAGACGGGCGACCAGGCGAATACGGCTGTTTACGATACGGTGCGCGCGATGGATTTGGCTTACGAAATTCATCGAGGCCTTGTCATTGGCAATTTCAACCAATATACTTGGTGGTACATCCGCCGCTGCTACGGCCTTATCATGGATAGGGACTTCGGCAACAAGCTTCAGGTCCCGCAGAACGAAATTGGCAAAATCAGTAAGCGCGGTTACGTGATGAGCCAGTTCGCTCGCTTTATCCGCCCTGGGGCTATTCGCGTGGGTGCGACCGCCAAACCCGAATCGAACTTGTTTGCTAGCGCCTACAAGAGCGCCGGCGGAGACAGCGTTATCGTGGTTCTTGTGAATCGCGACTATAAGAAAGGCAAGACTGTGACAGTGAAGGTGCAGGGCGCCGATGTTCAAACCTTCCGTGTATACACTACCAGCGAGGCGAAAAACGCTAAGGACGAAGGCGAAGTCGAAGTCAAGAATGGCGAAGTGACGATTACGATGGATGCTGGCAACACGAGCAACAAGGACTGCATCGTGACGCTCGTGGGCGTGGGTACGCCGGCCGATCCTGTACCGCGCCAGCCTTATGGCGGCAAGGCCGTTGAACTCCCGGGCAAGATCGAGGCCGAAAATTTCGACATTCCGGGTACGGGCAAGGAAAACAAGACCTGCAACGATGCTGACTCGGACAACCATGCTTGTACGGACGAAGGCAAGAATGCCGAATGCAGCGATTACCGCGAAGGTACGGGTGTCGACGTCTACAAGAAGGCGACGGGTTATGTCGTGGGCCACAACCAGGAAGGCGAATGGCTCGAATATACCGTGAACGTGAAGGAGGCGGGTGACTATTCGATGGTTGCCTCTGTGGCGACGGACAATTCGACTGCGGGCTTCTCGCTTTCCGTAGATGGGAATACTGTTGCCGAAGTTCCGGTGTCAGGAACGAGCTGGGACGAGTTCAAGGATGTGAAGGCGACCGTACCCCTTCCGGCCGGCGAGCATATCCTCCGCATGACGGTGACTGGCTCCTGGTTCGATGTGGACTATTTTGCATTCTCGAACGGTTCCAGCCAGTGCACGGAGGAACCTTGCGACCCGATTTCCATCGGTATGAAATTTGATGCTGGCCAGTCGCCTGTCGCATACGGTATTTACGACGTGACGGGCATGTTCCTCGGGCGTATCGAGGCTGCGGGCATTGCCGATGTCAAGGCGAAAACGGCCGGGCTTGTCCGTAACGGAGGCATGTTTATCGCGAAGCCTCTCCGCGGCGGCAAGATGTTCCGGTTCTCCGTGACCAAGTAGATCTTCTTTCCTAGATAAAATCAAAAGTCCCAGGTTTATCCTGGGGCTTTTCCGTATATGGAATGATGCGGGAGGGGCCTACTTATATCCCGGCGATTTCGACGACTTTCTTGTTGTTCGTGGAGCCGAGGACGACTTTCACGTCGCGCTTGTGCACCTTGAAGTGCTCTGCGAGCAGTTCGCAGATGGCCTCGTTCGCGGCGCCCTCTACGGGCGGCGCCTTCACCTCGACCTTGAGGCTTCCGTCGGGTTGCGGGGTCACGCTTTCGCGCTTGCTCCGCGCATGTACCTTGATGTTGACGCGCATGCTAGGCGAGGACGTTCCCGCTGGAGGAAACGCCCGGAGTCGCTGTCCTGGGCGGGTTTGCCGTCGCGGGGGCGTCGAATTCCCTCTGGTCGTTTTCCATGGCGGCGAGGAGTTCTTCTTGCCCGCGGATAAGCGAGCGGCAGCGGATGAAGTAATTGCTGCGGAGCTGCTTCAGCTGCTCAATTTCGGCGCGCAGGTCTTCGGCCTGCTTCTTGGTGGACTCCACTTCACGGACGGCCCTGGCCTTCGCCTCGGCGATGATGATTTCGGCTTCCTTCTCGGCGGTCGCCTTCACCTCGTCCACGGTACGCTGCATGGTAATGACGGCGTCCTGGATGGTCTTCTCGATTTGGCGGTAGTAGTTCACGCGCTCTTCGGCAATCTTCAGGCGTTCGTTCAGGTCGGTACGGTTGCGGGAGAGCTGCTCGAAAGCCGTCGCTGCGGTTTCCAGGAAAGCCTTGACTTCTTCGGCGTCGATGCCGCCGAACGATTTCTTGTGAAATGTCTGGTTTCGGATGTCGAGCGGTGTGAGTTCCATTGTATGCCTGCCGTGATGTTATTGTCGTTTTCTCTACGGAAATATAAAATAATTTTGGCAAATTTTGTCCCTTTTGGTAAATCTCTAGTTATATTAGATATAAGAGTGTGGACATTATATGGTAGTACGCGTTAAAAGGTTCTGGGACAACCTCGAGACTCTGGAGCAGAAGCTGTTCTGGATTATCCAGGGTATTGTCATCATCGTATCCATTTTCGGAACCTTTATCACCATGGCCGAACAGGTCAACCGCTCGGCGGAAATGTTGTGCCTTGCGAACGTGGTCGTGAGTGTCGTGGTGGCGTTGTTCGTCAGGAAGACGGGGTACTACTCCGCCGGGTTTTTCATCCTGATCATCTATTATTCGTGTGTTTATTCTCCCATACAGTTCTTCTTCTGCGGTGCGACGGATAGTGCCGGGCCGTACTACCTGCTGGTAGGTCCCTTCCTCAGTAGCTTTATCGACAACCGCAGGATCCGCTTCTTTTCGGCAACCCTTACGATAATTGCGGGCTTCCTGGTTTTCTCAGTCGCCTGGCTTCATCCCGACTGGATTCCGATTAAGCCGTCTTGGGACATCATTTACCTGGACTACGCGTCCAACTACGTGCTTGTCGCCTTGAGCCTGTTCCTGATTTGCTCGTTTGCGATAAACGCGTACGTGAACGAGCGCATCCAGAGGGAACGCCTCCTGAACAAGCTGGATTACCAGTCCAAGCACGATTCCCTCACCGAGCTCTACAACCGCCGTCATGTCATCCAGTACCTCGAGAACATCGTGTGGCATAGCCGCGAGAAGTTCTACATGTTCATGTTCACCATCGACGACTTCAAGAACCTGAACGATACGTACGGTCACGTGATGGGCGACAGGATCGTGTGCGATGTGGCCCACGCCTTGTGGAAGATTGTCAACGAAGACGTGGGCGAGTGCGGTGCGCGCTATGGCGAGGACACCTTCCTTTACATAATGGCGGTCGATTCCGATGTCGACGCGTTCGTGCGCGCGGATGAATTCCGCGAGAGCGTTTCGAACCTTACCTGGAGTTTCGACTCGCGCCTGCGCATCACTATCAGCGGCGGCCTTGTTCCCTGCCGCGACGAGAACGAGTTCGACCGCGAGCGCCTGCTGAAGAAGGTGGATTCCCTCCTCGACAGTTTCAAAACGCGCTACAAGAACCAGGTCCGTGCGATGACGGACTAAACATAAACCCTGTTGATAGATTGTTAATTAATTACGGACGTTCCTGGGGATAGGCCAGGATGCCGTTAAAAAAGGTCAATAGCGGTGGCGCAACCCCTTGATATATGCGAATTTTTTGCTATTTTTGTGGCTCAAAATTTTGCAAAGAAAAAGGTTTTATCATGAAAAGAACATTCCAGCCTCACAATCGTAAGCGCGTCAACAAGCATGGTTTCATGGCCCGCATGGAAGACCGCTGGGGTCGTGCCGTCCTGAGCCGTCGTCGTGCCAAGGGTCGCAAGCGCCTCACCATCAGCGATTCCATCTACAAGAAGTAAGTCGGGGTGGGCCATATGGCCGCTCTGCGTTCTTACCGGCTGCCAAACCAGCCTGCTTATCGGCAAGTAGCCGTCCAAGGGAAATTCGTCCGCGCACCGTCCCTGTCGATGCGATGGATTGACAGCCCGGACGGTTTTTGTCGTTTTTGTTTTTTGGCGAAAAAGAAGAACGGGAACGCGGTCTACCGTAACAAGTGCCGTAGAATTCTGCGACCGCTGTTCTTCGGGATGGTCCCCGCCATAAGCAAGCCGGTTTGGGCGATGGTCATCGTGAACGACTCGTCCAAGGAAATGACGCCGGAGCGCCTCAGGGAATCTGCCCTGAAGATATTCCGCAAAATGGAATGGGCGTTGCCGGAAGGTGGTTCGGAGAATGCTCACGAAGGCTAGGGATTTGCTGGTGGAGGTGCTGATCGCGCCGATTCGACTTTACCAGCTGGTCCATCCGTTCTTTTTTCACGGGGTGTGCAGGTTTAGGCCGACCTGCTCCCAGTATGCGATAGAGGCTTTCCGGGTCCACGGGCCCTTCAAAGGTTTCTATCTTGCGGCTTTTAGAATTCTGAGATGCAACCCATTCTGCAAGGGCGGCTATGATCCGGTTCCGCCCAGGAAGGAATAGAGATGAATAAGAATACCATTATTGGTTCCATACTCATGGCGGCAATCATCATCGTGTGGATGACGATGAATGCCTCGAACGAAGAGGCCAAGGCTAAGGCCCGCGCCGCCCAGGCGGAAGCACAGAAGGCTGCCGCGGCACAGGTTGCGGAAGCTGGCAAGCCTTCCGAACTGGTGCTCCCGGTGAACAAGCCCGAAGAGAAGGAACCTCCCGTACTTGGCGCTGCCCCGCAGAATTCCGGGGCCGCCGTTGTCGCTGCCGACAGTGCCGCTGTCGTCGATTCCGCGAATGTCGCCGCTGCCGATTCCGTGGCTGCCCCGGCTCCCGCGATTGTCCCGCGCACGGTGACCGTCGAGACGGACAAGTTCATCATGACGCTCTCCAACAAGGGCGGCAAGGTCCAGAGCGTCATCGTGAAGGCGCTGAAGGACAGTGCCGGCAACTACCCCGAGCTCATCCAGGATACGACGCTTGGCGCCTTGGACCTGAAGCTTGGCGGGGCTGACCTGAGCGAAGCCTTGTTTGCAGTCGATGCTCCGGAATGGATTACGGTGGATGCTGATACGAGCGTGCAATTTACCTTTGCCGACGTGAACGGCAACAAGGTCGTGCGTAGCTACGGCTTTACGAAGGAAGGTGCCGCCGTCCGTCAGGTGAACAAGTTTGTCGGGTTCAACCCCACTGCCTACGAACTTTCGTGGAATGGCGGCATGAAGGAAACGGAAGTCATCCCGAAGGGCAAGAGCCTCGGCGGTGCGAGCTACTTCTTCAGCGAAGTCATTTACAAGAACAACAACATCACCGAGCGTGAATCGTTTACCGACGCCATGACCCTCGACGAGGCCGATTACTACTGGGTGGGCCTGCGCCGCAAGTATGTGGCGATGTCGGTACAGTTCGATAGCCCGGTGCCGGCCAAGGTGAAGGCCAAGCATATCAATGTCACTGCCGAAGGCAAGTCCGATCCCGGTACCTACAGCCTTACCATCGCCGATGGCGTGCGCGCCGATTCTGTGGCGTTCAACTTCATGGTTCTCCCGCTCCAGTGGGATGAAATTGAAGCGTTCGGCCAGGATTACGAAAAGATTATCGTGACGGGTTCCAAGTGGTTCCTCGGTTCCAGCGTCTGGTTCGTGTGGATTTGCAAGTGGCTCCTCAAGCTCCTCAAGTTCTTCTACTCGATTATCCCGAACTACGCGGTGGCCATCCTCCTTATCACGATTATCGTGCGCGCCTTCACGACTCCCTTTACCATCAAGCAGATGAAGGCTACCCGCGGTCTCGCGGCGCTCAAGCCCCAGATGGACGAGATCAACGTGAAGTACAGGAGCGACCCGCAGAAGAAGCAGGCCGCCATGATGGAACTTTACTCGAAGAACAACGTGAACCCGTTCTCCAGTTGCACGGGCTGCCTGCCGATGCTGTTCCAGATGCCGATTTTCATGGGCTTGTTCTTTGTGCTCGGGCGCGCGATTGAACTGCGCGGCATGCCCGCATTCCTGTGGATTACCGACCTGAGCAAGATCGACGTGGTGTGGAGCGGAATTTCTATCCCGTTCATCATGCCTGCGGGCCTTGCGATTCTCCCGTGGATCATGGTCGTGACGACCTACTTCCAGACGAAGATCACCATGAGCGGCAGCGCCGGCATGGACCCGGCCCAGCAGAAGATGATGGTGTGGATGATGCCCGCCATGATGTTCGTCTTCAGCGCGGTGATGCCCTCCGGCCTCGTGCTCTACTGGATTATCAGTAACATCTGGACCATCGTCCAGTACAAGATTTTGAACAGGAACAATGTTCCGGCCAATCCTTCCGGCAAACTGAACGGCAAGAAGGTTCAGGACGCAAAAATCGTGAAGTAAGTTTTTGGGCTTTTTCACAAGACCGTCACTATGAAAGTGGCGGTCTTTTTTTATGGCCTGGAAGGGGATGTGTAAAAATCCGTGACGTTTTTCATGAAAATTCGCAAAGTGTAAATTTTTTGTTTTATTTTCTCTGAAAAATGTTATTTTATAAGAAAAGGAAAAAATAAGAAGTTTCCATTTCTCTAAAAACCTCATTTTTTGAGGGGGAAAGCCTTAATGGCGATGTTTTTCTGTGGTGTGTTCTGGATTTGAACTGCCACCGGCTGCGCCTCAAGAGGGGACGGCGCAGCCGACGATTTTGGAGGGGACAGGCTAGGCGACCAAGGTGGATACGGTATCATCCGTGCCATGGTCGACCTCAGCCGATTCCTCGATACCATGACTTTATTGTTAAAATCCCGTAGGCGATTACGGGATTTTTTTATCTTTAAAGGAAAAAAAGGAGAACCTATGAGAAAATTTGTGCTTATCGTGATGTTCTTGGCGGCTTCAGCATTGGCGGACGCATATGTGGATTCTGTATTCGCAGGCCCGAAACACACGTCTACACCTGAAGAGATTGCTGCAGCGTCTGTTACAGAAACAAAATGTGTTTCCGATGACGATAGGGGCTTGCCTGTTCGATTCTTTGCAGAAATTGGCTTGCTAGATCTTGGTTTTGGTCTGCGTTTCTATGTAGGTGAAACGTGGCACAACTACATGCAATTCAGTATACAGTATGACTGGGTTGTGGTTCGTATTCCGACCGTATGGCATGTGGGCGGTGAACACTTCCATTTCATTGTTGGTGTGTCGGCTAATGTGGCTGCCTTGAATGGTGCGCCGTTTTCAACCGCCTTTATTACCGGATTGAACTATGATATCAATAGGCATGTAGGCTTTAATTTGGAATTGCTGCTGTCTGCCCCGACAACGATTGTCTTTGATGCTCAGTTCGCCTTCTGAGCTTAATTAGAAAAAATACGTGACTCTTTTCATAGATTTTCGCAAAGCGCGAAAATCTCTTTTCGTTTTACCCAAAAGAACGTATTTTATGGGCAAATGATATTTGGGAAATAAAAAAGGGGGAAAAATGGGGGGCGTTTGCTTTAAATGGGCATTGCGTTTTTGGGTGCTTTTCATTGCGGTTTTCTTTGCGGCATGCTCGCAAGAAGAGGCTTCGCCGACCGGGCCGCAAGATGAAACAGGCGAAAAGACTGAACCGCAGTCGTCTGGGGATAAGCCGGAATACTGTGGGGATAGGGAGGTAATTTATCACCACGATACGGTCACCGTCTACCGCGATACTGTGGAAAGGGTGATTGAAAAAGAAGGGACTTCCTATACATCGTTCTTGTACAGCGATTCCACAGGCGCAATCGACACGCTGACAAAATCTTCAGTGGCTCTGGAATGCGATATTGGCGAGACGGAGTTTTCGTGCCAGGAACAACTTGTGCTTGTGCTTGCGCCTATAGATGGCCCTGCTTATGAGCCGGTGGTATATCAAGAACTAGTTATAGATACCGTTCATTGCCATGTCTCGATTACCGATACGGTTGTCAAGGATACATTTTACAAGGAATCGTACAGCTACAAGCACGATACGACCTTTATCAATTACGGCGAGAATCGGTTGATGGATTATATTGTGCCGGAATTTGTCTATGAACCCGGCGAGCACCCGTTCGATTCTGTCGTGATCCGGGATTTCTTCGATACTTTGGACGTAAGTGATTCACGGATGGGTGGCAAGAAACGCCTTATGGTCAATTCGGAGTTGTCGTTCCGCGATTTCCCGCTGACGGTCTTGGGCGTGATGCCGGTGCTCGATGCCCAGTATAGCTATAAGTATCTAAAGTCGTGGCCGGAGAAGTGGAGCCCCGAGGAGAATACTTACCAATTTGAAAACTTTAACGAACTAGTATCGGATACTACGGTTACCTGGACTTTGGGGTTCACTCGTTACGAGGGGGGGCGCGAAGAGCTGGATTCCATCCAGGTAACCACTTTGTTTAAGACCGCTCGCGCTTCACTCGGGGATTAAATTACTCCGGCAAGCGCTCGCTCTCGCAACCGCCCTCGGTTAACACCCGAGGGCTTTGTTGCTCACGGTTTAAGACGAAATGACTGCTTATATCCGATGCTGAATCAAGTTCAGCATGACTCCGGTTACTTGTACTCGTCGCCTTCGAGCGGCTTGCGGAGCAGCTTGTACTTGGTCTTGATTGCGGTGCGCAGTAACGGCCATCCGACCTTGTCGAAGGCGCCTTCCCACAGGAGGTCGGCCTTGTGCCTGATTGGCGAATCCACTATGGCCGGAATCCATTCTTCCTTGAAATCGTGGGCGAGTCCCGCCTTCTTGACGATGGCGGCATAGTCGGCGTTGAGCGCATCCTTCGCTCCCATGCGGATGAAGTACACCTTCTCGTCGAAGGTGAAGCGGCGTTGCAGCAGTTTGCGCTTGATGAATCCGGTTCCTTGCTCGATGAGTTCCTTTGCGGAGAACAGCGCCATGCCTTCGGTGGGGTAGAGCGCTTCCATGCGGACTTCCGCCTCCACGAACTTCTCGCTGAGCCCGATTTCCATGTGGCGCACCGTGCTCTTGAAGTCTTCCTGTTCAGGCGTCTCGAAGAGGTGCATGAAGAACGCACCGAGCGCGGGCTGTTTCATATAGAGGAAGAACGATTGCAGGTGCGGGCAGATTTCGTTGCTGCTGGTGAGCGACACGACATCGGCGCTGCTCTTCTCGGCTTCGGCGAAGAACTTCTCGAAGTTGTTCTGGAAGTAGACGATGGAGTCGTTCAGCACGAGCAGCCTGTCGAGATTGCCCATGGATTCCTGCGCCCCGTTTGCGGCGGGATTGCTGACCTTGAGTTTGAGGTAGCGGTGCCACATCCCGAAATCGAACCCGTGGTTTCGCGTGAGGAAAAGTTCGATTTGGTTGTCGGCGATGAAGTTGTAGGTGTCTTCGGAAAGTTCGCGGTCGTTGGTCAGGAGCACCACGTGAAAGTCCGTCTCCGCCAGATGCCTAAGCGCGAACCGCACGTAGCCGGGAAGGTCTTTCCCGGTCTGGTAGCTTGCGTAGAGCGCGACTTTCTTGTGCGATGCCATGGCTGCTCCTGTTTATCTTCTTCCGCGTTTGCCACGGCCGCCGCGTGCGTCGGTCTTGCGGGCGCGCGGCTTGCCGCCGGAATTGCGACCGCCCTCGTTCCTGTCGGCGAATGCCGCCTTGCGGCGCTGCTCGCGGTTGCGCTTTGCGGCGCGCGAACCTGCCCTGTATTCGGGTTCGTCGAAGTCGTCGCGGTCGTCGATTTCATCGGGCTGGCTCAGGTAACCGAGCGCTTCTGCGGCAGCGGCACGGTCGGCGCGTTCGTTCACGTCGCGTTCGCCCTGACGGCGGCGCTTCTTGGGTTCACTGCTGAGCTTCTCGATGATGCTGAAGTCGGCCTGGCCACGCAGAGGATCTACGCGCAGGAGCCTCACCAGCACCTTGTCGCCGCGGCGGAACGTGCGCCCGCTCTTCTTGCCGAAGGCGAGCCCTTGGTCCGGATTGAATACGTAGAAGTCGTCGCCTGCGATGTCGCGGAAGCGCACCAGGCCTTCGGCGATCGGGTCGGCGATGGAAACGTAGATGCCCCATTCCTCGATACCCGTGACGTTGGCTTCGAAGTCGTCGCCGATGTGGCTCTTCAGAATCCAGCAGCTGCACACCTTGATGGAGATGCGCTCCACCTTCATGTTCTTGATTTCGTTTGCCGAGATGAGGTCGCAGACTTCAATCACGCTGTTCGCGCGTTCGGCGTTGATTTCCTTGCCCTTGCGCGCGAGTTCGCGATGGCACCAGAGGTCCGCGTAACGGCGGATGGGCGAGGTGAAGTGGCTGTAGTCCTGCCAGTTCAGAGCGAAGTGCCCGAAGCTGTTGCTGTCGTAGTGGGCCTTCTGCATGCTGCGCAGGATGCGGTTCATGAGCGTCTCGTCATCGCCGGCGCGCTTTACGAGGTGCTGGTACAGCTTGAATGCGACCGGGTTCAGGTTCGTGTCGCCGCTACGCGGCTTGCCCAAATCGCGCAACATGACCGGAGCGTCCTTGAACAGGTCCGGGTACATGTAGTACAGTTCCATGATGTCCTTGGTATCGGGCGCCTCGTGAATGCGGTAGATGCCCTGCAATTTGCGCTTGGAGAGTTCCTTCGCGCAGCAGTTGTTCGCGATGAGCATGCATTCTTCGACCCACGAATTCGATTCGTCGGATTCGCGCGGCACAATCTTTTCGGGTTCGCCCGCCTCGTTGAACTTGCAGCCGTATTCGGTACTCTTGAATTCGAGCAGGCCTTCCTTGGTGCGGTTCTTCTTCAGGAGTGCGGTCACTTCGGCGAGCGCCTTGATGGAATCGTCGCCCGCTTCCATCATCTGCACGGCTTCGCGGTAAGTGATGCCCTTCGATACGTTCACGATGCTCCGGTGGAAATCCCAGCTGAGCACGTTCGCGTCTTTGTCGAGTTCCATCATGCAGGTGAACGCGCAGCGGTCTACGCCCTGGTGCAAACTGCACACTCCGCTCGAAAGCTTTTCGGGGAGCATGGGCACGGCGGTCCACGGCAGGTACTGCGTGTAGCTGCGTTCAAGCGCTTCTTTGTCGAGGTCACTCCCTTCGGGTACGTAGTAGCTCACGTCGGCGATGTGCACGCCCAGCTTGAAGCCTCCCTTGGGCAGGCGTTCCACGCTGATGGCGTCGTCGTGGTCCATGGCGCCATCGGGGTCGATGCAGAGCACGTCGAGCTTGCGGTAGTCCACGCGCCCCTTGAAATCCTTTGCGCTCGGTTCCTTGATGCCTTCTACGAATTTCTTGATGGCGGGGGAGAAGTCCTTGGGCAAGTTGCTCTCTTCCATGAACTTCGTCTTGACTTCGTCCCAGCTTACGTTCAGCGCTTCGGCGCTGCGGTCGACTTTCGCGAGGTAGCTGTGCTTGAGTTTCGGGTGCGGGTACAGCGTGAAGCTGATGGTCTCGCCTTCCTTGCCCGGCGCCTGCCTGCGGTGGCACATCTCGTACACCTTGCCGGTATCGATTTCGTGGACTTCCCACTGCTCGTCACCGATTTGGTGCAAGATGCCGCGCTTGACGCGGGTCTCGTTTTCCTTGTCGTTCTGCCTGCGGCTGCGAGCGGCGGGCCTGCGGTTGTCTTCAGGGTACTGTTCCGCAATCTTCTTGATGCGCTTCTCGCGCTTTTCTTCGAGGCTCTCGCCGTCGCCGAGCTGGTATTCCTTGTGGCTCGTGCGCTTCAGGAGTCCGCGCTCCACCATGTCGGCGAGCAGCTGCTTGAAAGCCATCTTCTGCTTCTTGGGCAGCCCGAGTGCTCCGCGGAGCTGGCTTCCGACCATCGGTTCGTCGCGTAAAATCGCTATAATCTGTTCTTCGCTAGGTAAACGCTGTGCCATGTCACTTCTCCTCGGATTTCTCCGTGTCTGTTAAATTTTTCGTGTTCTTCGCCGCCTGCGCGTAGGGTAGCGCGGACTCTATAAGGTCGTGCATTTCGTCGCGCAATTCCGCCATCGGCTTGTCGGCGTAGTCCTCCGCTTTTACGAGCGGATGTACGACCATCTTCACTACGCCACCGTAAATCGCCCATTTGCGCTTGGGCAAAATCTCGCCGGTGTTTATCAGCGTGATGGGGAGGATGTCGAAATGGTGTTCCTTCGCCATGCGGAATATGCCGTTCTGGAAATTGAACATGCGGTCGTCTTCGCTGCGGTGGCCTTCGGGGAACACCGTGATGTTGTAACCCTTGGCGAGACGGTCGGCGACGAGCTTGCCCATGCCGGCGTTCTTGCGCGGGTTCTTGTAAACGGGAATGCAGCCGATGATGTTGAGGATCCAGCCGAAGACGGGCGCCATCCAGAGGCTCGCCTTGGCCATGAATGCCGTGTTGCCGACTACGGGCCACATGACGTTGATGTCGAGGAAACTCTGGTGGTTCGCGATAATCACGAATCCCTTGCCCGGCGGGGGGACGTTTTCCTTGCCGTCGACATGGAGTTTGATGCGGAAAATTCTGAATGCGAGTTTCGTGAAAAAGAAACTACAGATGTTGGTAATGCGTTCTTTTTTACCCCTGATATAGCCCATGTAAATGATATAGGGGATGCCGATAACGGTCATGCAGAAAAAGACAATTACGTAATAGAGTGTTGCAAGTATAGCGCGCATAGTTATTTGAAAAATACCAAAAAAAAGGGATTGCGAACCCCTTTTTTTTATAAAAAAGATTTTTTTGAGAAAATCAGGATTTAATCTTCCATTCGAGCGTCTGGCCGGCGGCGAGGGGCACCACGCCGTTCACGAGCGTGGGTACGGTCCACGCTTCGCGGACGACTTCTATCTGCTTCGTGGGCCGCGGGATTCCGTAGAAATCCGCGCCGAAGCCGCCGATGAAATCAGCCAGTTTGTCGAGACGGCCCGCGTTGTCGAATTCCTGAACCAGGAGCGGGATGGCCACGGGAGCGCTGTAGACGCCCGCCGCCCCGCACGGACATTCCTTTTTGCCCTGCTGGTGCGGGGCGGAGTCCGTGCCGAGGAAAAACTTCGGGTTGCCGCTGAAGGCGGCCTCGCGGATGGCGGCACGGTCTTCAGGCCGCTTCGGCAGGGGCTTGCAGAAATGGTGCGGCCTGAGGGCGTCCCCGACGATGTCGTCGAGAGTCATCATCAGGTGATGAACCGTGAATGTCGCCGCCACATTTGCAGGCAGCCGCTTGACGGCCTCGACCGACCTTGCGGAACTCAGGTGTTCAAAAACGATTTTTAACTTCGGGAATTTTTCGGCGAGGGTCTCGACGCGCTTGATAAATGCGGGTTCGCGGTCCAGGCAGAACTCGCCCGGTTCTTCGCCGTGCACGCACAGCACGAGCCCGAGCTTCTCCATCATCGCAACTACCGGGAAGACTGCTTCGAAATCGCTGATGCCGTCGGCACTGTTCGTGGTGACGCCCGCGGGGTAGTACTTGCCGGCGATTACGCCCACCGCCATCATGTCCTTCAAGTCCTGCTCCGTGTAGTTCGGGTTCAGCTTGAAGGTCATCAGCGGGACAAAGTCGGGACGGACATCCTTTGCCGCTTCTAGAATTTGTTTCTTGTATTCGTTTATCGCATTTGCCGAAGTCATCGCGGGGACGGTATTCGGCATGATGATGGCGCGTCCGAATTGGCTCACAAGGTCGTGTACATATCCGGGCATGAGTTCGCCCTGGCGCAGGTGAGCATGAAAATCGTCGGGAAGAGGGAGAAACATTATGAAATCCTTTTGTAAAATGTGTAATGTGTAGTGTGTAATGTGTGATGGCTAATTATTCATTTGTCATTCCACACTCCACATTGCCGCGTAGCGGCTTTATCCGCTGTTTCGCAGGTCGCGGAAGAGATCCCTGGTGATGATAGTGTCGCCGTTCAGCCAGTCATCGAAATATTGCGGCTCTGTAAGCTGCTTGTGCGAGAGGAAGGTTATCTTGCAGCCGAGTTCCTTTGCCATCATAAGGTCGTGTGTCACGATGATGATGGTCGTCTTGAACAGTGTACGCATGTTGTCGATAAGCGGCAGCAGGTTTCGGCGGTTGTAGTTGTCGAGCCCCGCGGTCGGTTCGTCCATCAGCAGGAGCTGCGGGCCCATCGCCCAGCTGCGGGCAATGGCGACACGCTTTTGCATGCCGACGCTGAGCGTGTGCGGGAACTGGTTGGCGTAATCCCTCACGCGCATGAGGTCCATGGCCATGTTGACCTTTTCCTCGATTTCGGCGGGCGATCCCATCTTGTGGTAACGCAGCGGGAGCGCAACGTTGTCGCGTACCCTCAGGTTCGAAATCAGGGCCCCGTTCTGGAACACAAGCCCCACCTGACGCTGGGCGATGTTGAGGGCGGTAAGCCTTTCGGGCGGGATGTATTCGCCGAAGATGAAAATCCTTCCGGCGGTGGGCCTTGCGAGCCCGGCGATGACGCGCAGCAGGGCGCTCTTGCCTTGCCCTGACGCTCCGCCGATGCAGAGCGTCTCGCCTTTTTGTACGACAAGGTTCGCGTTCGAAATCAGTTCCTGTTCACCCGGTTGAAGGCCCGATTCGAAGAACCCCAGCGATCTCGGCTTCGAGAACGAGGTACCGACCAATCCTCTGTAGGAAAGGTGCAGGTCTTCGATTCTGAGGGCTTCGTTATACATTAGATGATCTTCGAAATCTCGTTAAAGTAATCGATGAAGTAGAACAGCGAAATGAACACGTCGGCGCAGACGATATAGAAGAAGGACTTAATGACGGACTTGCCGGTCGCTTTCGGGACCTGGCGGATATCGCGGGGAATGTTCATTGCCTGGTAGCAGGCGTTCGTGGTGATGATGCAGCCGAACACGAGCGGCTTGACCACGATGAAGATGAAGTCGGTGAACGTCATCGCCTTGAGGATTTCCGTGGAGAGGTAGCTCCACGTGAGCTGTACGTTGAAGGCGTTGCCCGTGATGAAAATGGCAATCTTTGTCATCAGGAATCCGGCGCAGATGGCGCTCGAACTGAAGATGATGGTCATGATGAAGGTGGCGATGGAGCCGCCGATGAGCCCCGGCATCACCAGGTAGCGTATGGGGTCCACGCCCATGGTCGCGAGCGCGTCGACTTCGGAATTGATTACCATTCCGCCGATGTATGTGGTAAGCGACGAGCCGCTGCGGCCCGCGATGAGGAACGCGGTGAGGATGGGCCCGAGTTCGCGGATGATCACGACCACCATGAGTCCGCCGACCACGTCGGAGAAACCGACCTTCCCCATGAGGGAGATGACTTCGATGATGACGACCGTACCGAAGAGGGTCGCGACGATGAAGAGGATGGGGAAGATTTCGACGCCCGTAAAGAACGTCTGCATGATGATATTCTTCGCGTCCGCCTTGAAGCTTCTGTTCTTGGAGAATATCGAGGCGATGGCGCGGACAAACAGCGCGACTTCTTGCCCCGCATTTCTACGGAGCAGGAACATGCCCAGGGCATGGAACTTCTGGCCGATTAAGGTCAGCTTTTTAGTGTTCGCCTGTACTTCCATCTGTTTCGTTCGTCCCGTTCACAGCACTCAGTATCTCTTGCCAAAGGGCTTCCAGTCCGTGCTTCTTGATGGAACTAACGCACAGGGGTTTGGTGGGCAGCGACAGACGTTCCTGAATCAGCTTCAGGTTCTTCGCCAGTTCAGACTGGTTCACCTTGTCCCGCTTGCTGGCGATGACCAGCACGGGGCAACCCGTTTCTCGGATGCTTTCCACCGTCTCGATGTCGATGGGCGTGCCTCCGTGGCGTATGTCCACCAGGTACACAAGCCCGCGCAGGTCCTGGCACTTTTCCACGTACTCGCGGATAAAGTCGGCCATCTCGTCGCGCTTGGAATTGCTTACCTTGGCAAAGCCTACACCAGGTAAATCTACAAGAAAAAATTGCTTGTTGACTCTAAAAAAATTGATTTCGCGTGTTTTTCCGGGGGTCGCGCTCACTTTTACCAGTTTTTTCTGCCCCATGAGGGCGTTCATGAGCGAAGATTTGCCCACATTGGAGCGTCCGAGGAATGCGACCTGGGGGAGGCGCTCTTCGGGAAGGCCCTTGAGGTTCACCGCCGCCTTCACGAATTCCGCGGAAGTGATAACGAAGTCGCCGAACTTGACCGGGTTCATCATAGGTTTACCCTCCCTTCGAAGGCGCGCAGCATGGTGACCTCGTCAATGAATTCGAGGTCGCTTCCCATCGGGATGCCGCGGGCGAGGCGCGTGCGCTTCACGTTCACGCCGGCAAGCATTCTGTCAATCATCAGGGCGGTGCTGTCGGCTTCGGGGCTGGACCCGAGGGCGAGAACCAGTTCCTCGATGCCCTCTTCCTTGACGCGCTGCACGAGCTGCGGCAGGTGGAGGTTTTCGGGACCGATGCCGTCAAGCGGCGAAATCACGCCGCCCAGCACGAAGTAGAGCCCGCGGTAAATTCCGGAGCGTTCAAAGGGCAGGATGTCGGAACTCTTCTCGACGACGCATAGCGATTTTGCGCCGGAGCGGGACGTGCAGACGCTGCAGACGTCCAGGTCGGTAAACGCGTGGCACTTGGGGCAGGGGTGCACCTTCTCGATGGCGTTCAGGAGGTTTCCGGCGAACCGTTCCACGTCGGCCTTGGGCCTGGTCAGCACGTGGTACGCCAGACGGCGCGCCGTCTTCTGGCCTATGCTGGGCAGGCTTGCAAATTCGGCGATGAGTGCCTCGAGGCTTTCGGGTTCAGTGCTCATGGGCCCACGTGTATGCGTCATTGACGCAGCGGTTCAACAGTGTGGAAGAAATATTAAGTTCTTTGAGGAGCTCGATGATTTTCGGCTGGTCGTCCAGTTCCACGGCGTCGGCGAGCTGGAGGAGGTTACCGAGCCGGCCGGAGCGCTGGAGCAAAGCCTCGCGGATGTCCTCGTCGGCTCCCGATTCGGTAAGGATGCTTTCGAGCGGGGCGCCCACGAGCGCGTCCATGCGGCTGATGAGCCCGACCATGAATGCCTTCGCGGGCAGGTCGTTGTCGGTGCCGCTCACAACGTGGGCGAGAATTTCGAGGAACTTCGCGCGGTGGCTCGCGTTCTGGAACAGGGGCGAACTCTGCGGGGTCATCCCCATCTCGGGGCGGGCGTACAGCATGAGCATCAGCCATTCCTGGATGTTCCGCATGCCAATCCACACGATGGCGTCGCGCACGTTCGCGATGTCCTGGCTCCTGAACTGCGCGTCGGAGTTCACGAAGCGAAGCAGGTTCGCCGCCACGTCGCCGTATTCAGAGAGGCAGGCGCACAGTTCGTCCAGGCCCGGATGCTTGCGCAACAGGAGCAGAATGCGAAGTATTGCCGCCGATGTGGCGTCGATGCGCCGTCCCGTCACAAGTTCGGGCTTCGCGAAGAAGAATCCCTGGAAGTAATCGTAGCCCGCGGCGAGGCACTTCTTGAAGCTCGCCTTCGTCTCCACCTTCTCGGCGAGAATCTTGATGTTCTTCGCCTTGAAGAATGCGGCCGCGTTCGCCATGTCCTCGTCGCTGTTCTCCACGAGGTCCATCTTCACGTACGAGATGAACGGGTAGAGCGGGGCGCAACGCTTGAGGAATTCGTCGTTGAATATGAAATCGTCGAGCGCAATCTCGAACCCGCGGGCGTGGTAGTGCGCGACTGCCTTCACCAGCGTGTCGTCCACTTCGACGTCCTCGAGGATTTCGAGCACAAAGCAGCGCGGGTTCAACAGCCCGAAAAGGTTGTCGAGCAGCATGTCGCGGCTGCAGTTCACGAAGGCCTTGTGGTCGCCGATGAGCTTCGGGAGCCCGATGTTGTTGAGCACGTTCTCGAGGACCTGCGCTGTTGCGAGCATGTCGCTCGCTATAACGGCGGTGTCGCTTGTTGGCGAATCGCGGAACAATAGCTCATAGGCGAAGATTTTACCTTCGCGGTCGAGAATCGGCTGACGTGCCAGATAGGCGAGAGAATGCATACTAGATACGGGCGCTCTTGATGCCGAACAGCAATATGCTGCGTGCGCCGGCGTCCCAGAGCTTGTCCATGATGGCGTTCGCCTCTTCTTGCGGGACCATCGCCTTCACGGAGTACCACTCGCGGCCGTGCAGCTTGGTCACCGTCGGGGCGTCGAGGCCCGGCGTGAGTTCGCATGCCTTCTGGAGCAGTTCTGCTGGGCAGTCGTACTCGATCATCATGTACGACTGGGCGACGAGCTTGCCTTCGATGCGGCGGATGAGCGTGTGGACTTCTTCGAGTTCGGTCTTCTGCGGGTTGCAGAAGAGGGCGGCGTTGCTGCGGAACAGCGGTTCGCCCACGATGCGCAGCCCGGCCTGCTTGAGTGTCGTGCCGGTTTCCACCACGTCGACGATGGCGTCGGCCACGCCGAGGCTCACCGAGATTTCGACGGCGCCTTCGAGCACCACGAAGTTCATGTCCTTCTTGTAGTAGCCTTCCACGATATGCGGGAAGCTCGTGGCGATGGTCTTGTCCTTCAGTTCTTCAAGGGACTGCACAGGGCTGTCGTTGGGGACGGCGGCGCACATCTTGGAGGCGCCGAAGGGCAGGTCCAGAACTTTCACCGCGGGGCTCTTCGCTTCGGCGTTGAAGTCGATGCCGGTAATGCCCGCATCGATGATGCCGCGGCCCACGTACATCGGGATGTCGCTCGGGCGGAGGAAGAAGAATTCGATTCCGTTTTTGGTATCGAGCTGGGTCAGGGTCTTGTAGGGCTTGGATGCCTTGTAGCCGCAGGCCTTCAGGAGTTCCTGCGTGGGTTCAAAGAGCATGCCCTTGTTCGGGAGAGCTACCTTGATCATAGTTTGGCGTACACCTCTTCGAGAGTTAAACCTTTTTCGGCCATCATGACGGCCACGTAGTAAAGAACCTGCGAAAGCTCCAGGCACTGGGCGTCGCGGCTTTCGAAGCGGGCGGCCTGCCAGCTTTCTGCGGCTTCTTCCACGAGCTTCTTGCCGATGGCGTGCGGGCCCTTCTTGAAGAGTTCCGTGGTTCCCTTGCCTTCGGGCATTTCCTTTTTGCGCTGGCAAGCCAGAGCGTACATTTCTTCAAACGTCATTATAGACCTCTTTATGTTTTTTACGCGGTAAAAGATAGAATTTTTTTGATGCGGGGGAGGCTCTGGTTCGGCATGGCGAAGGCCGCACGGGCCCCTGCTAGAAATAAAAAAGTCTAGATTTGTTGGTGAAATGAAGAATATGTTGAAAACGCTTGTTTACTGCGGGGTTCTGGCCGCTTTGATGCTTGCCGGCTGTTCGGGCGATTCCTCCGGTGAAAAAACGCACGAGACGAAGCCCTTGCTCAGCGTCCTCGACAGCGCGAACATGATGCTCGTGACTCCGGTAGGGCTCGGCGACCGCGCGAAGGGCAAGGTGATTAGCGGGCGACTTTACGAAAATTTCGTGCAGATGATTCGCCTGGCCGATGCCGATGAATCTCTGCTGGATACTTTTAGCACGGAATGCGCGACAGGCCTGCGTGTTCAACTTTTTTACGATACTTTGTCTGTAGCGGAGCTGCGCATTGCCGAAAAAATCGGGCGCATCGGGGGCGATATCGGTACATGGACTCCGAAGAGTGCCGTGGTGATGGCGAGAATGATTACGTTTTTCCGTGGCCAGGGTATAAACTTCAGGCCGTGTTCCGTGGGCACCGCCGACCAGTCGGAAGAAGGTGAAAATGCGCTGGCCCAGCTCATCCTTTCGAGTGACACGGCCGTAGGGAAGCCCCTTTACGAAATAGTGAAAGACGCAGATCGAGCAACCGTCGGCTTTACCAGGTTTATTGCGCATAAGTCGGATCTCGACAAGCCGCGCAAGAACAAGGTGGAACTGGATTCTAGCCAGCTCCAGGAACTGATTTCGCTATTGCGTGAACCCAAGAGCGAATCGTTTGCGGGCGGTTGCCTCTGCCTCTCGAAAGCGAATGTCACGTTTTATCGTGATTCGTCGGTAATCATGAGCGTGAAAGTTATCGGGAATGATTTTGGACAGTTGGAAAAGCACCCGCTGGATATCGAAAGCAACGGAATGTGGGTGTCGGCCCACCCCGAAAAAATCAAGGCGTTCTTTGAACGCCTCGATTCGAACAAAAAGCCGGAGCCCCCAGCGTCAACGGCAGAGCCCTAGAGCTTGGCCGCCTTCGCCTTGGCTTCGGCTGTCTTTTGCAGAAAGAAAGGTGCGGTTATGCGCCCGTGAGTTCCTTGGCCTTCGCCTCGATCTCGGCGATGGCTTTTTTTCTACCTTCGGCAGAATTCTCGTTCGCGAGCACGATGTTCACGAATACGGATCCCGCGACCACGGCGTGCACGTGTTTGCACAATACCTTGGACTGTTCACCGTTACGGATGCCGAAGCCACCGAGCACCTTCGCGCCGCCCTTGGCGACGGTATCAATGAAGTCGAGGGTGGCTTGGTCGATGACGGTTTCGCTTCCGGTAGTACCCGCGCGGAGAGCCGCGTAGATGTACTTGAAGCCCTTGGACGCCATCGTCTCGAGGCGTTCCTTCGTCATGGACGGGGCTGCGACGGGGATGTTCTCGAGGCCGTGCTTTTTGCAGGCATCGGTGAGGCCCTCGTCGCAGTCGAACGGAAGGTCGGGAATGATGCATGCAGAAACACCAGCATCCTTGCACATCTTCACGAAGTTCTCGACGCCCGGAGTGAAGGCGAGCGAGCCGTAGGTCATGATGTAGATGGGCGTTTCGGGGTGGCGTTCGTGAATCTTCTTCACGACTTCGAGCCCCTGCTTGGTGGAGTAACCCTTCTCGAGGGCGACTGTAGATGCCGTCTGGATGGCAGGGCCATCGGCGCTCGGGTCGCTGAACGCGAGCTGGATTTCGAGAATATTGGCGCCACCCTTCACAAGGGCGTCGGCGATAGCGATAGAAGTCTGTGCGTCCGGGAAACCGGCAATGAGATGGGACATTAAGTTCATAGTGATAACTCTTTGATTGAAATGTTCTAGTGAAAAGTGAAATTATTCATCATCAATTATCATTTATCAATCATCAATTATTCATTATCTCCGCGTCGTGAATATCTTCGTTGTTCTCGAGGCGCTTGAGTTCAGCCTTCAGGAATTCCTTCCACTTTTCGGGGCGGAACACCGGACTC
>CACXXH010000016.1 GCA_902771595.1 Fibrobacter succinogenes | reverse complement strand
GCCCGTATCGGAACCGCTTACCTCGAAGCCGTTCACGTGCAACACTTCCGCGATGCCCGACATTCCGGCACCACCGATGCCCACAAAGTGCAGGCGACGGACTCGTTTACAATCATTAATCTGCATTAGACATCTTCCTTTGAAATGCTCACACGCACAGTCAATTCGCTCTTTTGAGAATCATCTGCAAAAAAATCACAACCCTCTTTTAAGAGAATCTCTTTCGCAATCCTGTCCGCGGCATCGGGCATCCCGAGGCCTTTAGCGGCGACCGCCATCGAACCAAGTTTATCAGAATCAGCAAGGAGGTTTTCCACCTTGTTCCACAAATCATTCGGCTCGCTGTCCAGTTCCACAAGGCATGCGCCCGCCTTCTCGACCACGCGGGCATTGTGTTCCTGGTGGTTCGCAGTCGCATGCGGGAACGGAAGCAGAATCGAGGGTTTCCCGAAAGCGAGAATCTCGGCAAGGGCCGACGCACCCGCACGGCTGATGATCAGGTCGGCATGCTTCATGTAGGCATAAATTCCATCGAGGAACCCGCGGATAGCGATATTCGGCACATCGCCCACGCGAGCGGTGATGGCGTCCACGTTCTTCACGCCCACCTGCCACACGACGCTCACGTCGTCACGGGCGGCAATCCGCTTGATGCTTTCTTCGATTTTCGCATTGATGCCGGCAGCACCCTGCGAACCGCCTACGATGAACACGGCTTTCTTGCCTTCCGCAAATTCGGCCGGACGGGGAAGCGAATCGCCGTCGGGCAACTTGCGCACCGGGTTTCCGAACACCATGCACCTTCCCGCGGGGAAGAACTTCGCCGCATCTTCGGAAGTCACGAAAATAGTCTTAGCATAACGGGAACCGAACTTGTTCGCAACGCCGGCAACCGCATTCTGTTCTTGCAGGTAGACGGGAATGCCGAACGAACCCGCGGCAAGCACGATCGGGAGCGAAACGTAACCGCCGGTAGCGACGACCACATCGGGGTTCACCTTCTTCACGACGCTCTTCGCGCGCACCAGCGACTTCGAAAGCTTGAAGGGAAGCGCCAGGTTCTTGAGGAACGGCCCGCGGTGCAGCGGTTCGGCCGTGATGTATTCATAGGGCCAGTTGCCAGCCACCAGGCGTTCTTCCATAGAATCCTTACGGCCGGCAAACGTAATGTCCGCCACGCCC
Organism: Fibrobacter succinogenes; assembly: GCA_902771595.1. Lineage (GTDB taxonomy): Bacteria > Fibrobacterota > Fibrobacteria > Fibrobacterales > Fibrobacteraceae > Fibrobacter > Fibrobacter succinogenes_C. The sequence goes on along the minus strand of CACXXH010000016.1, from coordinate 59,406 downwards.
ATTTTCTTGAGGCTCTCGGCAATAGCTACTGCCGGAAAGATGTGGCCACCGGTGCCACCGCATACAAACAGGAACTTTTTCATGTTTCAGTCCTCGCTATATCAAATCCACCAAACGTATAGACGTTCGTGCGGTCTCCGCCCGAATACGCCTCGTCAATCTTCTTTCCGGTACCCGCCTTCGAAATGTTCAGCAAGATGCCGATGAACAGTCCGGAAATAATCAGGTTCGTGCCACCGAAGCTCAGGAAGGGCAGCGGCTGTCCCGTAGTCGGGCCCAGCCCCGTACTCACGCAGACATGCACGATGAAATTCAAGAAAAGCGAAATAGTCAACGCCACCGAGAGGCACTTGCCGAATCGCGTCGGGCAGTTCCTCGCGATCTCGAAACCCTGGTAGAAAATGACCGCAAACACGCCGAGAACGGCAGCCGTCCCCAGGAACCCGAACTCTTCGCCAATCACGCTGTAGACCACGTCCTTGTGCGCCTCGGGCAAATAACCAAACTTCACGGAACCGTTTCCGACACCCGCACCGAAGAACCCGCCGTTTCCGAGAGCCTCCAGCGAGCGTTCCACCTGTTCAACGCCGTTCTTGTGTTCATCCGGATTGAGGAAGGCCCCGATACGGTTCGCCACATGGAATCCCTTTTCGGAGACCGCCGATTTCACAAGTAGGCCTATGATACCCACAAGCCCGTAGACGCCAAATCCGGCAGCAACATACTTCAGCCTCGCACCGGCGACAAACAGCATCGAAAGCATGATTCCGCAGAACATGATGAGCATGGAGTAGTTCGGCTGCAGCACCAGCAATGCCGACACGATGACCAGCGGAACCGCGGGCTGCTTGAGACTGCACCTGATGGACTTGATATCGGCCCCGGCGTCGGACACCTTGGTCGCAATCATCAGGATAAACCCGAACTTCATGATTTCGGAAGGCTGTATACCCAGAATCCAGCGGTTTGCCCCCTTGATCGCGGTTTCGGGATGGAGCCAGCCCTTGGCAATGGCCGCAAATGTGAGCGCGCAACCCAGGAAGAAGATGACACGAGAGCCCTTCTTCCAGATGGAATAATCGACACGGGCACCAAAGAACATGGCGACAAGGCAGGCGACCACCTTGGTGCAATGCTGTACCAGATAGTATTCCGGAGACCTGCCGTCAAGCACCGCACGCGGCGAAGTCGCCGTGTACACGACAAATATGCCGAACACTATCAACAGCATCGTTGACAGCATCAGCAATTTGTTTACGCCTGTCGCCTGGGTGTTACTCATATATTCCTAATCTCTACTATTTCACCTTCGCGGGAGTGAAGTTCATGAGGGCTTCCACCACCTGCTCCATTTTCATTCCGCGGCTGCCCTTCACCAAAAGCACATCGCCTTCAGAAACGACATCGCCGAGGAACTCGATGGCATCCTTCACGGAATCGAAGTGGAACGCATGCGCCATGCCGCGCTCTTCTGCGCCCTTGACAAATTCCTTCGCCTGTTCGCCCACGGCAAGCAGGAGGTCAAAATTCATTTCCGGCACGAGCCTGCCGATTTCCCTGTGCAAATCCTTGCTAGCCGCGCCGAGTTCGAGCATGTCGCCCAGAATCGCGATACGGCTACCCTGCACGTTCATGTTCCCGATGGTCTGGAGCGCCATGCGGGTAGAAGACGGGTTCGCGTTGTAGCAGTCCGAGACAATCTTGAAGCCGTTGCCCTTGCGGATTTCCATACGCATGTTGGTCGCGCGGAAGTTCTTGAGCGCCTTCGCGATATCGGCCTTCGGCACGCGGAAAGCCGTACCCACGGCAATCGCCGCGAGCGCATTGTAAAGGTTATGGATTCCCGGGACTCCGAGTTCGAAATGCGTACGGCCGATGTAGAAGTCAGCGCAGGCATTCGCATTCCAGGCGAGCTTTTCGGGCTTCACCATACCGCGGCGCACGCCGAAAGTCACCACCTTCATGTTCTTCGTCGAACGGACCTTGCAGAGGTGCGCGTCGTCCGCATTCACGATAAGCGTTCCACCGGCCTTGAGGCCGTCCTTGATGGTAATCTTCTCGTTGAACACGCCGTCCAGATCCTTGAGGCGTTCCAGGTGGCTAGCGCCGATATTGGTAATCACGGCCACGTCGGGTTCAGTAGCGAGCGAAAGCGGGCGGATTTCATCCGGGCCGCTCGTGCCCATTTCGACGACGGCGGCTTCGTGGCTGTGCTTCAGCTGGAAAAGCGTCATCGGGACACCGATGTGGTTGTTGAAGTTTCCCTGCGTCGCATGGGTGTTGAACTTCATCGAGAGAACGGCCTTCGTCATCTCCTTGGTGGTGGTCTTGCCGTTGCTGCCGGTAATGGCGACCTTCTTCAGCTTGAAGAGGCGCTGGTAGCCCTTGGCGAGTTTCAGGAGAGCCTTGGTGGTATCGTCCACCGGGGCGTACATCTTGATGGCATTCTGTTCAACAGATTCCTGGTTCACTACACTCATCAGTGCACCATCCTTTTCCATTTGAGAAACAAACTTGTGCGCATCGAAACGTGCGCCCTTGATAGGCCAGAACACCACGCCCTTGGCCTTTTCGCGTGAATCCAGGCACAGATTCACCTTGCGCTTGAGAGTGCGGGCCGGGACGCCCACCGGGGCCGTCTCCAAAATGTCCAGCATCTCCTGAACTGTCAAATCAAGTTTCAGCATTCTTCCATTGCCTTCACCGCTTCTTCGCGGTCGTCAAAATGATGTTTCGTCTTGCCGACAATCTGGTAGTCTTCGTGACCCTTGCCGGCAATGACGAGCCAGTCGCCGTCCTTCAGGGCTGCGCACGCCTTGCGAATCGCTTCGGCGCGGTCGGCAACTACGACAAACTTATCCGTACTCATGCCCGCACGCACATCTTCGATGATGGCGATCGGGTCTTCGGTACGCGGGTTATCCGAGGTGAGCCATGCCGTATCGGCAATCGTCTCGGCGATATGCCCCATAATCGGGCGCTTGGTGCGGTCGCGGTCACCACCGCAGCCGAACACCGTCGAAAGCTTTCCGCGGCAGAGCTTGCGGGCCGTCGTCAGCACGCGTTCCAGAGCGTCGGGCGTATGCGCGTAATCGACGACCACATGCTTTCCGCCCCTGTTCCAAACCTTTTCGAAACGGCCGGGCACGCGCACGCTGGCAAGCGCCGCACGCATAGAGAGTTCCGGAATTTCAAGAGCGTTCGCCCAGGCGAGCACGAGCAACACGTTGTCCACGTTAAAGTCGCCGCACAGGGGCGTTTCGAACTTTTCCTTCGCCACCATCGGGAGCGTAAATTCGAGTCCGTTTTCGGTATTGACGACGCTTCCCTCGGGCTTCACGAAGGCCTTTACGTTCCCGAGTCTCGACACGGCAACCGCCTTGCGGCCGGCCGCCTTCATCTCGTCATAAATCTGTTCGCCATGCGCATCGTCGACGTTCAGAACCGCAACGCCGTCTTCGGCAAGGTATTTCGTGAACAGGAGCTTCTTCGCTTCGAAATAGGCTTCCATCGTCTTGTGGTAATCGAGATGGTCCTGCGTGAGGTTGCTGAACAGCGCGCTCCTGAACGAAATTCCGGCGACGCGGCCCTGATGCAGCGAATGGCTGGAAGTTTCCATCACGAGGTCGGTGCAGCCAGCGGCAACCGCCTTCGCGGCAAAGGCAAAGAGGTCCAGAAGGCCCGGGGTCGTGAGCGTCGCCGGCACCGACGAATCGCCAATCTTGTTCTTGATAGTCCCGAGCAGCGCGGTCTTCTTGCCGGCGGATTCGAGCATCGCGTTCATGAGGAAGGCACTGGTCGTCTTCCCGTTGGTCCCGGTAACCGCATGGCACTTGAGTTTCGAGAACGGATCCTTGTAAAAGAGCTTCGCGGCTTCCAGGCGGGCGGCCTTCACATCGGCCACCTGAATCCACTTGGAGGCAATCCCTTCGGGAGCCGCCTGCTCGCTCACTACCGCAACCGCGCCCGAGGCGACCGCATTGCGGGCGAATTCCTCGTAGCCTTCCGCAGGCATCGAGAAGAACAGGTCCTGCGCCTTCACGCGGCGGGAGTCATCGCAAAGTCCTTTCACATCCAAATTGCGCATCAAGCCTTCAGATATCATTAGCCTCTCTCCTTAAGCGTAAGCTTGCACGTCGTTCCCTTCTGGAGCAATTCCTCGGGCTTGGGCGTCTGCGCCACAACGCGGCCCTTGCCTTCGTATTCGACATTCACGCGGATATTGCCCATAATTTCCATCGCGTCGCGCAAAGAAAGTCCCTTCAGGTCGGGCATCTTCGATGCCACCATCTCGCCGAGGGAAAGCACGACGCCCGATTCCCCCGTCACATCCAAGTTCTGCGAAACCACGCGGACGCCGGCACCCGTGAAAGCCACCTTGCAGCCCTTATCCGAAGCGAGCTTCTTGGCAGCATCCGCGGTAAGGCCCATAAAGTCCACGTCACAGGGATTGCTCTTCTTCACCTGCGCGAGGTTGTACGATGCCGGAGAAATTTCCGGATGGTAGTAAATGCCTTCCATGATGCGGCGGAAAATCGGACCCGCGGTAAGGCCACCCACATGCTTGCCCTGCGGGTCGTCCACCAGCACCAGGCACACATAGCGCGTATTCTCGACAGGCGCAAGCCCGATGAACGAAGCCACCTGATGGTCGCGGTCGTATTTCTGAGTTTCCTGGTTGAACTTTTCTGCAGTACCCGTCTTGCCGCCGAAGAACACGTCGGGGAGCTTCTTGGACACGACCTTCTTAGCCGTACCGCTGTTCACCACGCGGAAGAGCATGGAGCGGATGGTCGCCGCCGTGCTTTCCGAAATCACGCGGCGCACTTCAGTAGGCTTGTTCTTCTCGACCACGTTCCCGTTGGCATCGACCCATTCGCGCACAATCATCGGTTCCATCAGCACGCCACCATTCGCGACCGCCGCATAGGCCATCGCCATCTGGATAGGCGTAACAGAAATCGCATGGCCAAAGCCCATCGTCTTGAGCGTACGGTCATCGCGCGTGAGCTCGTAGGGCATGAGCAGGCGGCCCTTTTCTTCGCCCTGGAAGTATTCCGAGGTCGGCATGCCGAACCCGAAATTGCGAGCCATAAAGTAAAGCTTCTCGGCACCGACTTCCGCGGCAATCTTCGCGAACACGATGTTCGAGGACTGCACCATCGCTTCCGACATGTCCATGTCGCCGTAGACGTGCGTATCGCAAATCTTCTCGGATTTCGGGTTCCATGTCCAGCAACGCCCTTCGTTCTCGAAAATGCGCGTCGGCGGCACAATCTTGTTTTCGAGGGCCGCGGCGGCGGTAATCACCTTGAACGTCGATCCCGGTTCATACGAGAGCGAAACGATTTCGTTTTTCGACATGCGGCCCACGCCCTGCGTCTTGGAATTCGGGTCGAATGTCGGGTAGCTCGCCATGGCAAGGATTTCGCCGGTATAGGGTTCGACGACGACTGCGCTCGCGCTCTTCGCCTCGAACTCGTTCACGCCGTCCTTCAGCGCCTTTTCCACAATCTCCTGCATGTTGCCGTCGATGGTCAACACGAGATTCAAACCAGGTTCGGCCTTCGCCACTTCGCGGGTACGCGCATATATTTCGCGCTTCACGATAACCCTCACCTTCTTCACCGAGTCGCCCTCGGTCGAGGTGACAGTTTCCACCGCCTGGCCGTCGACGCCCACGCGGATTCCGCTAATACCGCTCAGCTTCGTGTCGAAAGTCCTTTCGAGGCCCATGTTCCCGTGGCCGTTGAAGTCGACCTTGCCCACTACCTGGCTCGCGAGCTGGCCATGCAAGAATATGCGGCTGTAATCAATCTTGTTGGTGGTATCCCTGAAGTTGTCGGCAAGCACGACGCCGTTCCTGTCCATAATCCGGCCGCGGTCGGCATAGACGTTGCGCGTGCTCGTCACCATGTTCTTGGCCTTGGTCTGGTACACTTCACGGTTCAGCACCTGGATGCTGAAGGTCTGCCACAAAAGCACACCGACAAGGCTCATCACGAGCCACTTGAGGAAGGCGAGCGGTTCTATCTTGATCTTATTGTTCATAAGACCCTCCCTCGCCCTTGATTTTCACGGGAAGCGCATTCAGCCCGAGGCCGGTCTGTTCGGCATACCCGCGCAGGTGTTCCAGAGTGGACAGCTGGTTTATCTTCAGTTCCAGCCGCATCACGTCGCTTTCCAAGAAAACGACCTCTTCGGTGAGCTTGCGGTACTTGGAATAAAGGCTGTTGATACGGTTCTGGAGGTACAGAGGAGTCATGAGTCCCGAGACGACCGCGACAACGGCAAGCGAGACGATCACGACGATCGCCTTGTTTGTCTTCGGCAGTGGTATCTTCTCGCTTACGCTCATACTCGTTCGTAAACCCTCAGTTTCGCAGAGCGGGCCCTGCTGTTTCTCGCAATTTCTTCGTCCGTCGGCAGAATCGGCTTGCGATTGACCTTTTTAAGCTTCTGGTGGTTCCCGCCACACATGCATACGGGCAGGTTCTCGGGACAGATGCACGCCTTCTCGAATTCGGCGGCAGTCTCCTTGACGCAGCGGTCTTCCACGGAATGGTAGCTCATCACCACCAGACGTCCGCCCACCTTGAGGCAATCCACCGCAGCGCGCAGGCTGTCTTCAATTTCTTTCAGTTCCCCGTTCACTTCCATGCGGATTGCCTGGAACACCCGGGCCAGGAGGCCGTTCACTTCGCGGCGCTTGTCCGGGAAAACGGATTCCACTACAGATTTCACATCGTTCGGGAGTATAGCGCGGTCCTGCCTCTTGATATCCGCAGCCATTTCGACAAGGCGGGTAGCAAGCTTGAACGCCCTGTCCATATCTGCATTCTTGCGCAGTGCGGCGGCAAGTGTATCGGCATCCACGTTGCACATCCAATCCTGCGCAGAGACCCCTTCCCGGCGATCCATGCGCAGGTCGAGCGGGTTATTGCCAACGAAGGTGAACCCGCGTTCAGAATCATCAACCTGGTGGCTGCTGATTCCAAGATCATACAGAATACCATCCAGCGTACCGGCGGGGATTTCGTTCTTCAGTTCGCCAAAGCGCACCGGATGCACAATGAACTTCGGGGCTACTCCTGCAAGGCGCTTTGTCGCATAGGCCACGGCTTCTTCGTCACGGTCGAAGGCATGGAGCGTCCCCGAGGAATTTAATTTGTTTGCAATTGCGTAGGAATGTCCGCCTCCACCGAGGGTGCAGTCCGCATAGGTGCCGTCAGCCTTGAGGTTCAGTGCCTCCAGGCATTCCGGAAGCATTACGGGAGCATGATAGAAAGCGCTTTCGTCAACGATTGACATCGCCACCCTCCGTCAAGCTTTCTCCGTAGAACGCGGCATCGAATGCAGCAATATCTTCACTTGTCTGCAAACCATACTTGGCATTGAAGCGTTCAGGATTCCATAGTTCGAGAGTTTTACCGCTAGCTTGTACGTAAAGGACTTCGCCCTTTAGACCAGCATACTCCAGCAAAGCCTTGGGAAGTAAAATGCGGTTCTGGCCATCCAACTCCACTACAGTGGGGTGCAGGCCTCTCCGAACTAGGTCGGCTTGACGGCGGTCGGACCGGCAGTCCAGGTCCGCCATGAACTTTTCGTATTCGGGCACGGTAAAGAACCTCAGGGTCTGATCGGGGCCACGCGTGACCACGAACTCATTCCCGTCGGTTCCCAACAGCTGACGACGGAATTCCCTGGGGAAGGAAGTCCTTCCCTTTCCATCGATAGCCGTTTGGGCCTGACCTATGAAAGACGTAAAGTTCATACTAGTTTTTGACACATTTTACCACAACACTATCAAATCTACCCACTTTCTACCACCTTGGCAAGAGATAAGTCCGATTTTCACACTCGAAGCATACAAAAAACATACTTCGGCCCCTAGTCCGACGTAATTTTAGTGAACATTTGTTCACATTTTTGCAAAACACACTATATAAAAGCACCTATATGAAACGCTCCGGGCACCAATTCGACCCGAAAAAACATATTCCAGAGAGTTTCATCACGCAATTTTCCCATTAGTCGGCTTTTCAGGATGGCTCATCTTTTTTTCCACGCATCTATAGACCTTTTCCATAATTTGTTTGTTATATTATTGACATGCGTAAATACAAACTTATACTTCTCTCTCTTGCCACCGCCGCTTTCGCTAACGTGAATGACGGCACAACAGAAACCTCTACCCCGGCTGCACAGGCAGTTCCGGCACAGCAAATCGAAGCTCCGGCTGAAGCGGCCGCCCAGGCCCCCGCAGCAGAAGTTTCCGCCCCTGTCGCAACAGAAGCGCCCGCACAAGAAGCGGCACCTGTAATTATTATTCCGGCTCCGACTCCCGCTCCGGCACCCGTCCAAGCCGAAGCCAAGGAACCCGCCCCCGCTCCGGCGCCCAAGGCAGTTCTGGTTCAAGAAAAGCCCATAATCGCAAAATCGGCCAGGTCCGAAAATCGCGGCGCTTTCTTCTTCAGCACGAACTTCGGTGTCCGCTATATGAGACTCGCATACCAGTCTCTCGACGATATCGAAAGTCTCAGTAAGGATAACGCCACCACCAGCAAATTCAGTGGTTTCGGCCCTGATCTCGGCCTCAAGATCGGTGGCGTCATCGCCGGCCGTCTCGCCATGTACTTCACCATGGAATTCGCCACGCTCGATGGTACATTCGAGGCCACCAACGTGAAGCTCAAATATAACGAGCCCAGCACAGACGTGGAATTCAATACGGACGCAATCCGCTTCACGTTGGGCGGCGGCACAGCGCTCTTCTTGAGCTCCGACACGGCCAGCGCCCTCTACGGAACATACGTTGGCGTTTCGGCCAGCCTGTTTGTTGGAGAAGCCGGCAAGATTAACCCCGATAACGAAGAACTCGAAATCGACGAAACCGGTCTCGCCTTCGCCTTGGAAGTCGGAAAAGTCTGGCGCCTGAGCGAAAACTGGAACGCCGGTATCGTGGCCAAGGGTTCTCTCGACGGCACCGTCCGCGATGGTACGAGCGGCAACAATACCGACTGCTTCACCATCGGCCTCAGCCTGGTTGCACTCCGCAGGTAAGATTTCCGCCCCCCATCATCGGGGCAAGTCAAAACTTTAGCGACCGAGCAGCATGCAGTTTTCGCATGCTGCTCCTTTTTTTGTGCGGTCACCGAAACGGCGTTCCGGATTCGGGCAACGTTCTTCTGTACCGTCGGGAAGAATCCAGATTTCATCCTTGAAAAAGTCGCAGGGGCCCTCGCCCGAGGCAATTTTACGAACAGGCATGGCGCCGGCGGTATCAGCCCCGAAAAAGAGGCTGCCTTCGCAACGCACCCGCGGGTACAGCGCCCGCAAGGATTCCAGTTCCCGGCGGATTTCGTGCACGGCGGAGCCCGCGATTCCGTATTCAGCGCGAAGGCTTTCCCCCGCCGAAATAAGCACCGGAAGGTTCCACTTGACGCGCGCAATCCCGACAGAATCCGCCCAACGTAGAATTTCAGGAACGCTGCGCAGGAGCTTCTTGTGCAACGTCACCTGAAGCGAGACCGTCGCGATCCGAGATTGTCCGCTATTCTTTTCATGTTCCTGCCCGCAGGCTTTTCTTTGCCGCAACTCGCCCGCAAGGGAAAGCAGCTTTTCCACGTTGGAGCGCCAGCAATCGAAAGACAATCCCGGCATCATCTCGGCGAATGCGGGAGCGTCGAACCCCATGCAGCTCACCTTGATATCGCTGCAGGCAAGGAGCAGGCGTTCCATCCCTGCAGCCGTGCCCCATAATCCGGGGAAGCTGCCGTTTGTCGTGAGGTTGAGCGGGATTTTCTTTTCGCCGCAAAACTCGAGCAGTTCTTTAAATTTCGAATAAAGTAACGGTTCGCCCATCGTACTCGGGATGACCTCGCGAAGCCCGCACTGCCCTTTACCAGGCAAACCGCTTGGGGCACCGCCCGCGATTTCCTCCGCATACTTTTCGATAGCGGCCTTCGCGACTTCGAGAGGCATCTCGCCCATCCCGAAAGGCCTTCCCCGCTGGTTCAAGAAACACAACGGGCAGCGCAGGTTGCACTTGTCCGGATTCGTGAGGAGGGTGAGCCGGCGCATCGCACAGATACCGCGGGTGCGATTCTAGGCTTCCCGCGTCTCCCGCAAATACTTGATGGCGGCAAGGCCCGCAATGGCGCCCTCGCCTACGGCGACGGCGACCTGCAATGTCCCGCCGGTACAGTCGCCCGCGGCGAACAGTCCGGGAACCGTCGTCATGAAGTTCTTGTCGAGCACCACGTTCCCGTTCTCGAAGGCGGCTCCCGCCTTGCGGGCAAGGTCCATCGCGCTCGCGCTCCCGAGGGCAACGAACAGCCCGTCGAGCTTGATTTCGGATTCATCCATGAACACCGCTCCGGCAAGCTGGCCTTCGCCAAGCAGCGCCTTGAGCGGGCGCTTCTCGATTCTCACCGTCTCCGGGAATTCAGCCGTGACCTCGGCCCCGTTGGTCAGGAGCGTCACGCTGCCGGCGACATTCAAAAGTTCCTTGCACTCGTGGAGGGCGTACTCCCCGGCCCCGAGTACGGCGACGTTCTTGCCGCGATAGAAGAAGGCGTCGCATATGGCGCAGTAGCTCACGCCGTGGCCTTCCAGTTCGGCCATCTTCGGCAGGGGCTGTTTTTTGCGGGCAGAACCGGTCGCCATGATGCATGTGCGGCCGCGGTATTCCCCCGCAAGCCCTGTCGCGACAAACATATTGCCGTCGAAGTACAGGTCCGTCACCTCGTCGTCCACGATATGAGCACCGAGGGATTGCGCCTGGCGCTTGCCGACCGCAAAAAGCTCGGAGCCGGCCAGAGGCTTCTCCAAGCCATAGTAATTCTCTATCATGTGCGCCTTTTCGAGCGCCCCGGAATCCTTGCCTACCAGCACGACGTCCAATCCGGACCTCAATGCGTACAAGCTAGCCGACACACCTGCCGGCCCATAACCGATAATAATTACATCTGACATAAGAACCTCCATTCCAAAAATACGAAAAAAATTTATTTTAGTGTATATACAAAAGGACTATAACCATGGATTGCAAAAAGCCACGCGACATGTTCGTCGAAGCAGGCTACGGCCCGAACTTCGCCGACCAGTTAATCCAGAATGCATTCAGCAAACTTTTTGAAGGCGACCCCATCGACGAGCGGGTCTGCTTCGACGCCTCCGACGACATGGCCTACATCATCGATATCGGGCACGACGACATCCGTTCCGAGGGCATGAGCTACGGCATGTTCATCGCAGCCCTCACCGGCCACGACAAGCTGTTCCAGAAACTGTGGAACTTCGCAAAGAAATACCTGAGGAACAACGAAGGCCCGCACAAGGGATACTTCTCCTGGCAAGTATCCACCACCGACTTCTCGATGATGGACCCGGGGGCCGCCCCCGACGGCGAAGAATACATCGCCGCAGCCCTCCTCATCGCCGCAAGGGAATTCAAGCGCGACGACTACAAGCAAGAAGCCATCGAACTCATCAACTGCATCAAGAATAAGCCGTTCAACGAGCTCGTGGGCCCGATGATCGACCCAACAACAAAGCTCGTCAAGTTCTCGCCCGTGCTCGGCAACGACTTTACCGACCCGAGCTACCACACCATCGCCTTCTACCGCGCATTCGCGGAGGCTACCGGCGACAACGAATGGCTCGAAATCGCAAAGAAAAGCATTGAATACCTGAAAAAGGCCGCGCACCCGGTCACCGGGCTCTGCGGAGACTACTCCGAATACGACGGCACCCCGAAGGCCATGCCCTGGTTCCCCGAAAGCAACTGCTTCAGCGGTGACGCATGGCGCGTGGCGCTCAACCTGAGCCTCGACTACGCGCTCAACCGCGGCGACGAAAGCGAAAAGGACACCTGCACGCGACTGCTGAACTTCTTCGAGAGCCGCAGGCCCTACCTTTCGGACTATGCGACAGACGGATCGCCCTATCCGCGCCAGGGCCGCAACGCAACGCCCGGCATCATCGCGATGAACGCCGCCGCCACGCAGGTACTCGATTCCGAAGACCCGCTGGTAAAATCGTTCGTGAAGGACCTCGCGGCGCTCTCCGTACCATTCCGTTTCTGGCGCTACTACGACGGCATGCTCTACATCATCGGGCTACTGGCCACCGCCGGCAAGATTATCATCTAAAAACAGGAGGACCTATGCAAAAGAGAACCATCATCTCCATCCTCGCCATCATGGCCGCCTTCGCGCTCACCGCCTGCGAAGACGTCCGCGTGCAGGAATTCCCTGACGGCAAGGTACGTATGGAGACGACCTACGTCAAGGACAAGAAGCAGGGTATCGAAAAGGAATACTACAACAACGGCACACTCAAGCGCGAAACGAACTACAACGAAGACCGCAAGGAAGGCGTGCAGAAGGAATACTACGACGACGGCACGCTCCAGGCCGAGACTCCGTTTGCCGACGGTTACATCGAAGGCGAAGTCTCGAAGTACCACAAGAACGGCAAGCTCGCCTCCAAGGCGAAATACCAGAAGAACAAGCAGATTGAATTCGGCGAAGTCTTCGACCCCGATGGAAGCCCCGCTACCGACGGCAGCTACAAGGACCCGCGCGACGGATACGCCTACCAGTGGATCCGCATCGGCACGCAGCTCTGGACCGCCGAGAACATGAACTTCGGTACCTATGAAGGTTCCGTGTGCAACCAGTGCAACCACTGGGGCCGCCTCTACAACTTCGAGAACGCGAAGAAGGCCTGCCTTGACGGCTTCCACATGCCCACCAAGGAAGAATGGAAGACGTTGCTCACCTTCGCCGAAACAAGCGGCAAGGTCGGTACCGTGCTCAAGGCCGGCTTCGGCTGGGATCCCATCAAGGAAGGCGGGAACGACTACGGCAACGGCAAGGATGAACTCGGGTTCGGCGTGAAGGCCGGCGGCGCCCACTTCGCAAAGAGCGACGTCCCGCTGAAGGATCGCAAGTTCGAAGATGCCGGCAAGAAGGCCTACCTCTGGACCGCCGAAGGCGAAGTGCTCGTGTTCTACCACGACAAGGACATCGCGAAGTTCGAGAAGTTCAATCCCGAATTCGGTGCCAGCCTCCGCTGCCTGAAAGACTAGGCAACAAACCTTTCAAACAGACGAAAAACGCTCCGGCCAAAACCGGAGCGTTTTCTTTTTATATGGTCTGCGTAATCATCTTACGCATATTTTCCTATTTTATTTTATTCCAAATCTACTTAGTTACAACCAAATCCTCTGACGAGTAACTTATTGAAAATCCCGTAGAATCAACGAACGAATTATACTTCATACATATTTCAGGATAATTCTCAAAAACAAAACCATTTTTCTCAATCAAGGCAACCCTATCACCAAAATTATGAGCAGGGTCCTCCACGGACCATGAGGACATTGTAATTCGTAATGCTTTCCATAGGCTTCGGAACAGCCCAACATATAGCAGAAAATGCTATCAAAAGAAGATATGCAATCAATCGCTTCATTATTTAACCTTTTTCAAACCCTAATATGTGATGTATACATCGTCTTCTCTATTCTTAAAAGAAATTCCACTAGACGAAGCTGATGCGAAGCACTTAATTTTTCCATTCTCTAACCGGCAAACATCTCGTTCCAACAAGAGAATATGCCCCTGAAATTGCAAAACAGCACCCGCAGTCCAGAAATAATCATTTTCCAAAACATGTCCCAAACTATCATTCATAAACAACGAAGATGTTCTTTCTTCTTTATCAAATTTTAGACAATACACATCATCACCCCACGCCCTTACATCATCACATTTTTTAATCCATCTTAAATCGTCGTCCAGTCTCTTATATGTAGCTGTTTTCTGAATCGTATCCAGCACAGCATACTGGCAGTATTCGCTTCCCAAACTATCTAAATCAAAACCCTCAATATCGGGATCTAATTTATTGCCCATTACCAGTATTTTTCCATCTAGCCAAGGCCGCAATTTCGTGGTGTAACGAACATCTATAGAACATCCGTCAAACACCTTTTTTATTTTCATCTTGCGTGGCTTTGAACCTATTTTCCAGAACGACACCTCCGATTTCGGGTCACCGCCCCAGATTACGGAATCAGAAAGTTGTCCCTTGACATAATTGAAATCCTCTATATCATCGTTATCCAACGTATCCGACCATCGAGGCCCATCTTCCTGAATGCGATAGTTAAAGACGCGGAGCCTCTGATGGCCAAAGCCGCTTTCATCACCATGATCCTGCACAAAACTTCCCAAATCCCGGTGCCATTGCTGGTAATCATACACAACGGCCAAGGAATCATCAACGAAACCAATTACTTGAGCAGCTGATTTAGGAAATGTTTTAGACCATTCCACATCGCCACCGCATCCCCACATGCATAAGCATGTAAGCGAAGCCAATGCGATTACGAGCCGTCTTGTAATTTTCCCTATCATAAGGAATATTCCTTCTTACGAGCCTATTACTGAAAAACAATTCAGCAACATATTCTACAAATTGCATACAAGTATAGACTAAATTTCAAACAAAGTCAAGTCAAGCAACGTTGTTTTTTATTTAAAGGATAAATCATCAAAAAAAAATCATGGAAAAAGAAAGCCTATAGAGCCTACCATACATTAACAAAAACCATCAATTTTCTTCTTTTTTACTACAAAAAAATATGTACATACTACCAATGTGCTAGCCCTGATTTAAAACGAGATCCCCTAAATCAATGTCATATTGATGTGTTTTTGCAAACAAAAAAATCCCAGCTAATAAGCCAGGATGACGAACGCAAATAAAAATCCTTCGGAACACTTCCCCTTAGGAATTCGCTATGCCGTTATCTATAGGAATACAGAACAATAGACGATGGAACAAGATTTACGTTTTGTTTTACAGTCGGTGTTATTCTAATGGAATTCGTTCCGTCACATAGACCGAAAACTTCCATGTTATCAAAAGTAAAATTTCCGTTATCATCGATATCGACTTCCGCACCAGCATTTACCTGTAAATGTCTCAGCGATATTCTCTTTTCAAAATAGGCTGTATCGAACCCATCCAAATGAAGAGTCGATGTTCCTGATCGATTTACCATACCCGACAGTTGCGTATCCGCTTTGACCGAATCAATGGTAGCGTTTCCAAACATTCCAGAAAGAGCCCAATGAATTTCAACAGGTTCAGGCGGAGCTACTGTAGACGGTTCATCCGGGGTACATCCACAGAACACGAGTAGAACGGCAGCTACAAATAAAAATCTTTTCATAAAGAACTCCTTTTTTTAAAGAACGCAATTAAAATATAAAATAACTAACAAGAGTCAATTTAGAACAAAGAAAAACCCCAGCCCAAAAGCCGAGGTTGGAAATGAGGGTATCGCGCGAGCGGTCTCCGTGAGCCGTAGGCGACTCGTATTAACGAGTCGTCGAAGGCGAGAGCGAGTGAGGAACCGTAGGTTTCATCACCCGAAACGACGAACGAGCGGTTTCAACTACAAAAGTCTGTTTTTCCGTACTACTTACATCGATTTCAAAATAACCCAACATTCTAAACACACCTAAAATGGTTCATTCCTATTCAATATTATCTTCGGAGTAGTAAACGGTGTCCCCAGAACTCGGGTACAGCACAGTCCGGCCACTTGTAAATTCTTCAAAATTAATTTCAAACAAGGGCATATTACCAATTTCACCATCCTCATACATCTTGTAAATCTGATGACCGACACCGATATAATTGCCGTAAAAACGAAGACTATTGTAATAACATTCAGGAAGACCACAACCCTTCAATTCTAGAGAGCCTAAATTTTTTTTATTTTCATCAGTTATTAAAATTTTTCCATTTTTTTCATCCAAACATCTAAACATTCCTTCGGTCCACCGAATATCGTTGCATTCAGCCATCCATGCAGATTCTCCAGTCGGTTTCCACCTCGCTATAGATTTTTCCGCAATATCCCAGACATAAAAGAAACGACTTTTATATTCCAAAGGCAGATTCATTTCATGAAGAGAGAAGATTTTTTTATTTTTTAAATTTCCTTTATGGATTTCCGCTAGATAATCAGTACTATCAATATGTTCAGAATTAACATCTATATAGGAAAGAGTTTTATCCGTTGCAAATTTCCACGCAGCAAGCTCAATAATATTTGAAAATCCATTCTTTCCTTGTACATAATATAAAATCAAGTCGTCATCTACCTGATCAATACTTTCTTTCATTTCGTATTTAGGAAAGTCTATTCTCTTATACACAGTATCTCTGTTAACATTCACAAGATACGCCAAATACCCAGTCACACGAAATTCTTCGTCTCGCCCCTGAATGTACGATGAATAGAATTCAACTGTTTCCCAATTGAAAAAATCCAGCATTATGGTACTATCATCGACCATATAAAAATGTCGGCCTATCGAAGTTCCACTATCAGTAACCTTTTCGTCGCTACAGCCCATGCATCCCCACATGCATAAGCATGTAAGCGAAGCTGTCACGGCAAAAAACTTGCTCATTCTATTTCTCATACGGAATTTTCCTAACGCATTCACATCCCGAAAAAGGGCGATTTCTCATACGACCTTCCAATACAAATTTACATAAACCGCAACAATTAGTGCAACAAAAAAATTCAATCAAAGGATTAGATTTGACTTTTTACCACAGAATGCATCCCCTTCAACAATAATCCATTATAGCAAAATAAATCCCATTACAGACAAAGCCCTTGCAAAAGCACTCGGGTTGTTCCGATAGGGTTTTCCGCTTTCCATGTGCTCGCCTGAGACGCACAGTTCGTCTTAAATAAATTACCACTCTTTTTCCACATTTCATTTAAATTCCTGGCTGACTCCAATATGCGAACACGGCTCTCCGGACTTTTTTTAGATAAAGTTATAATCCTATTTACCATTCTCTTTCAAATTTTATATCTTTCAAAAAAAAGGTATACTATGAAAAAATTTATCTTCGCGACAGCAATCATTTCGTTAACCTTACTGGCCTCATGCGGAGAAGACTCCCCATCTTCTGCGGAGGATACACCGAGCTCTTCAGAAGCAATCATTCCTAATTCGAGTTCACCTGAACAAAAATCCAGTTCATCCACTAATGAATCAAGCACATTGTCCAGCAGTTCAATAGGAACGGAACCAACCAGTTCATCAAAAACAACATCCAGTAGTTCTGCCGAAGGTGTTAGCAGTACGCCCAATCCCCCATCCAATTACAATCCCGAGAACAACACCCTTACCGACGAACGAAACGGCAAAGTCTACAAAACAACAAAAATTGGCAACCAAGTTTGGATGGCCGAAAACCTAAACATTGATATTTCTACTTGGGAAACCACTCTTAAAAACCCTAACTTTCCTGAAGAAAAGTTAGACTACAGCATAACTGTAAGATGTCCTAAATCCGGCACAGAAGAAGACTGCGATAAATACGGACGTCTGTACTCGCAACCAGGATTCTTGTTGGAATTCAGCAATGAAGAAATATTTGACAGATTCCCGACTGTTCCCGAAAGCCTTCGTCCATTCCAAGGAGTCTGTCCAACCGGATGGCATATTCCAAGTTTTGATGAATGGCAAGAACTATTTAGCGAAGAATATCTGAGCAATCTTCTTTCTGTCAAAGACGGCGGCACAAACAAATCTGGTTTTAACATTCAAATAATTGGTTTCTCCACCAGTTATGAGGAAGGAGACACTTACGAGACAACAACAGGATATAGTGACAGGCTGACAATGTTTGCTACTGTTGACGAAGTAAACATAACACACATCATTGCCGTCAATGTCGATAAGAAAACCGTTGCGACATACAGTGGCAAAAAGGGCTTACATTACGCCGTCCGCTGTTTAATGGACTAGCGAGCACCTACGGTGCAGTTATTAGTCATTAGTTACTAGTCAATAAAACTAAAGGTCCCGAGATGATTCTCGAGACCTTATTTGCTAATAACTTGGAACTAGGAACTCGTAACTTACGTAGTGTATTCCGCATTGATCTTCACGTAACCGTAGCTCAGGTCACAGGTAAAAGCGCTTGCGGATGCCTGCCCGATGTTGAGTACGAGCGTTACTTTGTATTCACGCTGGCGAACGACCGCATGGAGTGCCGCCGTCTGGGCTTCGTCGAGCTGGATGGGGCGACCGCCTTCGAGCACCTTCACGTCGCCGAAGTACAGGTCGGTATGTTCGGCCACCATGTTGCAGCCGCTGGAGCCCGCGCTGCTGAGGATGCGGCCCCAGTTCGGGTCTTCACCGAACATTGCGCACTTCGCGAGGTTGGACGTACCGATGAAGCGCGCCATGCGGAGAGCTTCTTCATGGCTTTCGGCCTTCTCGATGCGCAGTTCGATAAGCTTGGTAGCACCTTCGCCATCACGCACGATGTCCTTCGCGAGGCTCTGCATAATGAGCATCAGCGCCGCACGGAATTCTCCCTGTTCGGAGAGGCTCAGGTCTTCGTAGCGAAGCCCGCTCATGCCGTTGGCCAGCAAGATGCAAGTGTCGTTCGTGCTCGTGTCGCCATCGACGGTAATCGCATTGAAGGAATCCGCGATGTCAGCGCGGAATTCGGCGAAGAAGTCGATGGGGAGCGAAATGTCGGTCGTAATGAAGGCAAGCATGGTCGCCATGTTCGGGTGGATCATGCCCGAGCCCTTGCAGGCGCCGCCAATCGTCACCACGCCCTTCTCGGTGTGGATTTCAACGGCATGGCTCTTGAGGGCAAGGTCGGTCGTGAGGATGGCGCGGCCGAATTCTTCGGAAGCATCGGCATGCAGCTTTTCGACGAGCTTCGGGATTCCCGCCTCAATCTTGTCCATCGGCATCAGGTGACCAATCACGCCCGTGCTGCAAACGAGCACGCTCTTCGGGGTAAGGCCGAGCGCTTCTTCGGTAAGCGTCGCCATGCGTTCGGCATCCTTGTAACCCTGTTCGCCGGTGCAGGCGTTCGCGTTGCCGCTGTTCACCACGACGGCAGTCGCGAAGTGGGCGTGTTCAAGCGCAGCCTTGTCGTACAATACCGGAGCGGCCTTCACCTTGTTGGTGGTAAAAACGGCGAAGCAGCGCGCAGCCTTCTCGCTCTTGAGGAGCGCCATATCGGCATTGCCGCTAGCCTTGATACCGGCACAAATTCCAGATGCGGTGAACCCCTTGGGGGAACATACGCCGCCCTTATCCAGCAGATTGTACATACTATCTCCTAAAAAGATGTTCTTTCGCGATTACGGGCCCGCGAAGCCTCGTTAAAATTTGTACTTTGTAGAGCATGGAAAAGATCAAGTTTACACAGGAAGCTTTCGACAAGCTCGTTAAAGACCTAGAAAATTTAAAAAATGTAGAACGTCCGCGCGTATTGCAAGAACTGGTTGATGCCCGTGCACAGGGCGATTTGAGCGAAAACGCCGAATACCATGCAGCGAAGGAACGTCTCTCCTCCATCGACAATATCGAGATGCCGAGGCTCCAGGACCAGATTGCCCGTGCCGAAGTCGTCGCGTTCGACCCGAACTGCGATACCATCAAGTTCGGTGCAAAGGTGACGCTCCTCAACGCGAAGACCAAGAAGAATGTCGTTTACCAGCTGGTGAGCCCCGAAGAAGCGGACGCTCTCAACGGCAAGATCAGCTTCAAGAGCCCCATCGGCGCCGCCCTCATGGGCAAGAAGAAGGGCGAGACCATCGAGGTCACGACCCCGAGAGGCATCAACAAGTTCGAAATTCTCGACATCAACTAAGTCGAAACGCCCCCAATGATAACCGCAATCATCGGCGAAGACCAGTTCACTAAGGACAAGTGCATCGAGCGCTTCCTCGAAGACGCCCTCGGCGACCTCAAGGACGACCCGATGTCGCGCCAGATACTGTTCGCTACGGATTCGAACATCCCGTCCATCGCGGATGCGGTCATCACCGCCTGCGACTCCGTCTCGATGTTCGCGCCGGAACAGGTCGTGGTCGTCCGCAAGTGCGAGGCGCTCAAGGCCGACGATTCCAAGAGTCTCGCCAAATGGATGAGCCACGGGCCCAACTGCAAGCTCCTGCTGGAATTCAGCAAGCTCGACGCCCGCGGGGAACTCTTCAAGGCGATCAAGGCCGCGGGTACCATCGAGAAGTACGACGTCCCCAAGCAGTACAAGATGGCCGAATGGATTGCATCCGCCATCCCGACGCACTTCAAGAAGGCAATCGATTCGGACGCCTGCCAGTACCTGGCCGAGGCGCTCGGCACCGACACGAAGCTCGTGTGCGAGGAAGTCGAGAAGGTGCTGCTGTACGCCCCCGACTGCAAGAAGATTACGGGAGAACTCGTGCGCACCATGGTGGTGCCGCAGCGCGAGATGGTCTCGTTCGAGATTAACGATTCCTTCGGGATGCGCGACGCGAAGACGTACGCCCGCATGCTGAACGAGATGCTCAACAACGGCGTGAACGCCATCCAGATCGTGGGTTCGCTCTACCGCTACGCGGTCGACCTGATGAACTTCTCGGCGCTGCTCTCCAAGGGCATGACCCCGAAGGACGCCGCGGCAGCCCTGGGCAAGAACGACTTCATATTCAACGTGAAGGGCAAGGCTCCCGAATGCGCGCGCCGCTGGGGCAAGCCGCTGCTTTGCAGGGTCATCCGCCGCCTGGCCGACCTAGACTACGAAATCAAGAGCGGGTTGTGCAGCACCAGGATGTCGCAGGAACTCGCCCTCGCCGCCTTGGTCGTGCGCTAGGCGCCTTTTACGATATTTTCAATTTCCGCACGGGAAAGGTACGCCCGTTCGTTCAGGGCTCCCGCGATTTCGCATAGCTGCTTTTTGCACGCCATCAGGATGTTGTAATCCTGCTCGACCACGTTCGTCTCGGCCAGCTGGAAATAGTAGCATGCGGCCTGAAAGCGCTGGTAATCCGCATCGCTCTTGTAGAGTTCCATCGGCAGGTCCTTCATGACGGTATCGAGACTGCACTTGAAATCGTGACGTATCAGGAATTCCGCGAGGTGGCCCGCCATCGCGATGTGCGCGTCGCCGTCCAGCTCGCTCCCCGCGATATGCGTAATGCCCAGCGGGCGCTTGAACAGGAACGCCACCAGGGCGTGCCCCGCCTCGTGATTGCACAACTTCCTGTATTCCTCTTCCCCGAAAAATTCCACCAGGGATTCACGCGTCAAATTCTGTTCTGGCATATTGCAAATATCCTTTTAAATTTCCATTCCCGCATAATTTAAAAAGAGCCCCGCAGGGCTCTCTTAAAGTTCTCGTTTGTCGCTTAGTTCCACTCGTCCTGGACTTCTTCGGAAGGCTCAGGTGCGGCGGGCGTTTCCACGGCGGGTTCCTCGGCAGGAGCGGGTTCTTCTTCCGGGAAGCTTTCCTCGACAGGAGCCGGTTCGGCAGCCGGGGCGCTCTGAGCGGCAGGCTGTGCGGCCGGGGCACTCTGGGCTGCGGGCTTTTCCACCTTCTGCATCTGCGGAGCGGCATCACCCTGCGTTTCGGCAGAGGGTTCCGAAAGTTCCACGTTGCCGATGTAGTTGCGGATAATGCGCGGGGTCACGAAAATCACGAGGTCCTTCTTGACCACGGAAGTACGGGTGTACTTGAAGAGGTTGCCGAAGAACGGAATGTCCTTGAGGAACGGGATGCCGCTTTCGGATTCCTGAGTTTCGTTGCGGGTCAGGCCGCCGATAATCACGGTCTCGCCGTCGGCCACCACGACCTTCGTCTTGGCTTCCTGCGTAGAAATCACGATTTCGCCCTTAGAGTCGTAATCGTAGGAGTTGTTTTCCGGATGCAGGTCGAGCAAGATGCGGTTGTCGCCCGAAACGTGCGGGGTCACCGTCAGCTTGATACCCGTTTCGACGAGCTGCGTTGAAGATTCGCCGCTGTCGTCAATCACGCGGATGGAGACCTTGTCACCCATGAACACCTGAGCTTCGGTATTGTCGAGGGTAGAAACCTGCGGAGAAGCGAGCACTTCGGTAGAAGCGTCACCCATGAGGCTCGAAATGGCGAGCTTCAGGTTGTTGTCGAAGAGGCTCGTGGTAATCGTCGTCGCGGCGTTGCTAACAGCGGGAGTCGCGCCGTTGTTCGGGAAAGAGGTAATCATCGCACCGTTACGGCTAGCATTAGCCTCGCTGCCGTAGTTGCCGGAGGCGGCACCCGGAGTCATGGCCACGTTGTTGCCAAGCATGGCGCTCCAGTCCACGCCGAGTTCGCGGGCACGCTGGCTGTTCACCACCACGAGCTTCGCGGTAATCATGATCTGGAGGGTTTCCACGTCGAGCTCGGTAAGCGCGTTTTCCATCTGCTCAATCTTCGCGTCGGTATCGTAGACGATGATGGAGTTGGTGCGTTCCACGACGGTAATCTTGCCGCGGCCGCTCTTCATGCTTTCGAGCACCTTCACGAGTTCGTCGGCCTTCGCATGGTGAATCTGGAAGTTCTTGCGGACAAGCGGTGCAGTCTCTTCTTGCTGCTTTTCCTCATCGGCAAGCTTCTTCTGCTTCGCCTGGTAAGTGCTCTGGCGCTGAACCACGATGTACTTGTCCTGGATGACCCAGGTAAGGTCGTTAATTTCGCAGATAATGTCGAGAGTCTCCTGCCAAGTCTTCTTGGTGACCTTGAGGCTCATCTTGCCCTTCACATCGGGAGCAAGCAAGATATCCACGCCAGCGACAACGGAAACAGAACGGAATACTGCGCTAAAGTCGGTATCCACAAACGAGAAGTCATACAGCTTCTTGTTCGGTTCGATAGAACCCGAAGCGGGGGCCGCCCCGACGGAGGTGAGGCCTGCAACGAGTAACAGGACCGCGAGAATGTTTATCAGCTTTTTCACTTTTGACCCCCAAATTTATCGGGAAGACCCATGGAGTAGCGACGGCTCACGCCAAATTCCTGAATAAGGAAGAGCACGTCTGTTTGTGTGATTTTAAGAACTTTTCCGTTGAGAATCTTGTCGCCTTCCTTGAGCGTATAGGAGATGGACGGATTCTTGGATTCTACGAGGATTGCCATCGGGACATCGGATTCCCAGATGATACCGACGAGTTCAACCTGGTCGATATTGATACCTTCTTCCACCAGACCCTTGATTTCGACGAACGGGTCACGGCGACCGAACGAGCTGTAAGTCACGCGGTCATCGTAAAGGCCATCGAGCTGGCTTCCGGCAACTTCGGCGCCATCGGCAACGACTTCGCCCCTTTCCTTGTCAACCTGCTTGAGGCGTTCCGTCTGCACGGCAGAAAGCTCGTCCATGTAGCTCACGGCACGCTTGTTCACGAAGCCTATATGGGTGCCATGCTGCACCTTGCAGTAAATGCCCTTCACGTCGAGGCTCACGAGGCGATCACCGAAGGTAAGGCGCTTCAGCACCTGCGCGTTGTCGTTGGGAGCGGCAAAGAGTTCTATTTCGTCGGCGACCACGATGAGTTCGCGAACAATCGGACGCAGGTGGAACGTCTGCGCTCCAGAAACAATCTTCTTGCTGTCCTTGTCGAACTTGTTCACGAAGGTTTCGAAGTTCGGCTTCTCTTCGGAGGCCTTCATCCAGTCACGTACGAAAATTCCATCCGGGTGCGCGGACCAGAAGAGGAAACCGTCCTTCTTGATGGTCTTCTCGGCGGCCTGGAGGATCAGGGCGCCTTCCTGCACCACGATTACGGGCTTCGCGTTCGGCTGCAGCTGGATCTTGAGGCCGTTTGCGCCCCAGGTCACGTGCTTCACGAGCGAGCCCGCGCCAATCTTGAACACAGGAGACTTCTGCGGGCCGGCAAGCCCGACCGTGATGGTGGACGCCTTGTCCGGGCCAATCACGTTCTGCAGTTCAATCGGCGTCGTCGCGACGAGACGGAACTGTTCCATTCCGGAGCCAACGAGCACCGTCATTTCTTTCAAGTTCGGGAGGAGCGCCGAAATCTTGCCGCCTTCCAGAATGGCCTTGTCCAGGTTCTTCTGTTCTTCGGCGATGCGCTTCTCTTCTTCCTTCGCAGCCTTCTCAGCCGCCTTCTTCTCTTCGAGGGCGCGCTTTTCGGCTTCCTTCTTTTCGGCAGCTTCACGCTTGCGCTGTTCGAGCGCAGCCTTTTCCGCAGCCTTCTTTTCTTCGGCGGCACGCTTTTTCTCTTCGAGGGCGGCCTTCTCGGCGGCCTTCTTGTCGAGCGCGGCCTGCTTCTTGTTTTCAAGAGCAGCCTTCTCAGCAGCCTTCTTGTCTTCGGCAGCGCGCTTCTTCTCTTCGAGGGCGGCCTTCTCGGCGGCCTTTTCCGCAGCCTTATTCCTTTCGGCGAACAGCTTGGAAAGCGTCCAGGACTTACCGCCCTTGCTCGCGAGTTTCAGCATGAAGTCGGACTTGTTGAGCGCAATGGCGTTCTTGTCGGTCGCAATCGCAGAGCCGACCATCAAATCGATTTTCAGGAATTCAGCACCGCGGTAGGGTTCCTTGTACACCTTCATCGACTTCACGAAGTTGCTCGCCGCATCGATTTCGAAAATGCCTTCACCGAGGGCGAAAGACGTAGCGGAGAAACCGAGCGAAAGTTTGTGGGACTTCGCATCGTATTTCTGGTAGAACGAGGGCAGATCCTTGTCCGAAGCAAACTTGAACGTAAGCGCGCAGCCCTTCGCACCGCAATCAAGGGACATGTCCTTAATCTGGGCTGCATTGACGGCCACCGCGACGAACAGGAACAAAGCAATTAATTTGTTCTTCATCATTGGGCAACCTTCTTGGATGTATAGGTGGTCAGGTTAAACGACACCGACACCGTGATAGGCGTCCAGCCGTGGGTTTCCGCCTTCTGGAGTTCGGCGGTAATACCCGAATAGCGGTTCATTCGGAGGTTCGTAATCGCGGTCGGGTAATTGAAGTTCGCAATTTCGGCGAACAGGTAACCTAGCATGTGGTAGCCGGAGTTGACCGCAATGGAATAGCGGTTCTCGATATAGTGTTCCTTCTCGGAAGAGCCTTCCGGATTGAACTTCTGGATCTGCACGCCCGAACTGCGGAGCACGGCGTAGAGGTCCTGCAGACGCAGGGGCACCTTTTCCTCTTCGGGGAACATTTCCTTGAGTTTTTCGAAATCCTTCTCGGCCTGCACGAGCTGGAGTTCCAGTTCGGCAATACGGTGCTTCTTCGCGGTAATCTTGTCGAGTTCCGCCTGGGCAGCATCGCGTTCACGTTCAAGACGGTCCCTTTCCGCGACGAACGGATTCCACATGTAATCCCACACGTAGTAACCCATCGCGAGGAGCAATACCGCCACGACTATCGCGAATATATTCTTTTTGTCTTTAAAATCGAAATTACCCATACTAGTTATCCCCCAGGTCCTGTTTCAGGACAACCTTTATGGTGAAGCTATACGCCTCTTCGCCGTCAACCTTCGTCGTAGAAATAGTCAACAGCGAGACCTTCTCAATGCTGACCTGCTTTTCGAGTTTGACCATGTATTCGGCCACCTCGGAAAAGTCGAACGTCATACCCTTCATTTCCAGGTTGTCTCCGGACACCTGGTTCAGGCTCGTGAGCCACATGTTGGGCGGCAGTACCGACGAGACGTTCTCGAAGAGCACGACCCAGCGCTTCTTGCTCACCTGGATGCTCTTGAGCGCATTAATCTTGGTATTGACGATAGCCTGCTTCTGCTCCAGTTCGCCAATCTTCTTGAGCAGCGGGCGTTCGCGCTCGACCTCCGCCTTGATGCGGGTAACATCGTTCTGGAGCCCCGTCACGGTATCGGTCGTGTGGGAGTAAAGCATCATAACACCGACAATCGCGATAAACAGCGCCACCGTGGGCCAGATGATTCGACGGTCGGTAATCCACGACAGGTCCTTCTTGACCTTGCGGTATTCCGCAGGCAAAAGGTTAATCGAAATGCAAATGTCGCGTTTCGACTTCTTCGCCTTGGCCTTTTCCTTTGTCTTTGTATTCTTATCAGCCATTAGTCAAACTTCCTCATAGCAAGCCCAAGCGCTGGCGCAAGGATGTTAGAAAGAGCAAGGGACACGCCCGATTCACCCACCACGCTCGCATCACATTCAACGTAACGGAACGGGTTCACGGTGTCGGTTTCGATGCCGGAACGTTCGGCAATGAATTCCTTCAATCCCTTAATGGATGCGCCGCCGCCGCCAAGCAGAATCTTGTCGAGCGGTTCGGAATCTTCCGAAGAAGAGTAGTAGCGTAAACCGAAATCCACCTGGGCCATGATGTCTTCGAACGCAATCTGCAGAGCCTGTTCAACTTCGGCTTCGGCATATCCGTCCACGACGCTCAAATCGCCCGTCTCAAAAATTTCATGGCACTTCGCCGCATCGATACCGAGCGTATCGTTCAGCTTAGCGATAATGATATCAATCGAACCGCCGGTCATGGCACGCATGGAATGGAACTTGCCAGCCTGGATGAACCCGATGCTCATCTTCTTTTCGCCGATGTTGATGACGGCGGTCGTCTGCTTGAGGTCTTCTTCGGAGGCGGTCGCCGTATAGGCGTTCAAAAGGCCGAAAATGTCGACGTCCATCGCAGTAAGCTTGAGCCCCTTGATGGTAAAGAACTGCGCCCAAGAATCGAGCAGCGCGTTCTTCGCCGCCACCACGTTAGCCTTCACGTCGTCGCCTTCGCGGGATTCGATTTCAAAGTCGATAACGTTGTCCTGGTCGTCGAAGGGCGGACGGGACTGCGCGGTCTGGAGAATAATCGCCGACTCGTTGCCGTTTTTCGGGACTTTCACGCTGATTCTATCGACCAGCACGCCACCCGCGCCGGCACAGCAGTTCACGCAAGCGACAATGTCCGTATTGCTGTCGCGAGTATGCCTCATCATCATCTTGGTGAGGGCTTCGCTCAAAAGCTCGTAGCCGTCCTTTTCCTTCTTGCCGTCGGGGCCGGTAACGGGTTCGCCATCGCGGCGCTGTATTTCACCATTGATGATGGCGCCGTCGGGCACTGGTTCCGTATCAATCTCGACGACAACCTTGCCACCGCGACTGTTATGGTAAACCTTCACGTATTTGATGCTGTAATGGCCAACATCTATGCCGATAGTCTCGCGCTCACCGCGAATTCTAGCTAACAAATCTAGTGCCAAAGTATAACTCCGATCGGAAACTGTACTACCCTAATTCTACCTTTATAAAAGCGAAATGTCAAGCGGAAAATGCATCTAAGTCATTGAAAATTAACTAGTTAGCGCATTTTGGGCGGATTCTTTGGCCTTTTTTTTCTTGTTGACCTCGAATATGTACTGTAGAACACGTTCCTGGGTCCACCCAAAGGCTCCGCTAAACGAGGCTGTCGTGGAGAAATATTCGGGGAAATCGGGGTTTTTATGGCCCAAATTGCGCAAAATCTCAATTTCTACGTCTTCGGGACCGAAGCTCGGGAGATCGAACTTGATACGGATATGCAACCCACTTTCGCATTCCATCGGCAGGCCGATGAGGATACCGCCAGCGGAAAGGTCGTACAGCACGCCATTGCAGGTACTGCCGTCCGCAAAAACGGCCTCGACCGGGAAATTCACGACTTCACGCAACCAGCGACGCAGCTGCTGCTTGTCGAGCTGTTGGGAATGGCGAAGAACCAGCTTGCCCGGTTCGCTCGCGAAGACGCGCACGTTCGTAGAGTAGACCGCATCCTCAGGACGGGTCCAGCGGACGCGCACTTCCTTGCCCACATAGCTGCTGCCGGGGCCGAAACTGTCGTCGTAGGAAACCTTCCAGATTTTTTCCCTCTGCGAAAGGATTTCGGAATGTTTTAATTTACTTACACCGTCCAGGAGCAGGTCCACCCTGTTCCCGATGTTGAACTGACGCGTACTCACGATTACGGTCAGCGGGTTCGACGCATCGAACCCGAGCTTCTGGCGCAGGCGCGTTACCGCATCGAGCGTCTCGTCGCGAATCGTGTCGACATCGCGCATTTCGTAGAAGTCCAGAACCGCGGCCTCGAACAAGTGCGAGGAATTGAGGACGGCGTCCTTGTTCTCGAACTTGGAGGCACGGACCAGTTTTTCGAGGGTCCTGATTTCCTTAGGAGTCAGGTCGTAAAGCGCCACCTTCGTGTCGAATTCCTTTGTCCCGAACATTTCTTCGTGCTCGCGGCGGTAATTGGACCGCTGGATTTCGAACAGGACTACAAGCAGCAGTCCCAGCAAAAGGATGGCGACAATCCACGCTAACTGATAAGGCAGAATCACAGGCTACACCTCGGTCCACTCCCCGTTGATGTAGGAAGCGACAATGGAAGACGGCAGTTCCTTGCCGAGGAGCGGCGTATTGCGGGTCTTGCCAGCGAACATGGCGGGGACGACCTTCGTCGGGCGGTCCTGGTCGAGGAGGACTAGGCTCGCCTGTCCACCCTTGCGGAGGGACACAGGTTCCACGCCCGCAAGCTGTGCCGGGGCGGTGGAAAGGAGTTCCACCGCGCGTGCGGCGCCAAGCCGCCCGCTGAGCGGTTTCCAGATGGCCCCGAGCGCGATTTCCAAAGAAACCGCTCCCGGCACCGCATCCTCGAAATTCACTTCCTTGTCCTGCCTGAGCACCGGGTCGTGGTTCACGCTAATCGCATTCACGGTTCCCGATTCCAAGCCCTTCCACAGGGCCTCGCGATCGTCGGCGGAACGGAACGGCATCAGCACGTTGCAGTGCGAGTCGAGGTCGAACAGGCAGCTGTCGTCCAGGAGAAGGTGGTAGATATCCACGTCGCAGGTGACATCCACGCCCTGAGCACGCGCGGTCTCGATAAGGCGAAGCGTCTCGCCGCAGCTAACTTGTTTGAAATGCACCGGGACCTTGAGGAAGCGCGCCATCTCGAGAATCCTGAAGACGGAAATCGTCTCGGCGATACGCGGGATGCCCTTCATGCCGAGCGTATCGGCGTAGCTGCCCTCGTGCACGAGCCCGTGATGGCGCAGCGAATCGTCGAGCGGCATAAAGAAGAAGCGCTTGCCCGTCATGGAACCGTATTCCATTGCGAGGCGCAAGAAGCGCGTGCGGGAAGCGTCCTGGTTGCCGTCGCCGAAGCCGACGGCGCCGCCCTGCGCAAGTTCCATCATCTCGGCCAAATCTTTGCACTGGTAACCCATGCTGAAGGCGCCGAGGAACGCGAACTCGAGACCGGACTTCGAAGCCAGCTGCTGCATCGCGGTGAGTTTCTGCGAATCGTCAATCGGGTTCGCGGAGCTTTCGTAAAGCCCGCCGAAGAACCCGCCGCGGCGCATGGCACTCACGCCATCCTTGAACGTGTAGATGTCGTCACGCAGGGGTTCCTTAAAATCGAGACCGAGGCCGAAGAGCGCGGGGAGCGCAAGCGCGCCCTTCGCGTCGAATTCGGGTGTACCTTCGGGAGCGCTGTCGGCCCACTTTCCATCCACAAGGCAAATCTTCGTCGGCTCGCCGAACTTCCCGTCAACAAACGGACGAACGTTGTTCAAAACCATATTACGCATTTGCACGGCCTCCAGCCAAAAGGTAAAGCACGGCCATACGCACGGCCACCCCGTTAGTCACCTGGTTCAAAATTACCGAGTTCTCGCCGTCGGCAATCTCGCTGTCGAGTTCCACGCCGCGGTTGATCGGACCCGGATGCATGATGAGCACCTTGTCCTTCGCGCATTCCAGCAGTTCGTGCGTGATGCCGAACGTGTTGCGGTATTCGCGCATGCTGGGCAAGAGGGCGTCGTCCATGCGTTCTTTTTGCAGACGGAGCGCGATGATGGCATCGGCGTCCTTCACGGCCTTCTTCACGTCAGGTTCCCAAGTGACCTTGTCCATCAGTTCCCTATTGCGCGGGACCAGGGTGCTCGGTCCGCAGAGCGTCACGTGCGCACCCATCGTCGTCATGCCCCAGAGGTTACTGCGGGCCACGCGGCTGTGGCGGATATCGCCCACGATGGTCACGTTCTTGCCTTCGAGCGTTCCAAGCTTTTCTTCGATGGTGAGCATGTCGAGCAGCGCCTGAGTCGGGTGCTCGTGCGCGCCGTCGCCCGCGTTCACGATAATCGCGTCGCTGTTGTCGGCGAGGAACTTCGGGACTCCCGTCCCCTTGTGGCGGACGACCACGATGTCGATCTTCATGGCTTCGATGTTTCGAAGCGTATCGACGAGCGTCTCGCCCTTCTTCACGCTGGAGTTGGAGCTCGTGAAGTTCACCGTATCGGCGGAAAGGCGCTTCTCGGCGAGTTCGAAACTCGTGCGGGTGCGGGTGCTGTTCTCGAAGAACAGATTCACGACCGTCATGCCGCGCAGGCTCGGGACCTTCTTCACGGGGCGTTCCAGAATTTCACGGAACTGTTTTGCATTGTCGAGAATCAGGCGGATATCGTGCTTGGATACTCCGCGCAGCCCGAACAGGTGTTTAATCTCAAGGGCGCTCAAGCTAAGCCTCCACTTCTACGAGGTAAACTGAATTTTCGTTGTCGATAGGTTCAATCATCACGCGGACTTCCTGGTTCAGCGCAGTCTCTACCGTGAGGCCCACGCAGTCCGGCGCAATCGGGAGCTCGCGGTGCCCGCGGTCCACCAGCACGCAGAGGCGGATGGCGGCAGGGCGTCCGAGGTCGAGGATGGCCTGCATGGCGGCACGCACGGAGCGGCCCGTGTAGAGCACGTCGTCCACGAGGATGACCGTCTTGCCTTCGACAGTCGCGGGCATCTCGGTGAAGCGCATCTCGGTGGAGCCCACCTTCTTGCGGTAGTGGAAGTCGTCACGGTAGAACGTGGCATCCAGGCTTCCCATCTCGATTTGCTTGCCAAACTTCTGGGAGAGCCGTTCTGTCAATTTTTTCGCCAGCGGGATACCGCGGCTTGCCATGCCGAGAACAATCAGGTTTTCGGCGGAAGGGTGCATTTTCGCGATTTTAGCGGCCATTTCGTCGAGGGCGAATTCCATGGCCTGCGCGGAAAGCAGTTCCTGTATACGTTTGCAGTTGTCTTTCATATCTTCTCGCGGCTACGCCGCAGTTAATAGTTACTAGTTCCTAGTTACTAGTAACTGCCACGAAGTGGCCTCGGTAACTCTGAACTAAGAACTCCTTTTTTGTTTAATCTAGCATTTTTTGCGTTTTTTCGCCATAGGGCGTTTTTAATAGCCCATGATATTTGTATATATGTCCCAAGAAACCCAACATCCGGATTCCCGGGCGGAATCCGGCCTTTACAGGAGATTTTTATGTTCAACCAGCTCGACAAACCGCAGGCCGGCGAAACCATCGCCATCATGAAGACCAACCACGGCACCATGAAGCTCCGCCTGTTCGAAGAACGCGTCGGCGAATGCGCCACGAACTTCATCGAACTCGCCAAGCAGGGCAAGTACGACGGCGCCCCGTTCCACCGCATCATCAAGGACTTCATGATCCAGGGTGGCGACTTCACCCGCAGGAACGGTACCGGTGGCCACTCCGCCAAGGGCCCGGGCACCACGATCGGCGACAAGTACGACCCGTGCCTCACCCACATGCGCGGCGCACTCAGCTGGGCAAAGACCGCCATGCCGAACTCCATCGGCAGCCAGTTCTTCATCGTCCACGGCGACAACGTGCACTTCCTCGACCACGACCAGGTGGGCCCTGGCCCGGCTGACGGCTACTCCGTGTTCGGCCAGCTCTACGAAGGCTTCGAAGTGCTCGACGAAATCGCAGGCGTCAAGACCGACCGCATGGACCGCCCCTTCGATGACGTGATTATCGAATCCGTGACCATCGAGAAGGCATAAATTTCATGGTGGTGGAATTTTTTTGAAAAAAAAGTATTCCGCCCCCTTGACAAGAGTCAAATAATTTTCTCTATTTGGCTCACCTTTCGGGGTTATAGCTCAGTTGGTAGAGCGCCTGCATGGCATGCAGGAGGTCAGGAGTTCGACTCTCCTTAGCTCCACTAAAAAGACTCGCTTAAAGCGGGTCTTTTTTTATACCCGTTCGGCACATGTTTTTGCCGGAACAAACTTAATGCAACCGTAAGAATTTTGTATTTTTCCTTGCATGAAGAAGAATTCAAACAAACTTATCGGTAGCGCTGGGAGCGCGTTATTGTTCGCCCTGTTTGCGGGCACGGTCACTTTCGCGGAAGAATGCAATGAAGCCACCATGGACGCCTTCGCCTACGAAGACTGCCTCGCCGCAAAAGGAATCACGACAGGCACGGGAGCAGCGGTTGCAAGCGAAAGCAGCACGGAACAGACAACAAGCAAGCCGTTCTCGTACAGCCCCTTCGGACGCGACGCCTACCTCACTTCGAGCTTCGGCGAGAACCGCGGCACGCGATACCATCTGGGCATCGACTACTCCACGCAGATGGAAGAAGGCTGGGTTGTCTACGCTCCGGAAGACGGCGTGATAAGCGAAGTGAAGACTTCTCCCTTCGGCTACGGCAAGGTTCTATTCTTCAAGGGCGCAAGCGGCAAGACATGGGTTTTCGCCCACCAGAGCAGCTTCAGTCCCGCAGTAGACGAAATCGTCTACAAAAAAATGTACGACAGCAAAAAGAACGACATCTCGATTTCACCTAAAATCTCGTTCAAGAAGGGCGACACGCTCTCGTTTGCCGGAAGCACGGGCATAGGCAATCCGCACCTGCACCTCGAAGTCCGTACCGCCGACAACAAGGCGCTCTCCCCCTGCGGCGAAGGCGCACTTTGCCTGGACACCATCGCACCGCAGATTGTCGCGGCGGCGGCACTTTACAAGAACGATGTCGCATTCACCTCCACGGAGGCGCTCGACAAGAAATGCGTCGTCACGCCCATCAAGAACAATTTCCAGAACGACGCGCCCGTGCACGTCGCCTTCAAGATCGTAGACTACAGCCGCGAGCCCAAGGAAAACCCGATGTCCATCCGGAGGCTCGAACTTTTCCGCTACGACGAGAAAATCTACAGCAAGGTGCAGGACACCATCCCGATGTCGAAGCAGCTCAGGATTCGCGACGAGCTGCTGTGGGCCGAAGAGGCGGACACCGCGGGCGACTGGCACTTCATAAACGCGAAGCTGCCGCCCCAGTCCGAATACCGGCTGGAAGTGGAAGACTACGCGGGAAACATCACCACGAAGAAGTTCTCCCTGCACTCGCACTGCAAGGGCAATAGTGACTTCCCGAAGCAGCATTTCCAGACGACCCCGCTCATCACCTACCTCTCGAGGCCCGCGCTGGACCTTGTGCGCTGCGATTCCAACTACACGTTCTCCGCCGTAGGCAAAGACGGTCAGACGCTCAGTTCCAACCTGTGCAAGGTATTCGGCCACAAGCTGACTTTCCTGGGCAAGATTGCAGAGACCTTCCCCGCCGCCGACAAAATCGTGTACGGCAGGGGCAACGACGAGAAGACCATCTACATGACCACGCTCCGCCCGGGAGCCGCATCGGCGAACTGGACCGTCAAGGACGAAGACTTCGAAATTTCGCAGAAGGTGTCCGGGATGGCGGTTAAAACGAACGACGGCACTCCGGTGCTCGCCTTCACAAGGAACATCACCGACAGCCTGAACTTTTTCGAATTCCACCCGAAGGGACTGCAGTTCAGCGGCAAGTGGGAAGTCTGCATAGACGCGCAGACCGCCAAGGCGCCTCTCTACTGGCTCGGCGAGACGAGCCGCAACTGGTTCATCTTCAGCAAGCAGACCGGCGGCAAGAAGCGCTGCGCGAACACGAACGAACTCCGCGACATCGCATCGATAGACAACCAGGAAGTCCCGACGCTCGGGTTCCCCTACTGGGACAACGCCATCATCGGTGGCGTCCACCAGCCCGCGCTCAAGATTCCCCTGCAGTTCAAGTACAACGGTGTCGAAAGCGGAAATTCCATCACAGTCAAGGCCGGCAAGAAATGGATTGCCGCCGAATACGATTCCGAACCGCGTGAGATTATACTGGAAGGCGAAAGGCTGCCCGACGAGGGCGAAAGCATCACCATCCAAATTGAAGACGAAGCCAAGCACAAGGCGAGCTACACCATTCCCGTTCCGGGCATGTAGCCGCAATCAATTTTTTAGAATCCGCTAAAGGTCGGCGTAACGCACCAGCTTACGACCGCTGCTCAGGGCTATGCGCACGAGATCGCGCACATCGTCGTCGCGTTCGGGGAAATCCACCGGGTGCAGCGCAATGCGCGGAGTACCGAGAGGAGCGTCCAGCATCAGCGCGCCGAACTTGAACGTCGGCTTCACCATGAATTCGGGTACACCCGCAAAACTCGCAACCGGAGAGGCGTAGCGCTTGCCGCCCACAGTCGTGAGCGAGAAGCGGTCTTCGTAGAGCATCTTCATGCGGCGCACCTGCAAGGGCAGGAACTTGTTGCTGTACCATGTCGGAGGCACGAACGCCACGGGCTTAAGGCCTGCATCGGGCGTACCCTCGAACAGGGCTTTCCAGGCATCGATGCCCGCCTGCAGAAGCCTTCCGGACTCGTACTCGCTGAGTCCCGCAAATTCCGCCTCCCTGTGGGTCACGGTCATGCCGATGAGCCCCATGTAGCTACGGCCCTGGCTGAATTCAGCCTTGTGCTTGTAGCCGTGGAGCGAAAGTTCGAACCCCTCCGCCTTGAGATCGGCAAGGGTGGAACGGAACGCCGCGACAGATTCGGCGGACGCCCCTTCGGTATCGGGAATCACGAGGATGCAGAACGGCGCACCAGCCAGGGCCTTCAGGTCCCGCAGGTACGGCAACACCTTCCGGAAATTCCAGACACTAAAATCGTGAAAACAGAGAAGGAATTTGCGAACCATGTCATGAATATAGTTAATAGTTGCAAGTTTTTGTCTACCGGTTATAGGACTTCGGGCGGCAAGAAGCGCCTGTTTTCCGCATTTCTAGCAACTAGCAACTAATAACCAGCAACTCCTATTGCTATCTTTCCCGCCATGCTTGAATCCATCATTCTGGGCCTATTGCAGGGCCTCGCCGAATTTCTCCCCATTTCCAGCTCCGGCCACCTCGTCCTCGGGAAGGAACTCCTGGGCGTGAGCGAAGCGGGCATGTTCTTCGACATCATGCTCCACGCCGGCACGCTGCTCTCCATCTTCGTCGTGTTCCGCAAGAAGATTGTGGAAATCATCGTGGGCTGCATCCACCGCGACCCCGTACAGCTCAAGGAAGCGGGCTACATCGTTCTCGCGAGCATCCCGACGGCGATTATCGGCATCGGATTCAAGAAGCCGCTCGAAAGCCTGTTCGAAAACCCGCGCGCCGTGTGCGTCGCCCTGCTCGTCACCGCCACCCTGCTTTTCGTAAGCCAGTGGGGCCGTACCGGCAGCAAGCATCCTGAAGCCGAGGGCGTCAAGATGAACTGGTGGCGCGCTCTCGTCACCGGCGTCGTCCAGGGCATCGCCTGCATCCCGGGCATCAGCCGCAGCGGCTCGACCATCAGCGGCATGATTTTCATGGGAGTGAACCGCAAGTACGCCGGAGAATTCAGCTTCCTCATGAGCATTCCCGCCGTAGGAGGCGCCGCACTGCTCGACGTGATCAAGTGGGTGAAGTGCCAGGGCATGACGCCCGAGAAGGCGCTGCTCGACCCCGAAAAGGCAATGAAGTGCATCGACGCCGGCAGTTTCAGTCCCGAGCTCCTGGCCGGCATGCTCGTCGCGTTCATCGCAGGCATATTCGCGCTCGTGTGGCTCATGAACTTCGTGCAGAAGGGCAAGTTCCACTACTTCTCGTACTACCTGTGGATCGTCGGCATCCTCGGCCTGATTTTCATCTAGGCCGACTCCCGCCACCCGTCTAGAACAGCGTTCTCAAACCGAAACCGATAATGCCGTCAAGGTAGTTTTCGCCGTTCCGCAGCGCATAATACAGATTGACGCTCCAGTTGCCGCGGTACTGCGTGAAGCCAATACCGTAGTTCTGTTCGCGGGACCAACCGTGGTCGGGCGCAAGCCGGCGGTAGAGTCCGGGCTGGTAAAACGCCTCAATGCTCAGGTCATAGCCGTACTGCCAGAGGATTGCAATTTCCGAAAGCCCGTAGCTCCTGCTGCGAAGCGTGCGGTAATGCATCCCCTTGAAATTCTCGGGCCCGCCCAGAGCGAAGTAGTCCTTGCGCGCAAGTGACGCGCCTGTCGGGAAGATTCCGCCGGCCATGCCCGAGAAGCGGCTGATGAAGTTGCCGTACAGCGGGAAGTACGCGAGGACGCTCGCGGTGGCACCGAGGTAGTTGTCGAGCGAGTCGGGGCGGCCCATCTTCCATGTGGCCGAGGCTTCCAGGCGCCAGCCCCTGCGCGGAAGCACGAACCTGTCCAGCGACACGTACGAAATCTCGAAGGTGGAATGCTTGTCGTCTTCGCTCATGCCGAAGAACACGCCGATACTGAAATCGAACCCGATGTCGCGCGTGACGCCCACCTCGCCCACGATGGTCCTTTCGATAACATCGCTCGAGGCGGAGTCCGATTCCAAAGAATCGCCGGCGACACTTCCGTCGCCGTCAAGTGTCTCCTCGTCGAAGTTCCCGCGCACAACGACATTCCAGGCCGAGCCTAAAATCCACGGTTCCTTGTAGTAGCCCGTCAGGTGGCGCGAGTTTTCGCCCGTAAAGCCCTCGAGTTGCAGGTCGCGCGCCGTCCCCGCAATATTGTACAGGCTCACGTCGAGCCTACCCTCCCAGACGTTCTCGTCGCTCGAATAGGTCAGGACGCCTTCCGCCGTAGAGACGTTCGCCTTGCGCATGCTGAACACAGGGAAAATCCTGTTGCGCGACGGATCGCGGTAAAGGCGCGCGGGTGCCGTCTTCTCGAAGTAGCCCATGCGGGCAAGCCTGCGTTCCGAGCGTTCCAGGTCCGTGAGGGAAACGGGCTTGCCATCCTCGATGCCCGATAGTTTCGCGAACACATCGCGCTTCGTTCCCGCGGAATCGGCATTCTCGGGCGGAGCCCACACGTAGAGCGCTCCCCGCACGATTTCCAGTTCGAGCACATGCATTCCGCGTGCGGAATCCATGCCCGCGACAGAAACAGCGCCCGCACCTGCAACAGCGTTCGCATCAGCGCCTGCCTGCCGAAGTTCCGCCTGCCGGATATCCGCCTGCCGGATTTTTCCCGTCACATGCGCCGCGACAAAACCCTGGTCCTCGTAATAGCGGACGAGCTTGTCGGCCAGCGGTTTCCATGCGTCACAGGGCGCGCCCAAGGCCTCTTCCATCTGCGAATCGTCGAATCCGGAATGTTCGCCTTTCCATGCGATGCTGTCGACGGTGCATACGCCCACGCCCTCCGCCAGCGCGAAGGAGACAAAGAGCAATATGTACAACACCAATCGATTCATCTTCTTTAAACTACAAATCCTTCTGGTCTGGATCCTTCGTCTCCGCAACTATGTTGCTCCACTCAGGATGACACCATCCATCATTAATCATTAATCATCAATTATCAATCATCCATTATCAATCATCAAAACACCGCCCTCGCTTCTGTCGAAAGTTTCTGGAAAATATTTTCCTCGGCATCGCCGAAGCGCAAGATATAATACAACCCGAAGGAAATGTTCTGGTTCACGGTAAACGAGAGGGACGTTTCCAGGCGGAACGTGGTTCCATCGCTGTAGCCCGACATCATCTGGTACGGCACCGCATCGTCGCCGGTCTCCACCTGGACTGTCGAGAAGCGCACGTACCCGTCAAAGCGCTTGGGGTTCTTGTAACCCAGACGCAAGTAGGCTTCCCAGAGGTAGGCGTCGAACTCGCGCCCAGCCGCTTCCTCGCCGGACCCGTAGCGGAATCGTCCGCCCGGCTCGACGCTGAAGAACTCCCAGAAACTCAGGCGGTACCTGCCCGCGACACTCCTGATGTTCCATTCCAAATCCTGGAGCGCCTGCAGCCCGACATCTTCCATGAAGGCTTCCGCACCCACGTAATGATTCTCGTTCAGCCTGTAGGAACCCGCGATTTCGTGATGGAAGAGCGACTCGTAATACTCGATAGAAGAAAGCTTCTTGTCGTACGAGGCGGAGGGCTTGTAGGCAAGCGTGGCACCCGAAGGATGCGTCCATTCCAGGTTGCCCGTCCACGACAGCGAACCCGAGGAGACATCGCGCAGTCCCGACGGGAGGACCTCCGGGAAATACAGCTTGCGGCCCGTAGTGTCTTCGGAGACGGCGCTGATTGAACCGGAAAGCTTGATATCGTGAAGGATTCCCCGGTCTATGCCGAAGGTCTTTCCCGGATTCCATTCGAGGTTCGCACTGAAGGACGCGTTCGAGGCGAGCACCGCCCCGATGGAATCGTTTCGGCCCATTCCCTCGTAGACGAAGTCACCGTTGTCCACGCCCTCGATAAACGCGCCGGTCAGGCTATCGTAACGCACGTCGCCCGTGCCCTTCGCCACCGCCTTGTATATGGCGGTATAGGTCTGTTCTTCGGTGAGGCCCAGTTTGTAGGCGATGTTTCCGTGGATTCCTATACGTTCGTTGCCGAAACGCGCGTTCAGGTCGCCCGCCCAATTGTGCTCGTCCCCAGATTCCGCCAGGTCGCGATACACGTACTGCAAATAGTGAGTGAGGTCTATTCCCTTCAGGTGGACTTCCGCGGACTGGTTCCACTTGAACTGGCGCAACGAATCAATCCAGTTGTCTTTCAAGGGATCGCCGGTATCGCCGCCCCGGCCCGTATACGAATCGCCCCCGCGGCTCACGTTCAAAAAGTCGATGGATTCAAGTACGTTCCAGGAACTCTCCGAAAGTTTCACTCCGTAATTCGTGCGCAAATAAAGTTCCCCGTCGTCGATTTCCGCACTGTCGCGTTCGGTATAGCGCACGTCCGCCCCGACAAAGCCCTGGAAAAAACCGCGCGTCTTTTTCACGTTCGCATAGCCCTGGAACCTTTCGCGGGCAACGTCCGTCTGGCTCTGCACATGCACTAGCGCAACCTCGGTCGAACGCCCGTCCTGCGTATTATGCGTCAGGCTCGCCTTTATTCGCGAGGAATTCCAGCGCTCATCGTCCCCTTGCCGGTAACCCCACGCAAGATTGCCGAACCACTCCGAACCCAGACGGAGCCGCATCGCGAACTCGTCGTGCCGGAAACTTCCGTTTGCAAGCAGCGCGCTGTCCAAGTCCCACTCGTCTTTCAGCCTGTACGAATTCCAGTCGTCATCGCCGCCCTTGAAATCCGAAATATCAAAGCCTTCCCCTACATAGTTGCCATATGCGGAAAACGCCACCGGAAAGCGTTTCATCGCCGCCGAAGAATCGGAAGTCAAAAACCAGCGGAACGCATGGGCTTCCGGGCCACCTACGTCGTCGGAAACCGTATTGGTATCGCGCCTGGAATACGCCACTTCCAAATCGGTATAGTAGCGGTTGTCCAGCTGCGCGCGCAATCTCGCGCCCGCCATGTCCGTCCTAGACGGGCGGGAAAGCGCCCCGAGCGTATCGTCACGAACAAATTCACTTCCGTCGTCGTGCTTGAGCATCGCGTAGTCGTCATCGGTCCATGCGCCCTTCTTCAAGCGGTCCACGTCGTTTTCCAGCCGGAAGCCAGACACGTCCAAGTAGAGATTCGGATGGCGGAACTTGCCCGCAGCCGCATAGAGGCTCATTATGTTGTCATCGTCGTAGGCATCGTATTCCACGCGGATTTCATCTTCGGCGGACGGCATGCGCAGCCCCTTGAAATTCAAAAGGCCTCCGGCATAATTCACCTCGTAATCCTTGCCGCGTTCGAGCTTTTCGCCGTTTATCCATACGGATTCTGAATTCGGGACGACCGAGATGTAGTTGCCGTCGCCGCTCAAGGCGTAACCTTCGCGCTGGCCGCTCACACCCGCAAACGTGCGCACGGTTCGGTTCACTTCGTCGGTACCTACGGCGGCCCGCACGTCAGAATAGTTTGTCCTAAATCCAACCATACCGCCAAGCGAGGTCCGTTCCAGCGAGAACAGGCCAAGATCGGCATCCTGCCAGAGGAAGTCGCCCAGATGGAGCATCCAATGCCGGGAGGTCGCCTTGAAATACACCTGGTCCACCTCCTGGAGCGTAGCCGTCGTCTGGTCGCCCGCACGCCTGTCCACGTCGTTCAGCAAGGCATCTATCACGACGCTGTCGCCCACGATTCCTTGGATGGAGAGCTTCAACTGCTGGTCAACCTGCGTATCGCCGTCGCCCACGGTCACCTGCATGGTCTTGTAACCGTGCGTCTCCAGACGATTTTCGACATGCGCCGTATCGGCGGGAGCGGACGCCTCCACCTTACGCGAAAGGATATCCGGATTCCATACCGGAAGCGAATCTATATCGAGAGAAAAAGCCTTCCCGACCGAAAGGGCGCCTACCCACAGCAAACGCCTCATCGGGACTACCTATTGGATTCGATGCGGAACTGCCTGCTCGACAGGAGCTTGCGCCCCGCAACAAGGTCAACGCTCCACTCCCCCGGCTTGAGGAGTTTGGGAGAAATCTCCGTATGGCACACGCCGATTCCGGACTGCGAAGACTCCTTGTCTTCGATGCCCTTGTGGTATTCAGTCGCCTTTATAATGCAGCGCACTGTCTGTATGGTGTCCGTACCCCAATACCATATGTGCAACAACGTATCGGAGGAATAACGCGCCGGATTCGATATCGTGGAATAGAAATAGAGCCTCGTGTTTTCTTCGAATACGGTATCGGCACCGAAGGGCGTCCCGCGCACCACATCGCGGCATACCACGCTCTGCGAGGGCGAAAGTTCAGCACCCGAAAAACTCTGCAACGAAGCGTCGTCCATCCAGAAACTGACGATGCGGTGTCCAAAGAAAACAAGGAAGACAAGCACCACGACGATGGTTGTCTTCCTCAAATTGCGAAGTGGCGGAATGCCGGCCACGGTAAACCCCTATTACCTGAGTTTACTTGTGTTCTGGGTGAATGCGGGAACGGCGTCCACCAGCTTTTCGACAAGCAGGCGGTTGAAGTCGTCGATGCGGTTCGGGAGCCTGGAGCCCGGGAACACCTGCACCAGCAAGAGCGCCTCGTCCACAGGGGAAATGTAGATGGAACGCTTCTCGCCCGCATAGGAGACGGACTGGAAGTTCTCGCCGCCGAGCATCATGCCCACCTGGCGGGCGGAGTCGAACGAAGCCGTGCTAAGAACTGCAAGCGGAGTGGCGTCGATACCGAGGGTACCGACTTCGGCGATAATGGAACCGTCACGGTGGCAAAGGACAATGTAATCAGCCTTGACGCTGGCCTGGTAAGCAAGCATCAACCGGCGAACCTTTCCCACATCATCTGAAAAAATCGTAAAGTCGCTCATTCAAACCTGCTATGACTTTAAACCCGTTAACTACTTCTTGGGTACGTACGGACGCAGTTCAATTTCGTCGTCCGAGACCTCGGCGTTACCTCGATCCACAGATCGACCGAAAGACGGCATACGCGGCGGCTGCGGGGTCGCACGCGGACGTCCGAAGGGGGACGACACCGGTTTCTGGAACGGACTGGCACCACCGGACGCCATTCCGCCGACGGGGGGCTTTGCCGCAAACGAGGGCATCTTGAACGGAGTCGCCGCTGCAGGTGCTGCTGCAGGAGCGGCAGGCTGTGCAGGAGCTGCGGGAGCCGCCTGGGAAACAGAAACGCCTTCCTTGGTGAGGCTCACGTCGTGCACGCCGGTGTTGTTCACGCTCTCGGCGGCCTTGCGCAGGAATCCCTGCTTCACGTTGAACTTCTCGATCACCAGCATGGCGATGGTCTTGAGCGTCGTGACGACACCCTTGCCGTTATGCGCCGTAGCCGGGAAGAACGGGACGTTGCGGAGGTTGAGTTCCGCGTTCATCTCGTCGAGGGTAAAAACGTTTTCCATGTCGCGCTTGTTGTACTGGAGCACGAAGGGCATGTCGTCCAGGTCCATGCCGTAATCCTGCAGATTCTGGCGAAGGTTCTGGAGGCTCTCCAGGTTTTCGGCCTGGCGGGAGCGCTGCGAGTCGGCCACAAAGACAATACCATCTACACCGCGAAGCACAAGTTTACGGGTGCTGTTGTAATAGACCTGACCGGGAACCGTATAAAGCTGGAAACGAGTCTTGAAACCCTTGATATCGCCAAGATTTAGAGGAAGGAAATCGAAAAACAGAGTACGGTCGCCCTCGGTAGCAAGCGACACCATGTCCGTGCGCTTGTCCTGGGGCATCTTCTGGTGGATGACCTGCAGGTTCGTAGTCTTACCGCTAAGACCCGGCCCGTAATAGACCACCTTACAACTGATTTCGCGTGTTGCAAAATTGATTGAAGACATCACTAATCCTTGATACTTGCGATTAATCTAGTAAATTATTTGCGTATCTGTATGTGAGTCAACGCAAACAGGGCCCTCATTGTGTCCACGGCCACGCCAAACGCATTCTTCAAAAACAGAAAATACCGATGCACGTAAGTGCACCGGTTTTAAGACCGATTCAAGTCTTGTTACGCCCGATTAGGCGAAACCATTGACGAGCTTTGCGACCTTAGCCTTGTAGTTGGCAGCGCGGTTGGCATTGAAGCCGGCGCGGCTCTTGTTGGCAGCGACGTCGAGAAGACGGAAAAGCTTCGGCATTTCGGCAAGGGCGGCATCCTTGGTGGTGGCCGTACGGATGACCTTGAGGCTTGCGCGAATTTCGGCGCGGGCTGCACGGTTCATGGCATTGGCCTTTTCGGCCTGACGCAAACGCTTTTTGCAAGATTGATGTTGAGGCACCTTAAATCTCCGGGTAAAACCTACTTATAAATTTTTGTAGGGACAAAGATAGTAAACAATGGAAATTTGTCAACCCCCCCACATTTGCTAATTTCGTTAAAATTGCGCCCAAAACGAGCGCTTTTAGTCAGGCTTGGCCCTATCGAAGAAAAAATCCTTTGCTACGGCACTCGCCATTGAGGCACTTCGTGCGTTTTTGGGCTGGGCTCAGAAATGAGTCCGCAAGCAGCCTCGCTTCACTCGCCCTACGCAAAAATGCTAAATTTTGCCCATTATGATGCCTTTCGTGAACATTACAGGGCAACGGGATGCCTACCGCGAGGAGTTTTTGGCCGCAGAACGGGCCGTCCTCGATAGCGGATGCTATATCGGCGGGCCCGAGGTGGCCGCCCTGGAGGCGGAACTTGCGGATTTTTGCAATTCTGCGGGTCGGAATGCCGGGAAGGGCTCTTTTTTGGGGGGTATCGCTGGAAGTGACCGCGCGGAGCCAAAAACCAGGGCCGTAACGTGTGCGAGCGGCACCGACGCCCTCACCATCGCCCTCATGGCCCTCGGGCTCAAACCGGGGGACGAGGTCATCGTGCCCGATTTCACGTTCATTGCACCGGCGGAATGCGTCGCGTTTCTGGGCGGCATACCGCGGTTCGCGGACATCGACCCCGAGACCTTGCAAATCGACCCGGAAAGCGTAAAGGCGCTAATCGGCCCCAAGACGCGCGGGATTATCGGCGTGGACCTGTTCGGGCAGTGCGCGCCGTTTGCGCATCAGGCAGAAACAACGCTGTGGGAAATCGCCGTCGTGAACGACCTGTGGCTCGTGGAAGATGCGGCGCAGGCATTCGGCGCAGAGTATAGAATTTCGTCCGAATTTGGCAGCATAGCACAACGCGCCTGTACCCTCGCGACCATTTCCATCACGAGCTTCTACCCGAGCAAGCCGCTGGGCTGCTACGGCGACGGCGGCGCGCTATTCACCAGCGACCCGAAGCTGGAAGCGAAAATCCGGCAGATAGCGAACCACGGGAGTACCGGCCGCTACCTGCACGAATCCGTCGGCATCAACAGCAGGCTCGACGCCCTGCAGGCCGCCATCTTGCGAGTCAAGCTCCGCCACCTCGAGGACGAACTGAAGGTGCGCCGCGAGAACGCCCGCAAGTACGACGAGTTTTTCGGCGCTTTGAATGATACCGGCGGCATTGACGGTGCAAAAATCGTACCGCAGCAAATCGGTGCAAATTGCAAGACGCCGAAACTTGAGATAAACTGTACGAGCACCTACGCACAATATACGGTGCTGGCCGATGACCGCGAAACGTTTATTGCAAAGCTAGATGCCGCCGGAATCCCGCACTGCATCCACTACCCGCAGCCGCTGCACGAACAGCCCTGCTTCAAAGGACTCGCACAGGGAAGCGAAAACAAGAACGCCACAATGGCGAGCCAGAAAGCCGTAAGCCTCCCCGTCTGCGCCTTTACCGATGTAGATTTTATCATAAACAAGCTGAGGTCCGTCCTATGAGAAACACCGACCTGATCCCCGAAATTGCGAACGACATGACCCCCCGCAAGGTCAAGGACTCGCAGACCGAAACGCACGCCATCGTGCATCCGGACAACACGAACGCGCTTCACAACGCCTTCGGGGGCTACCTGATGGGCCTCATGGACGTGGCCGCCTGCGTGGTCGCCTTCAACCATGCAGGCCGCAAGGTGAACACCATCTCCATCGACGGGGTACGGTTCTTCCGCCCGGCAAAGCTCGGCACCATCCTGAACATCCACGCGAGCCTGAACCGCGCGTTCAACACCTCGATGGAAATCGGCCTCAAGATTACAGAAACTGACCCGGTAAACAAGCAGGAACTGCCCATCGCGCACGGCTACTTCACGTTCGTCGCCATCGGCGAAGACGGCCGCCCCACCGCAGTCGCCCCCGTGGAACCCGAAACCGACGAAGAAAAGCGCAGGTACGAACAGGCGCTTGTCCGCCGCGAAGCCCGAATTGCATTAGGGAAGAAGCTGGTATAGCAACAGCGCGGCCTGTATACAGGCGGAACCATTATTTATGTCTGGGGCTCTTTCTGAGCCCCCTTCCCATTTCTAAAATTTAGGCATGCGCGGAACACAAAAAGACGTCAAAGACCGTTCCCTGATAAGCCTCTCCTGGCCGCTTATCCTCACCTTCGCCGTGGGCATGATCCAGCCCATGATGGACAGCTGGTTCCTTTCGCGCACATCCGAAACCGCAGCCGCCGGCGTAGGCGCCATGCTCCCCATCCTCGGGGCGCTCTTTACCGCCCTCCACGCCTTCTCGCAATCGGGCGCGAGCATCGTATCGCAGTACATCGGCGCCAAGCA
This sequence comes from Fibrobacter succinogenes, assembly GCA_902771595.1. Classification (GTDB taxonomy): domain Bacteria; phylum Fibrobacterota; class Fibrobacteria; order Fibrobacterales; family Fibrobacteraceae; genus Fibrobacter; species Fibrobacter succinogenes_C. Next base: position 14,426 of record CACXXH010000016.1, on the reverse strand, counting down.
GAACAGCCACGCACGCAGCACGCAAACGATGGTCCTCTTCGGGAGCATCCTGCTCGGGGTGGCCCTCACGCTCCTCATCTACCCGCTTTCGGGCACCATTCCCCGCTGGATGGGCCTCACCGAAGAACCCGCCGGATACGCGATGCAATTTTTGAGCGTCGTCTCGTTCGGGTTCGCCTTCCGCGCGCTGCAGACCATCCTCACCGCCCTCATCGCCACGCACGGCCTTACCATCTGGAACCTCGTCGGCAACACGCTCACCATCGCGAGCAACGCCGCCCTGAACGTCGTGTTTTTGGAAGGGCTCTTCGGACTCCCCAAGATGGGCGTGCACGGAGTCGCCCTCGCAACCGCGCTCTCGTGGCTGATATCCTCGTGCATCCTCTGGCTCGTACTCAAATTCAAGGTGCATCACCAGAGCAAAGCCCGTGACTGGAAGCGTTCCCGCATCCTCCTCCCCGACTGGATACGCATCGGCCTCCCCGCCGCCGCAGAACCCATCAGTTTCCAGCTTTTCCAAGTATTCATCACCGCAATGGTCGTGTACGTAGGCACCACCGCGATGACCGCCCGCGTATTCGCAGGCAATTTCGCCGCTTTGTCAGTAATCCTCGGAGTCGGCCTCGGCAGCGGAAACCAGATTCTCGTGGCGCATTTGGTCGGTGCGCACGATTTCGACAAGGCGAACCGCCGCGTGCGCCAGACGCTTGCCATCGGCATCACGAGCGGGCTCTTGCTCTCGATTATCGTAGCGCTTTTGGGCGAACATTTGCTCAGGCTCTACACCGACAATCCCGAAGTACTCCGCCTCGGAAAAATTTGTCTCTGGTGCGACGTAGCCGTGCAACCCTTCAAGGCAGTAAACTTCATCGTCACCACCTCTCTGCGCGCCGCGGGCGATTCCAAGTTCCCCGCCATTGTCGGAAGCGGAATGATGTGGACGCTCGGGCTTGTCACCTCGCTCATACTCGCGTTTGCATTGGGGCTCGGGCTGCCGGGACTTTGGCTCGGCATGGCCGCTGACGAACTCTACCGTTCGTTCGCCAACATCTGGCGCTGGCGCAGCGGCCGCTGGAAAAGCAAGGCCGTGGTTTAGTCTTTGACGCAACGGACAGAGATACCACCAGGCTTTTCTTCTTTGCTCAGAACCGCATAGTCAAAGGCGTATGCCATACTCACAGCATTCCCGTAGTCGCTATCGTATTCGGTAGAACTCCAAAAAATTGCATAGAGGCTCTCGTTATTGAATTTTCCTCCATAGCAGGATCTGCCACCAGTAGGGAGCGCAGAAAAACCGAAGACATCCGTGCCATTGCCAATATGAGTGTAATAGTCATCCCAGCCGCTAGTAGACTTGAGCACTTTACCTTCTTCCATTGATCCTCCACCAACTACCGTGAATAGAACATCCCATTCACCATTGTCTGGCAGATGCCAGCCCTCGGGACATATACCACGCACAGGATATGTCGGTGAACAGATTTTATCAGAACCGCAATCTTTGCCGTTCCCACTCCAGATGCCCACGCTGTCCATAGCTATCGCCCAAGTATAAAAGCGGCCGTATTTGGTGCAGTTATCCGAGTCATTGTCGTAGCACCAGCTAGTGGAATCAGAGGTAATTTCCCTAAAGGAATAAGGAACGTCCGTGAATGCGTAGTTGAGATTCTCCGCCATCCACCACTGGTCACCTATCTTCACGGTTTTGTAGGTCTGACCATCGCGGTCATCCACCAACTCGCCGTATTCGCAGTTGTCTTCCGTTTCTGTTTTGCAGCCTATTCGTGAACTAGACGACTTCGCAGAACTGCTACTCGACTTGGCGCTGGATGAAGACCCGTCATCGCAGTCCTCGCACACGCTCGACGACGAGCCATCCGAAGGCCGCGTCACAAAACTGCTGTCGTCATCGCTACACGCGACAAACATCGCCGCACAAAGAAACGCTATGGACCCTATCGCGGCGCTCCGCTTGCTCCAGGGTGACAGTTTAGACATATTTCCTCCTAATCCTTGACACAACGAACAGAGTACCCGACGCTCTTATAGCGGCCGTGCAGTTCTACATTGTGGTCGCCGTAGCTCAAGCGAATCTCGTACGCGGCGTCTTCGTTGCGCCCATCGTCCTCCGTAGAACTCCAGAAGAGCGCGTCGCAGCCCCCGTAGTTATAATCCCCATCGCTGTTCCTGTAGCCAGCAGGGAGCACCGAGAACCCGAAAGGATCCATGCCTTTCCTACGGCCTGTCCAATCAGATAAGGATTTGAGATCCGTCCCTGCCGTCGATTGTCCTCCGACAGCGTTGAGTAAAGTTTCCCATTCGACCTCGCTAGGCAGGTGCCAGCCACTGGGACATATACCGCGCACGGGGTATGTCGGCGAACATTCCAAGCCAAAACCGCAACCTTTGCCATTTGTAGTCCATGTCCCCGCACTGTCCATAGCGGCAGACCACGTATATAGACGACCATACTTGTTGCAATGGTCAGAGATGTTATTATAGCACCAACTAGTGGAATCGCTGGTATAACCATCATAATTAAAGGGAACGTCTGTGTATGCATAATTCAGATTTTCAGCCATCCACCACTGGTCACCGATTTTCACGGTCTTGTAAGTTTGACCATCGCGGTCATCCACCAACTCGCCGTAACCAACATCTGGATTCAAATAATCCCATGCTATTTTATGAGTCGCTGAACTGCTGCTTGACATGTCCTTGACGCAACGGACTGAGTGCCCGTAGTACTTACTGGTGATAGTCGGGAACACACTGCCGTGTTTGCTGTCCAAGTACATGTCGAGCACGGCGCCGCTACCGTACTCCGAAGGACTCCAGAAGTCCGCGACGCTACCCTCGAAGTTATAATTCCCATTCTCATCCCTTTTGCCAGCAGGGAGCACCGAGAACCCGAAAGCATCCGTACCGTTGCCACTATTATACCAACCGGATGCGGACTTGAGCGCCATTCCTGCCGTCGTTTGTCCACCGACAGCATCGAACAAAGTTTCCCATTCGTACTTGCGAGGCAAATGCCAACCACTCGGGCATACCCCCTGAATGCTTCCCGTTGGCAGAGAGCATGTACCGTCATAGCCACATTCACTCTCCGACTTGCCTACTGCCGCAGCCCACCTATAAAGCCGACCATACTTCTCACAATACTCGGCAGAATCGTTGTAACAGAAGCTAGAGTCCACTTCATAATTCAGATTTTCCGCCATCCACCACTGGTCACCAATTTTCACAATCTTGTACGTTTGACCATCACGGTCATCCTTCAATTTGCCGTATTCGCAGTCATCTTTCATTTCGGTCTTACAACCGGCGACAGAATCCGACGACTTCGCCGAACTGCTACTCGACTTGACGCTGGAAGACGACTTCGCAGAGCTACTCGTCATGGCGGCCTCAGAGCCGCCATCTCCCTGCTTTTTACTGGATAAAGACGACCCGTCCGAAGGTCGCGTCGCGAAACTACTGTCGTCATCGCCACAGGCGACAAACATCGCCGCACACACAAGAACACCAAACCAAAGGGAACGCATATTTCCTCCTATTATCCGCGGTAAATATAACATCTTACGTTTCCGCAATGTAAAAAAGCATGCGTAAACAAAGTTTTTCGGCTCATTTTGCCCCCTTTCTCCGTTTTAAGGATAGAGGCCGCCCCAAAGCCTCTTAAAAATCTACCCGCTTGACATATACACGCGAAATAGGTATATTACATGATACATAGTTTTGCAGACAGAGAAACCGAACTCATTTACAACCAGGAGTTTTCACGACGATTACCCAATACTATCCAAAAAGTCGCTTTGAGAAAATTGATGATGATAGACAATGCAAAATCGTTGAACGATTTACGCATTCCTCCAAGCAATCACTTAGAGCCGCTGCATGGCGATAGAGAAGGGCAATATTCTATCCGAATTAACGACCAATGGCGTATTTGTTTCACGATGAACGACGGGCAATTTTACAACGTTGAAATTGTTGATTACCACTAGGAGAACGTTATGAAAAAGCATATCAAGACACCGACAATCGGAGAGATTCTGAACGAAGAGTTTTTCATGCCCATGGGGCTCTCCGCCTATAAGGTCGCCCAGGCAATCAACGTTCCCGTTTCCAGGATTCAGGATATCCTTCACGACCGCAGGCGAATTACCGTCGACACTTCCTTGAGGCTCGCCAAGTTCCTTGGCGTATCCGACGACTATTTCATCTCCCTGCAAGACGACATCGATATCCGAAATCTCAAGACAGAGCTTTCGGAAGAACTTGACGAAATAAAGCCTTTTGCTGTTGCATAACTAAAGGTCTTCTGAGTTCCTCACTCCTAATCCTTGACGCAACGCACTGAGAACCCGTAGTACTTAAAGTTGTGGCCCAGGTACGCATTATCGCCGTAGCAGTCCAAGGCCACGCGGTACGCGAGGAAGCTACTGCTCTCCGTAGAACTCCAGAAGTGCGCGTCGTCGCCCTCGCCGTCGAAATTTCCATCGCGGTCCCTGAGGACAACAGAGAGCACCGAGAACCCGAAAGCATCCGTACCGTTACCATTACTATTCCAACCAGATGTGGACTTAAGTACCTTGCCTGCCGTCGATTGTCCGCCGACTGCGTTGAACAAAGTTTCCCATTCGGCCTTGCCAGGCAAATGCCAGCCACTCGGGCATACACCCTGAATGCTTCCCGATGGCAGAGCGCATGTGTTAACATAGCCACATTCTCTCTCCGACTCGCCTACCGCAGCAGCCCACCTATAGAGCCGACCATACTTCTCACAATACTCGGCAGAATCGTTGTAGCAGAAACTAGAGTCCGTTTCAAAATTCAGGTTTTCCGCCATCCACCACTGCTTTCCGATTTTCACAGTCTTGTAAGTCTGTCCGTCACGGTCGTCCTTCAATTTGCCGTATTCGCAGTTGTCTTCCGTCTCTGTTTTGCACGGAGTCGCCAAAGTGACCGAACTCGACGAAGACTCTGCCGAACTGCTGCTAGACTTTGCGCTGGAAGATGACTTCGCCGAACTGCTGCTAGACTTAGCGCTCGACGAAGAAGCGTCGTCACAGTCCTCGCACACACTCGACGACGACCCGTCCGAAGGTCGAGTCATGAAATCGCTGTCGTCATCGCCACAGGCGACAAACATCGCCGCACACACAAGAACACCAAACCAAAGGGAACGCATATTTCCTCCTAATCTTTGATGCAACGAACTGAGATTGCCGATTCCTTTAAAGTATAGTCCAAGCTACCACTCTCAGCATTATATTTTAAATGTAACGTATAAGCTTTTTTATTACTACAACTCGAGATACTCCAGAAACGCCCGAAATAACCTACTTGATAGTAATCGCCAGTGAGATCCATCCAGCCAGCAGGACTTCCGGAAAAACCATACGAGTCCGCACCGTCTCCTTCGTCTTCCGCTCTATTCCAGCCCGCAAATGATTTAAGTGCATTTCCTGCCAAGGAATCTCCGCCCACGGCCGCAAGCAAGGTGTCAAAATCAGCCTTTGTCGGCAAGTGCCAGCCTGTGGGGCAGGCATCCCGCGCACTCACCCAGGTGTATAGACGGCCATATTCTTCGCAGTACTCTGCGGAATCGTTGTAGCAATAACTATCTCCCCCTTCGTAGTTCAGGTTTTCCGCCATCCACCACTGCCTTCCAATTTTCACTGTCTTGTAGGTCTGACTATCGCGGTCATCAACCAACTCACCGTATTCGCAGTTGTCTTCCGTTTCTGTTTTGCAGCCTATTTGTGAACTAGACGAAGACTCCGCCGAACTGCTGCTGGATTTAGTACTGCTACTGGACACACTTGTCTCACTATCGTTCGACTTCGGTGTGACGCTGGAAGAAGACCCGTCATCGCAGTCCTCGCACACGCTGGACGACGAATCGCCCGAAGACGGAGTCACAATATCGCTATTGTCATCGCTACAAGCGACAAAGAATGCCGCACAAACAAGAACACCAAACCAAAGGGAACGCATATTTCCTCCTAATCCTTAACACAACGGACAGAGCGACCGCTGGGCTTGCCCCCGCCGCCGATGGCAATAGCCGCCAGATCTACACGCAAGTACCAATAGTCAGCAAACTTGACATTCATCTCAGGGTTATCGCTATCATACTCGACGGAACTCCAGAAACCGGCATTGGATCCGGGAAAGGTGAAAGCAGGAATAACGGCGTCACCAGCAGGTCGAGCGGAGAAACCGAAGGCATCTGTCGCATCGGGCCACTTCTCTATTCCCCTCGCCTGCATCGCATAAGGGATGGAATCCATGACAGCAAACAGCGTATTCCATTCACTGGAGCTGGGCAAATGCCAGCCTTCAGGACAAACCCCGCGCACAGGGTATGTCGGCGAACAGGTCTTGCCAAAGCCGCAATCCTTACCGTTCTTCGAAAACAATGCCGCACTGTCCATGGCCACAGCCCAGGTATAATAGCAGCCATATATCTCGCGGTTTTCATGATTACAATAGCAGTCAAATGCTTTGTACTGATCACTGTCTTCCTTCTTAATCATGTACTCGTAGTTCAGGTTCTCCGCCATCCACCACTGGTCACCAATTTTTACCGTCTTGTAAGTCTGACCATCGCGGTCGTCTACCAACTCACCGTATTTGCAGTTATCTTCGCTTTCGGTTTTACACGGCGTTGCTAAAGTCACCGACATAGCCGAAGACGACTTCGCCGAACTGCTACTCGACTTGACGCTGGATGAAGACCCGTCATCGCAGTCCTCGCACGCACTAGACGACGAATCGCCCGAAGGCCGAGTCGCAAAATCGCTATCGTCGTCACCGCAGGCCGCAAGGGACAAAAAAGCCACAAGGCAACCCGCAAAAACAAATCCCTTTTTCAGAAGCACAACTCCTCCTTAAGTCAGCAATCAACACGCAGGAAAAAAATAAGCATTTTTTTCAGCCTTCGGGCATATAGGATAGAATAAGAAGCGCGATTTACATGTTCCAACCTGCATTTTTCTAAATTTGGCGGCATGCCGTTCTACCCTAACGAAGTCATTCAGCAGCTCAAGTCGCAAGCGGATATTTCGCTTGTGATTCAGCAGTTTTTGCCGCTGAAGCGCACGGGTACGAACCGCTACGTGGGCGTATGCCCCTTCCACGACGACCATTCCCCCTCCATGAATGTGAACCCAACCGCAGGCTACTACAAGTGTTTTGCGTGCGGTGCCGGCGGCGATGTGTTCAAATTCGTACAAGAATACGAAAAAATTGACTTCAACGGTGCGGTGGAATGGGTCGCAAACTTCGTGGGTTTCGACCTCCCGAAATTCACGTCGAAGGAAAATGCCGAGGTCACCGAAGAACGCGCGATGGTCCGCAAGCTGAACGAACTCGCCTGCGAATGGTTCGAGCAGCAACTCACGCTCAGCCCCAAGGCACTCGAGTACCTCGCCAAGCGGAGCGTCAGCGAGAAGACGCGCAAGGAATTCCACATCGGCTATGCCCCCGACGGGCGTGAAAACTTTATCGCCTATGCGGCGAAGAACGGCTTTTCGCCCCGCGACTGCGTGAAGGCGGGCCTAGCCACCGAAAAGCAGAACGGTGGCATCTCGGACAAGTTCCGCGACCGTCTGATGATTGCCATTCAGAACCAGTCAGGAGTTGTCGTCGCCTTCGGCGGGCGCGACCTCGCTCCCAAGCAGGAAGGCTTCGAACGCCCCAAGTACATGAACAGTCCGGATACCGCCCTCTACAACAAGAGCGAAATCCTATTCGGACTCAACCACAGCCGCGCTGCCATCTCCAAGGAAGATGCGGTCATCATCGTCGAAGGCTACTTCGACCTCATCAGCCTTTACCAGGGTGGCGTACAGAACGTCGTCGCTGCATCGGGCACCGCCCTTACCGAAATCCACGCGAGCATCCTCGCCCGCTACGCGAAAACCGCCTACCTCGTATTTGACGGTGATGCCGCAGGCCAAAAGGCGACAATGCGCTCGCTGGAAATCGTACTTCCCAAAGGCATCAACCCAAGAATTTTTGCGCTCTCGCGCCCCGACGGCACCAAGATAGACCCCGACAACTTCGTGAACGAACAGGGTGCCGATGCCTTTCGCGAGCAACTGAAAAATGCCGAAGACTGGCTCAGCTATCTCGCCCGCAAAAAAGATCTAAGCAGTATCGAATCGCGAGCCTCGTTTGTCACCTACGTCAAGTCCATCGTCAAGAGCATCCAGGACAGCGAACTGCGCAACCAGTATGTGAAGCTCATCTCGGAACGTTTCAACACCACCCGCTCGCTGGAAGGCATACAGAGCATCAAGCCGCAGAGGGCGCCCAAGGCTCCCGCGCCCCAACCGCAGCCAAGCCCAGAACTTGCGGAATACGGTGAAATGCCGCCGGCCCCCGAGCCCGAGCGCGTCCCGTGGGAAATCCTCCCGCCGGTCGAAATAAGATTCGCGAACCTGCTCGTGAGCAACCCCACCCTGATAGACCGCGCCTGCGAATATTTCGACGTAGAACTTGCCGCCAGCGGGATACAGTTCTTCGAATCCTCCCTCATCGAGGAATTCGTGAACACGATTATCGCAATCTACAGCGAAACGGGATACTTCTCCCCGAGAGTCCTGTACGAGCAGCTATCTCCACTACTCAAGCAGTTCATGGAAAAACTGCCCGAAGAATCGTGGACACCCCCGAAAGAAATCATCGAACTCTACGAAAGCCTCATGGTGCTCACCTTCAGGCTGTGCGACCGTTTCCGCAAGACAATCGCGCTCGACACGCCCGAAGGCGTACAAAAGCGCATGGACCTGAACAAGTTCATGCAGAACATGGAAAAACTCGACAGACAGTACAAGGAAGGCCGGCTTTCCATCGACACGCTCGCCGACCAAGTCATCTCGAGCAAAAAAGCACTTATACCCATCCTAGCCGCCACACAAGGATAAAAACATGCTATCTATCAAGAACCTCAAAGCAAGCATCGAAGACGGGACGCAGATCCTGAAGGGAATAAACCTCGAGGTGAGACCCGGCGAAGTCCACGCCATCATGGGTCCGAACGGCTCGGGCAAGAGTACCCTTTCTAAAGTCATCATGGGCCACCCCGCATATAAAGTGGACGACGGTTCCGTGGAACTCGACGGCAAGAACCTGCTCGAAATGGAAATCAGCGAACGCGCGAACTCCGGGCTGTTCATCAGCACGCAGTACCCGACCGAAATCCCGGGCGTGAACAACGTGGAATTCCTGAAGATGGCGCTCAACAGCAAGCGCGCCTACCTCGGGCTCCCTGAAATCGGCGACGAAGAATTCAAGAAACTCTGCGAAGAAAAGATGGAACTGCTCGAAATGGACGAGCGCTATCGCGACCGCGGCGTGAACGAAGGCTACTCCGGCGGCGAAAAGAAGCGTAACGAAATCCTCCAGATGGCGATTCTCGACCCGAAGGTGAGTTTCCTCGACGAAACGGACTCCGGCCTCGACATCGACGCGCTCCGCATCGTCGCAAACGGAATCAACCACATCATGAGCCCGGAAAAGGCGGTAATCCTCGTGACGCACTACCAGAGGCTTCTCGACTACATCAAGCCCACCTACGTGCACGTGCTGCGCCACGGGAAAATCATCCTGAGCGGCGGGCCGGAACTCGCCCTCAAGCTTGAAGAACAGGGCTACGACTGGATCGAGGAGAAGTAATGGACGCAATCTCCCGCATAAAGCAACTGGGAATGCCCCGCAGGAACAACGAACTGTGGACGTTCTTCCCCGTTTCAAAAATTCCTACGCCGGAATTTCCGGACGCATGCGCCTGCGCCGAAGACTTTTCTAGCGAAAACGATTTCGCGGCCCTCCTCCCGATTGCAAGCAACGCCCGCACGCTCGAGAGGAGCATCGCCGACGGCGACAGCGAGATGGCGCTCCTGAAGTGCAACAACGACTTCGGTCGCACCGTGCTGAACATCGGCAAGAACGCGAAGGCCAGCTTCGAGATTCTCGACAACAAGGTGATGCACGCCCTCGACGCCGAACGCTTCGACCTCCATGTGGGTGAAGGCGCCGACGTGGAGATTTTCTTCGCCAATCCGGCGAACGACCTCCCCCTCAGGTTCCGCCACTTCAACATTGAGCAGGCGGCAGGTTCCAACGTGCGCTTTTCGAGCATCGAACGCGGGAACGGCATTTCACGCGTGAGCCTCGACTGCCACCTGCGCGGGGCCGGCGCCCATTTCGAAATCCGCACCCTGAACATCCTCGACGGGACGTCGGAGAGCCACCACAGGTTGCACATCTACCACGACTCCCCCGAGACGACAAGCGTACAGTTCTCGCGCAACCTGCTCGACGGCAGTTCCCGCGCAAGCTACGACGGCAGCGTCGTCGTAGGGAACGGATGCACCAAGGCGTATTCCAGCCAGCTCGTGAACACCATCCTCCTCTCGGAAGACAGCTCCGTCTCCGTGAAGCCCGTGCTCAAGATTTACCACGACGACGTGGAATGCACGCACGGCAATACCGTAGGCGAACTCGACGCAGATCAGATGTTCTACCTCGTTAGCCGCGGAATCCCTCCGGAAAAAGCAAAGATGATGCTCATATCGAGCTTCGCGCGCGAGTTGTTCTACCCGCTGCCCGACTCCCCCGCCAAGAAGCGGCTGCTACAGATCCTGCAATAGCGGAACTCGCACAAATTAAAAAAGGAACGGCACACAGGCCGTTCCTTTTTTGGGGGGGGTCTTGATTGAGAGTTATTACGTAAAATTAGTCAGCAAAAATAAGGTAACGCCCATAAAGGCGACCATGAAGTTGGCGAAGAACGTGGTGGAGGCGAGGTCTTTCATAATTTGTGCTTTCATCCAGATTCCCTTTTGTTTTGTTCGTAACTCTAATATAGAATGGAAAAAATCTAATTACAAGTAACGGGAATCACACTGAGACTGGGCTCACAAACATCTATTCGTAAAAAGGGCGGAACGAGACAAATCCCCCCGAAAAACACATGAATGTCACAAAAAAAACAGAAAAGTTATTTCTCTTCTATCTTGACAATGGGCTCATCCATCATTTTTTCGGCAATAACTTCAGGCGTCTCCTCAGCGACAGCGGCGTTGGATTCTTCCGGCATCCACGGCCTATCGAGGCTCTTTTCCCAAGAAACTGTCGGAGCGGACTGCTGTTCGTGAGCGAAGTCGACCACCGGCAGTCCGAGCAGTTCACGAGCACGGTTCAGGGCGGCGTCAATGTTACCGAGAGCGTTCTCTTCACCAAGCTGTTTGAGCACGCCGGCGCGCGTCAAAGCCACCACGGGCTGGGCATGCACGCCACTGAGCAGGAGCTGCGTGCCTTCGCGCTTGCAACGGCCGAGCAAATCCTCGATCATCTGGATACCGGCGGCATCTATACTCGAAACGCTGCGCATGCGCAAAATGAGGATCTTCGGCTTATCCGAGATGCGGGCCATCGTGTCCTTGAACTTGTCGACCGCACCGAAGAAGAGCGAACCGGCCAGTTCGTAGACCACCACGCCCTTCGGCACCTGGCGGGAAAGTTCGTTGTGCGCGGCCTCCTCGTCGTCGTCCTTGAGGGCCTCGGTCACCGTCTCCATCTCGGAAACGTCGCTCATGCGCTTGATGAACAGCACGGCGGCCAGCAGCACGCCCACTTCGATAGCGACCGTGAGGTCGATAATCACCGTGAGGAAGAAGGCCACCAACATCACGATAACGTCGCTCTTGGGGGCCTTGAACATCTTGATGAAGCTGCGGTAGCCGCACATGTTGAACGCCACCTGGAACAGCACGGCAGCGAGGGCCGCCATCGGGATCATTTCGGCATACTTGCCGAGCACGAGCATAATAAGCAGGAGCACCACCGCATGCACAAGGCCCGAAATCGGGCTCACCGCACCGTTACGGATGTTCGTCGCGGTACGGGCAATCGCGCCCGTCGCGGGAATACCGCCAAAAATCGGGGAAAGGATATTCGCCACGCCCTGGCCGAAAAGTTCGGTATTGGAGCGGTGCTTGGTACTGGTCATACCGTCGGCAACGACCGCCGAAAGCAGGGATTCAATCGCGCCGAGAATCGCAATCGTGAGTGCCGGCTGGAACACCTTCTGCATCATCTCGATGCTGATATTGGGCAGGTGCGGCATCGGGAAGCCGGTCGGGATATGGTTCTTCATGCCGATGGTCACGACGCCGTGGCCCGTCACCGGGTCGTCCCAGCCGAGGACCTTCACCAGGACCGTTGCGACGATAATCGCAATCAGGGAGCCGGGCACCTTCGTGGTAATCTTCGGCCACAGGATGCAGACGGCGAGCGCCACGAGGCCCACAATCACGGCATATATATTAACAGTATCGAAAGAAGTAGCGTAAAGCTTGATCTTGCCGATGGCATCGGCGGGATCCTTGGCCAAGAAACGCAGCCCGAAGAAGTTCGGGACCTGGCCAAGCGCGATAATGATGGCGATACCGGCGGTAAAGCCCACGGTCACCGGGTAGGGGATGAACTTGATGATGGCACCGAGCTTCGCGATGCCGAAAATGATGAGCAAAATGCCCGCGAGGAGCGTCGCCGAGGCAAGGCCGTCGTAGCCGTACTGGCTCACGATGCCATAGACAATCACGATGAAAGCGCCCGTAGGGCCGCCAATCTGGAAGCGGGAACCGCCCAGGAGGGAAATCGTGAAGCCGGCGATAATCGCAGTGTAGAGACCCTGTTCCGGACCCACGCCCGAGGCGATGGCGAACGCGATGGCCAGGGGAAGCGCAAGGATACCCACGATGAGGCCCGACATGAGGTCGCTCACGAAGTTCTTCTTGGTATAGCCCCTGCGCAGAGCCCTCACGGATTCCGGGGTGACTGTCGCTTTGACACCCGAAAGGAAGTTCTTGAAGGATTCCTTGGCGTGAATGTTGGTCATTTTGCACTCCGTTCTGAGAGAGAACGCGGCCAAATTTAGAAAATTTTACAATTCCCGTTAAGGGTGAAAATCAAAAAAATAATTTCTACATTTCCCGCCGAAATGAGGATACCGTCACAGCTAGCCATCATCTTTGCCATCTGCCTTGCAGGCGAGTTCCTGCACCGTATCGTGGGCGTCCCCCTCCCGGGGAACATCATCGGCATGGTCCTGCTGCTCATTCTCCTCTGCCTCAAGGTGCTCAAACCCGAGCAGATTTCGGGAGTCTCGGGATTCTTCCTGAACCACCTCGCGCTGTTTTTCTTGCCGCCGAGCATCGCCATCATGGCCGTAGGCGACGACATCCTCGCGAAATGGCCCCTGCTGCTTGTGCTCTGCATCACATTTACCCTCGTGACCATCGCCGCAGGCGGACTCACCACGCAGTTCCTCATCCGCCTCCAGGAGAAGCGCGAAGGCACGGCCCGCAATAACGGAGGCAAGGAATGAACGAACTCGTCAACACGCCCCTGTTCGGCATCCTCCTCACGCTCGTCGCCTTCGAAATAGGCGTCCTCGTAAGCAAGAAGTGGAAACTCGCCATACTAAACCCCATCCTCATCGCGAACGTGCTCATCGTGGGGTTCCTGCTTACGACCGGCATCAGCCTCGAAAGCTACAACATCGGCGGAAACTATATCTCGGTGCTGCTCTCCCCCGCCACCGTCGTGCTCGCCGTCCCGCTATATAGGCAAATCTCCAAGCTCAAGCAGTTCTGGAAACCCATCCTCGCGGGCATCGCCATCGGGAGCCTCACCTCCATCGCATGCGTCATCTTCTTCTCCAAACTGTTCGGCCTCGGCCGCACGCTCATGCTCTCGCTGCTGCCCAAGTCCATAACGATTCCCATGGGTTCCGTCGTCTCCGAGCAAATCGGGGGCATACCCTCCGTCACCATCATCGCCATCACGGTCACGGGAATCACGGGAGCCGTCGCGGCACCCGTCGTATGCAGGTTCTGCCGCATCAAGAACAGGGTCGCCCAGGGAATCGCCATCGGTACGGCAAGCCATGCGCTCGGGACCACCAAGGCCATGGAAATGGGCGAAGTGCAGGGAGCGATGAGCAGCCTTTCCATCGGGCTTGCCGGGCTATTCACTGCAATCGTCGCTCCGATAATCGTAACGTGGTTCTAACGGTTCGCCCTTAAGCGGTTGTTCTTTCCCTAGCGATCTCGGCCTGCAACTTGAGGATTTTTTTTTCGGAGAATTTAGAAACTCGCATAACGATATCGACGGAAACACCTTCAGCAAGCATTGCCTTGACCATATCTTCTTGGCCCTGCAAGTAAGAGCCCTGTTTCTCGTAGAGTATGTTCGGCAACATTTCGGCCTTGTCAGACAATTCACGCTCTTCCGGCGGAGTGCGGTCTTCTATGGCAAAGAACTTCTCGATTTCGATCAGGTAAACATCCATTTTTTCATAATACATGTGACGATTGCGAACTAGTTGCGCATGGTGCACG
>CACXXH010000015.1 GCA_902771595.1 Fibrobacter succinogenes | reverse complement strand
CCGCAGAAAGCGGGGCATGCAAATCGCGCTGCATCAGAGGCCAAGCCGCCCCCAGCACCGTATCGGGAAGCCCTAGACCAATGAATGCGACGTATATGACTACAAGTAAAAACAAGCGCCGCTATTCCCGTCTACTTCTTTTCCCGGATGCGCTTGTAGAGGCTTTCGGCCTTCTCGGTATCGCCCGCATTGGAGAACACGTGACCCACGTTCTCGGCGCCGATACGCCCCTGCGAACTGCCAGCGAGCCAAGCCTTCATGTAGCATTCGAACGCTTCGTCGTAACGTTTTTGCGAGAAATAGATTTGACCCAAGTCAAGATTCAGTTCCGCTTTTCCCTTGTTATGGCGGAGGCCTTCTTCAAGCGTGAATATAGCCATCCACGGAGAATTGTTCTTCACATACATCTGCGCAAGGTAACGACGCGCGGACACGTTTTCCGGATCCATCAGAATTCCGTTTTCCATCTCGTTCAGCGACTGGCGCGTAGAATCCATGCTGCGGTAGTAATAGGCAAGCGTAAAATGCACATCGGCCCCTGCGGTTGCCGTCATTTGGAGCGCGTTCTGCAAAGTCTTGATGGCGTATTCGTAATCGCCGAGCTTCTCGTAAACCTCGGCAAGCCCGTACCAAGCATCCATGCGATCAGGGTTCAACTGCAAAGCGCGTTCAAAGTTTTTCTGGGCGAGCGTCCAGTCGCGCCCCTTCAGGTAGCATTCGGCAAGCGCAAAATGCACATGATCCGATTCCACCCCGAGTTCAATGGCGCGCCGGTAAGCCGCAATAGCATCGCCCGGAGAATCGGCCAGGTAATAGAGGTCACCCAGCAGCATCCACGCCTTCTCGAAATTCGGCAGGAGTTCCACGGTACGCCTGTACGCAACCATCGCGACCTGCTTGCGGTCGAGCTGCACCAAGGCGTTTCCCAGATTGAACCAAGCGAAAGGCTCGTAACGGCCCTCGTCAATCGCGGCTCGGTAAAGCGGCACCGCTTCCTTGTACTTCCCCTGGTCATAAAGCTCATTCGCCTTGAAGAAATAATCCTCCGCAGCAAAAAGTGGGACCGCGAGCAAAAGGATGTAAAGCAATCTACTTAACAAAGCGGAACTCCTTTGTGGCCTTCTGCGCCACGGGATATCCGCCCAACTGCGCCGGAGAGAACTTCCATTGGCGAATCGCCTTGAGCGCCTCGGTATCGAATCCGTATCCCGGAGGATCCATGCTCATCACGCTCGCCTGCGACACGTCGCCATACACGTCGATAACGATCATCACCTTCACGTAGCCGGAGATGCCCAGCTTCTTTGCCCTTGCCGGGAAAGTCGGCTGGACTTCCTTCAAAACCTGCGCCTGTTCATCCACCTCGCCCGCTTCGTACACCACGTTCTGCATCGAGCCCGTCCCCACGGCAACACCATCACCCGCCGCACCGCGCGCAAGCGAGAGGTCCATCTGGAAATTCTGGCTACGGGAGACGCCCATATTCGAAGAAATCTTGAACGGGTTCGGATTCACGATGGTGCGAATCACCTTCTGCTTGACTTCGGGCTTTTTCTCGCTCACCAAAACCTCGACTTCAGTCACGGTATCGAGTTCCTTTTCCGCCTTCACGCCCTTGTCGAAGAACAATGCGTTCAGCACCGGCACGGCAAGGAAGAAAACCGCGCTCACCACGAAGGAGAGTACGAACGCCACCGGGAACCGGAAATATTTAGCGAGGAAGTCGAGCATAGATTATAAAGTTATTAGTTCCGAGTTACCAGTTACTTGGAATTCAGATAGCAAGAATCTTCTTGACTCCCGAACTTCTAGTAACTAGAAACTATTATCTAGTAACTAAACTTATTCCTCCTTATTTGCGGAAATGGAAACCTTGCGGACCTTGGCGATATTGCATTCGTCGAGAATATCGACCACAACGCCATTGGGAGCATCGCGGTCGCCCACGATAATCACCGGACGGTCAGGCGCCTCGGCCATCATCTGGCGGAGCACCGTCTGTAGCGTTGAGAGGTTCACCTGGGTCTCATTGATATGGATCGTCCCCTGGCGCGTCACGCCGATCAAAATGCTTTCCTTCGCCAGCTCCTTCGAGGAACTCGCCTTGGGCTTCGTCACGTCCACGCCCGTTTCGCGGGTAAACGTCGAAGTCACGATAAAGAAGATAAGCAGGATGAAGACCATGTCGAGCATCGGCGAAACATCAATTCCACCGGCATCGCGCGTCCTCTTGCGAATAAAACTCATTCTTCCTCCTCCACAGGTTTGTCACCTGCGACGGGGTTTGCCAATTCGGCACCCTTATTTTCAAAAGCGAAAGATTCAAATTTCAGCGCCTCGCTCCAGGCTTCGTCTTCGACCTTTTCCACGCAGCCGGCGAGGTAATTGTAGGCAAGCATCAGCGGGAAAGCCACCAGGAGCCCCGCCTGCGTCGTCAAGAGCGCTTCCGAAATCCCGTCCGCAAGGAGCACCGGGTTACCGAAGCCAAACTGCTGAATGGTCTCGAAGGTATGCACCATGCCCGAAACCGTACCCAAGAGCCCCATCATCGGCGCAAGCGCCGCACAGGTAGAAATCGTCTTGAGCGACTTGGAAAGGTTCACCGAAATGCTGTGGCGGGTCGCCTCCATCGCATTGCGCACGGCGACAGGCC
Source organism: Fibrobacter succinogenes (assembly GCA_902771595.1). GTDB lineage: Bacteria > Fibrobacterota > Fibrobacteria > Fibrobacterales > Fibrobacteraceae > Fibrobacter > Fibrobacter succinogenes_C. The sequence goes on along the minus strand of CACXXH010000015.1, from coordinate 35,741 downwards.
CCAGATCGCGATACTCGCGCACGTCCTTGACCAGCGAATAGAAATAGCCGTAGGGGCGGCTCGAAAGCTTTTCGAAGGCGACGTCTTCGCCGCGCTTGCGCAGATTCCTCCAGAACCCGGCAATGGAGCGGCCCTTCAGCATGAAGTAGTAGCCGTAACGTTCGATCATCAAAAACCAGCCGAACCATCCGAGCAAGAAGATGGGCGCAAGCACCCATCCTCCCCTGAGGAGGATGTTCATGGCCGCTTCAAAAAGCGAATTCTGGTCGACGCCTGCGATCAAGCCTTACTTTTCCTTTATCCAGAGGGCGTTGAGCACGGCTAGGCCCGCCTTTTCCATGCGGCTGCGCAACGCATCGCAACGGTTCACGAGGAACGTGTGCAACAACTGCAGCGGGATAGCGACAATAAGGCCCGCCTCGGTCGTCACGAGGGCGACGGAAATACCACCGGCGAGAAGCTTCGGATCGCTGGTGCCATGCATCGTGATGACGTCGAAAAGTTCAATCATACCCATCACCGTACCCAGAAGGCCGAGCAGCGGCGCGGTAGAGGCGAACACGGAAACCCACGTAAGGCCCGACTCGATTTTCGGGACCTCGGCAGAGAACAGCTCTTCCAGGGCTTTCTCTGCGCTCTCGCGGCCCGGATAGGGCTTCGAGAGCACAGTCCGCAACACCTTCCCGACCTTGCCGTGCGACTTTGCGGACTGAGCGCGCGCTTTCTCCACATCGCCTGCAGCAAGCGCCTTGAGCGTGCGCCGCGTAGAAAGCCCGCCAAAACTCGCCACCATGAGCCAAATGAACTTCACGAGGAATATCAGGAGACCGAGCGCGAACAGGGTCACGATCGGGTACATCAGAATGCCGCCGTTCTTGAAGAACTGCTTCAGGTCATCCTTCCAGGTGGTTTCCGTGTGGTTCGCAAGTTCGCTCGAAAGTTCCGTACTCAGGAGCACATCCACGGGAACCATGACAAACGCGGAATCGCCCACGTTGCCGAACACCTTCGCGATGTTCTTCTTCGTTTCGGGAGTAAGATTTTCTTGCCAGCTGTAGACGCGCTTCTTTTCGCCCGCCACCGGGAGCATCAAAGCCGCCGGATGGAGGCCGTTGATATCGACGGTGCTAGCCATCTGCATGGCGTACAGGCCACCCAGGCGCATGCGGTCGCCCTGCGCGACGGCAGTACCGAACATCAGGTCGGCCTTCTCGACTCCGGTCTCGCGGGTAAACGCCATCTCGGCACGCGCGGCATCGAGCACGCCCTTCGCAATGCGGAGCGGGTCGTCGCGGTAAAGCGCCATTTCCTTCTTCACCTTGTTCTGGACTTCGACGCGTTCCGCCACCTTGAAGGGCACGCCCTGTTCCTGGAACTTAGAAAGCGTCTCGAGGCGTTCGGGACCGGCGGCAAGCGAGAGGTATTCAGCACGGGCCTTCTCGGCCTGGAGCTTCACCTGCGCCAGGTCTTCGCGGGCCACACGCACGTCCTCGAACAGGCGGGCGCGTTCCGACATGAGCGCATCCACCTTTTCCTTGCTCTCCTGGTACTTCTCGTTGAACATCTCGCGTTCCTGGTTCGCCGTCTCGCGGTCCTTCCAGCGGGCGGCAACAGCCATGTCGCGTTTTTTGCGGGCCTCTTCCAGGTCGGCCTTCGCGCTGTTCAATTCGGCACGCTTCTTGACCGCGTCGATATCGGAATTCTGCTGCGCGAAAGACGCCGGCGCAAAGAATGCGAATGCTGCAACAACAAGAGGTAAGAAAAAACGTGCACTGGATCCTTCGACTCCGCGCTTCGCGCTTCGCTCAGGATGACGATTGAGGCCACATCTCACATTACACATTACACATTTCATCATTCACCCTCCTTCGGGAAGGCGACCGGAATAGTCACGAGCCTCGGCGCAGTCTTCCCTTCAGCGACCTTCATCACGTCCTTCAAGACGGTGCGCATCGCAAGGTCGTCAGACACGTTCTTCCAGGAGTATCCGCCATCGGCGGTGCGGGCAAGCCACAGCACATCGTTCCCGTCGTTGCTCACGAATATCGAAGCCACTGCGCCATAGCGCAAATAAGTCCCCGGAACGCTGCGGGCATCCACCTGCAAGAATCCCTTCCAGACCTCGGTCGTATAGCCCAAACGGATGCGGTCATAGAAAACTTCGAGCGTACGGTTCAAGGCGTCGTCCGCCTCGATAACGCCCTTGTGGAGCTGGTCGGCAATTTCCTTCACGCTGTTGACCGTTTCCTCGTTCCGGTACGGGAAGTCCGACTCGAAAACGGGCACGAGCGAATCGATGACCTTCGCGAGCGATTCATTGTACTTCGTCTTGCGACCTTCGAACCAGCGGATGGTCCCCATCGTCTTCTGGCGAGCATCGGAAATGTGGTTCAGTTCCGCCTTCAGGGAATCGATTTCGGCCTTGAGCGTCTTGTTCTGCGTAGCGAGGGCCTGGACCTTCTTGCGTCCGACCTCGATAAATTCGGCATGACGTTTCTTTTCGGCATCATGCATGCTCTTTTCGCGTGAGGTTTCCGCCTCGACCGCCTTTATCTGGCGACGGACGCTTTCGACAGTCTCCTGCGCGAAAGCCATCACGGAGCACAGCCCAAGGCAAACTAGGAATTTCGGGATATAAGACTTCATAGGCGAAAAATACAAAAAACTGGGGATAAAAAACAACAACAAACGAAGCAAAATGAGCATACAGAAAACCCCGCAACATCGCTGCGCGGGGTTAAAACTCGGATTAAGAGCGTCCGTTACTTCTTGGAGTCCTTGAAGTACTGCGGAGTGTTCTTGGCGCCGGCCTTCTTCAGGGCCTTGATCAGGCGGGTGTAGCCTTCGTTGGTTGCCCAGTCGAGCACGGAGTAGCCCTGGTCGCACTTGGCGTTCACGTCGACACCCTTTTCGATGAGGAACATCATGGCGTCGTAGTTACCGTTCTTCACAGTCCAGTGAATCGGGAGGTAGCCATCCGGGCCGCGGTTGGCGAGCGGAGCGCCAGCATCGGCGAGCACCTGGAGCATGTCGACCTTGCCGGTCTTGGCTGCGATAAGCACTGCGGTACCGAGAGATGCCGGATCGGCACCTTCCTTCTTGAGCTGGTCGATAAGAAGCTTCACCACGTCGGCGTTACCCATCATCACGGCGTTGTCGAGCACGGCTTCACCGTTGCTGTTCTTGACGTTGGCCTTCGCACCGTTATTGAAGAGGTAGTTCAGCACCATCATGTTGCCCTTGTTCGCGGCAATAGCGACAGCGTTGTTGCCGTTATCGGCAGCGGCATCAATTTCGAAAGAGGCCTTCAGGAACACGGTCATCATGAGCGTATCGCTGTTGAAGGCATAGTTGATGAAGTTGTTAGCATTGAAACCAATGTGGTTGTTTTCAAGAGCCTTGCGGACACCCTGGGGATCGCTCTTGGCAAGGAACTTCTGCACGGAGACAGGATCCTTGAAGTTGACATCATCGCCACAGGCGACAAGAGATAAGGCGAGACCGAGGCCACAAATTCCGAGAAGTGATTTCTTCATTTTTTACTCCAAAAATTGATTTTTTGTCTTTATGCCTCTAAAACTACACTTTTTTTCACAAATTTATCCACATGAAAACAAATTTTTTTCAAATTTCTGCAATTATGCAGTACGCGTAAAAAAATATTTGCCTTAAACGGGCCGGGAATACGGCTCCGTCCGCCCCAAAAGCCGCATACGGCAGCCCAGGGCTACCGCGACGGCCTTGCCGAATGCTTACGGCTTCTTGATTTTGAGCTTGTCACCGGCCTTTATCTTGGTGTCGGTGAGGTTGTTCCACTTGACAATGCTGTCAATAGTTGTCTTATAGCTCTTGGCGATATCGAACAGGGAATCGCCCTGCTTTACCGTGTACGTGATGAATTCGCCCGACTTCGCAGCGTTGCCGCTGTTCGCCGTACCCGCCGAGGCCTTGGTAGCCCCGCCGCGCACCACGAGCGTATCGCCCGGATGGATGTTCGTATTGGAAAGGTTGTTCCACTTCATCAGGTCATCGACCGTGCAAGAGAACATCCTCGCGATATAGTAGAGGTTGTCGCCCGATTCGACCACGTAGGTATTGCCCCTGGTCACCGGCTTCTTCTCTTCTTTCTTGGGCTCGGACTTCTTGGCATTGGCCGTCTTGCTCGCAGGCACGTACTTCTGCTTCTTGGGCGGGACATAGGCGGGAATCACCAGCGAATCGCCCACGGAAAGGCGCTTCACGAACCCGCCGTTCGCCTGCATGAGCAGCGCAGCGGGGATTTCGAGCGCTTCCGCGATATTCGCGTAGGTATCGCCCGCGCCCACCACATAGCGTTCGCCCTTCTTGAGCGCAATCTTCTTCACCTCGCCCGCCGGCTTGAGTTCGGGCTTCGAGACAAAAATCGTATCGCCGGGCTTCACGACCGCCTTAGCGTCCATCTGGTTCCAAGTGCGCAGGGATTCCTGCGAAACGCCGAACTGGCGCGCAATGGAAGCGAGGTTGTCCCCCAGTTCCACCACGTAGGTGCGGACCTTGAGCGGCTTCTTGCCCGAAGACTTGCGGGGCGTCACCTTGATAGGAATGAGCAGCGTCTTGCCCTGGCGCAGGCGATCATTTTTCAGGTCGTTCGCCTGACGGAGCTCGGAGACCGTAATGCCGTACTGCTTGGCAATCGCCCCCAGGTTTTCGCCCTTCTTGACCCTGTGGTGGTGCCAGCTCGAGAAATTGTTCTTCTGCATCCTGTCGTAGCCTTCGACAAAGGCAGTGCGGGTGCCGACCGGGAGCCTGAGCAGGTAGGAATCCGTATTCGGAGGCGTACACCACATCACGAGTTCCATGTTCAGGGTACGCAAAGTATCCTCGGGCACCTTCAAAAGCTTCGCGACCTCTTCAAGCGAGAAGGAGTCAAAAACGGTAACCGTGTCGAACTGCGGGCGGACCGTCTGCTGCACGGTCATGTCGTACTGGTCGGGATAATGCCCAATGACCATCGCCGCGAGGATTCTCGGCACGTAGTGCATCGTCTCTTTCGGGAGTTCCAAATCCCAGTAAGACACGGCCTGCGTGGTATCGTGGCTGGAATCGGCCTTCCATTCGCGGATTTCGCGACGGATACGGCCTTCACCGCAGTTGTAGGCGGCCATCGCCAAAAGCCAGTCGCCAAATTCGCTATACAGGTACGAGAGGTAATTAAGAGCGGCCTCGGTCGCCATTTCGGGATTGCGGCGCATGTCGACCCAGTAGTCCACGCTCAGGCCGTAACGTTTGCCCGTCTCCGGAATAAACTGCCACAGTCCGGACGCCTTCGCGCGGCTGTAAGCCTTCACCTTGAATCCGGATTCCACCAGGGAAAGGAAAATGAGGTCGCGCGGCATGTTGTGCTCGGCAAGCTTCGCGTAGACCATCGAATCGTAGGCGGTCTTGCGGCTGAGCGAACCTTCGGTAAAGCTTTTCGCCTTTGTCGTGAGGTAGAAGACTTCCTGCATCACGCGTTCATTGAACTTGATGGGAAGCGTAAAATCGTTGATATCGAGGGAATCGAGTTGGTCCTCGATGGAAATAAGCGACGCACTGTCGGCAAGGACGCTTTCGTCCTGGAAAATGCCGTCCAGGGGGCCCTCGTCCGGTGCAATCACCTCGTTGGGGTAAACTTCATCGAGCGCCCGCACCAAAAGCACGGACATCTTGAGCCTGTAGAGGGAATCCTCCTTCGGGCTCACGTTGGCATAGGTAGAATCGTAATGTTCGGTAACAAGAGTGCGCAACGACCTCTGGAGGTAGCGCCTAGCCAGGTTCCATTCCTGGTTATCCATCGCCTGCAAGGCATACTGGTAGTTTTCCCACGAGGGGCGTATAGACAGGGAATCGGAGACCTTGAACCGCAAGGACCATTCGGCAAAAGACACCGTATCGCTCACAGGCGGTTCAACCACCTGCACATCGGCAAGGCCGGACGCAGCCTGGTTCGGAGCACAGGCCAACAGCACGGATGTCGCCAGAACGGCTAAGAAATAGCCAACAAGCCTAAGCCTGCGGGTCACTGATCGAAATCCAGGTCTTCGGCGTAATCAGACCAAATCTGGTCGCGCTTGAAGGAAGGATGATCGAAGTCAACTTCTTCGTCAACTTCTTCTTCTTCCTCAATTTCCTCCTCTTCCTCTTCGTTAGAAAAGGGCATTGGGGCATCGAAACCATCACCTTTGGGGCGGCGTCCACAATGATAGGCGAATTGCAACATAATACCTCTTACTTCAGTGTAACACCCGCTCCATTCCATACAGGATAACTCCGCACATGACCAGGGCGGCGACCATCTGGAGGACGATAATCACGCGGTTCACGTGATACGCCTTCTGCGCCTTCCTATGCCAGGAGGGGACACTCTGTTTGTCTTTGGACACGGGACTCACGGAGGCAAATATATACATAATCTTTAAAATGGAAATAGGGAAAACGAAAAAAAGTTAAATTTTTTACGGATTATGAAGAAAATCCTCTTCACACTGCTTATTTTGGCCTCAATCCTCCCTGCCCAGATTGGTCCCGGCAGGAACACCGAGGGCGTACACGTCCCTGCCGCGGGTACGCTCGAGCAAGGTTTCCTCCTGATTTCGGGAAGCTACGAGGCTGTAAGTGACGGACATGCGCTCGCCATGGACGGCTACAAGGTGCTCGGAACCGACTCCACCTACGCCCTCGACAAGAACACGCCCTCCTCGGGCGGCGCATTCGCATTCGGGATCGGCATCACAGACAACATCGAATTCGGCGCGCGCCTGCCCATCTACTACGAAGGCGAAATAGCCGGCACCGACCTCGGCGGCTTCGGCCTGGGCGACCTGCAGGCCTATCTCAAGTACTCCTACCCCATTCCGTCGACTCCAGTAAACCTCGCGATTTACGCCGAGACGACCGCCCCCACGGGAACACGGAGCATCGGGTTCCGTCCCAGGCACCAGTGGTTCGTCTACGAAGAAGAAGACTCGTACGCCTTCACGGCGGGCAAGTGGGCCCTATTCTTCGCCGGCCTCATTTCCGTAAACCTCGGGGACATCGCCCACTGGAACACCTACCTGGGCTACCTCCACGTGATGGAGTCCGACAACCACACCCTGCTCTGGGGTTCGGGATTCGAGCTTTTCCCCAAGAGGACAGTCTCCGGCATCATCGAAGTATCCGCCGAAACGGGCCTGTTAAAGGACAAGGCGATCAACGCCCTCCGGAACGACGTCCTGCGCCTGACGCCGGCCGTCAAGATTCACCTGCCCAACGAACTCAACCTCCTGCTCGGGATGGACATCGGCATAGACTTCGTCCGCAAGGCCACGCTCGACAACAGCATCGAAATGCACAGGAGGAGCGGCGAACGCAACCTAGAATACAACGTACGCGGAACGCCCGAATATTCGCTGGTAATCGCCATCACGAAGACCCTCGACTTCAGCCGCAGGGATGCCGACAACGACGGCGTGATAGACAAAGAAGACCTCTGCCCCAACACCGAACTCGGGGTCGCGGTCAACAGCAGGGGCTGCCCCGTGGACCTCGACCAGGACGGTATCCTCAACATCATGGACGACTGTCCGGGAACCCCGCGCGGGCTGCAGGTCGACTACAAGGGATGCCCCATCGATTCCGACGGAGACAGCATTCCCGACTATGCGGACAAGTGCCCCAACACGCCAAAGGGAACTGCAGTCGATGACGACGGCTGCATACTCGACAGCGATGGCGACGGCGTGGACGACCGCCGCGACAAGTGCCCGAACTCCCTTTCGAGAGACAAGGTGGACGAATTCGGATGCCCCCTCGACGATGACCACGACGGAGTGCTCAACGACAACGATTCCTGCCCCGAGACCCCGCGCGGCTACCCCGTCGATAAACAAGGATGCCCGCTGGACTTCGACCACGACGGCGTCCCGAACGAAATCGACATGTGTCCGAACAGCCACGCAGGCGAAATCGTCGACGAAGACGGATGCCCCGCAGACTACGACAAGGACGGCGTTCCCGACAGCAGGGACCAGTGCCTCGAAACGCCTTACGGATTCTCGGTCGACATAAACGGATGCCCCAGCGACCACGACCGCGATAGCGTACCCGACGCGCTGGACAAGTGCCCGAACACACCTCCCAAGGCGGCGGTCGATTCCATCGGTTGCCCCATCGACAGCGACGGCGACGGAATCCTCGACTACCTGGACAAGTGCCCCGGAACGTTCAAGAACATCATCGTCGGCAGCAACGGCTGCCCCCTGAAACCGAAGAACAACCTGAACATGCTGGCCGCCCACATCAAGTTCAAGAACAATACCGATGTTCTCCTGAATTCGAGCTACACGGCGCTGAACGACGTCATCTACCTCATGCGCAAGCACGTGTTCTTCCTCGAAGTCCAGTGCAGCAACGTGAACGGGCAGGAAGCCTCCGACAAGCAGGCCCAGGCAATCGCCAACTACATGATCGACAAGGGTATCGACATGAACCGCATCAAGGCCCAGGGATTCGGCACCAAGCTCCCGCAGGGTGAGGAATACCGCCTGTGGAATTCGAGCGGCGTGAGGCTCATCCCCTACGAAGAAACAACCGTCGAAGAACAAGAATGATCAATACGACTCTCTGCTACATCGAGCAGGAAGGCAAGTACCTCCTGCTCCACCGCGTCAAGAAGAAGAACGATATCAACAAGGACAAGTGGATTGGCATCGGCGGCAAGTTCGAGGAAGGCGAATCGCCCGAGGACTGCATCCGCCGCGAAACGATGGAAGAGACGGGCCTTACGCTCATTCGCCCGAAGTACCGCGGGATAGTGACATTTATCAGCGACGGCATGCAGGAAACGGAATTCATGCACCTGTTCACCGCGACAGAATTTGCGGGCGAACTCAAGGAGTGTGACGAAGGGACGCTGGAATGGGTCCCGAAAGAAGACGTGGTGAAACTCCCCCACTGGGACGGCGACCTGATTTTTCTCGCCCTGCTGGAACGCGGCGAGCCGTTCTTCTCGCTCAAGCTTACCTATGTGGGTTCGACACTCACCGAAGCCCTGCTGAACGAGACTCCGGTATTCGTCAAAGATTTCGTGAAATAATTGAACGTCAAGGACTGCGCAGGTATCGCGTAGCGACTACCACTTCGCAAGCGCGTTCGCGATAATCAAATCCTGCAACTTCTCGATAGCGCGGGCCTGGCCGTGGCGGTCTTCGACCTCGTTCTTCTGCACGTCGTAAACGCCTTCCGCAGAAAGAGACTTGTTCTCGTAAATGATGCGTTCCTTCACGTTGTCGTAGAACTTCACGCTCACGCGGATTGTCACGCGGTAAGTTTCCACATCGCTATTGCTGTTGTAGTTTTCGGGCTTGTTGGTGTACCCAATCAGCGTCATCTGGAAATCGGCATTCGCGTCATCGTTCACGAGGCGCACGCCACCCGCATTCTTCTTGAACATTTCGACAACCGCCGTATGGATGTTGTTGGCCAACACCGGATCGAGCGTCTTGTCTTCGACTTCGTGAATCTGCACCGTCTTGATATGGCTCGGCAGCGTACTTGCCGTAAAGCTGTAGCAGCCCGTCAATGCGCCCGCGACCGCAAGCACGACACATACAAAAAGGAACTTAGCCGAAGTCATTTTACGAAACATTTCAATCATGTCGTAAATGTAGTTTTATTTTTATATTGTATAAAAAGGAATCCGCAAGAATGACCGCACGCTCGTATAAAGTCGCTAGGCACGTGTTTACGCTCGAATCAGACCTCAATATCGACGAGGGTCTCAAGAACTACACCCCGTTCGCCGTTCCCGCAAGCGAAAGCGCTCCGGCAGTCTTCACGCTCCGCATCGTGCAGTTCACCTCGCCTATCGAATACACCGAAGAAACCCGCCAAGACGAAGAAGGCCAGCAGATAATTTGCGGGCGCACCGCCGGCAGGCAAAGCGTTTTCGAATTCACGCTCACGCACAAGCACGCGGGCACGCTCGTCTGCGACGAAGGTTACAAGAATTCCACACTGTACCTCACCGACTTCGCGCCACGTTTCGGCATCAACAACGCCCTGATGGTCCTCTACGCTCTCGCGACCGCGCCCCTCGGTACAGCGCTGTTCCATTCGGCGGTGGTCGAACACGGCGGTTACGGCTACATGTTCCTCGGCAAGAGCGGAACGGGCAAGAGCACCCATGCGCGGCTCTGGCTTGAAAACATCGAGAACACGACGCTCCTGAACGACGACAACCCGGTAGTGCGCGTGCTTCCCGAAGGCATCCGCGTCTACGGTTCCCCGTGGAGCGGCAAGACCCCCTGCTATAAAGACGAATCACACCCGCTGGGCGGAATCGTGCTCCTGGAACAGGCGCCATTCAACAAGATTCGCGCGCTGCGCGGGATTGAAGCCTACGCGGCGATCCTCACGAGCATCTCCGGCAAGCGCTGGGAAAAATCCATCGCCGACGCCCTGCACGTTACCGAAAACGCAATCGCGATGGGCGCACGCGTGTGGAACTTGCAGTGCCTTCCCGACGCCGACGCGGCTCGCCTCTGCCACGAAGCCATAAAGGTGCGCTAGACATGCACAAAGAAAACGGCATGGCGACAAGCGACAGCGAAATCCTCTCCGAAGCCATCCGGCTTGCAGGCGAAGGAATTTCCATCACCTTTCCCGTCAACGGCAGGAGCATGCTCCCGTTTATTGTCGGCGGGAAAGAAAGCGTCATCCTCGAAAAGCCCCGCACGCCGCAAGTGGGCGATGTCGTTCTCGCCTACGTGGAGAACTGCCGCTACGTCATCCACCGCATCATCAGAATCGAAGGCGAAACAATTACGCTCATGGGCGACGGGAACCTCTACGGGGTCGAACACTGCCGCCTGCAAGACATCAAGGCTACCGCCACGCACGTGGTCGGGGCGAACGGAAAGAAGCGCTCGCTCGATTCCAGGCAATCGAGACGCCGTGCCGCGCTCTGGCTCAAGCTCAGGCCCGTACGAAAATGGCTACTATTGGTATATCGCATTATCCGCAAGGTAAAAAGCTTATGAAACTGAAAGAAGGATTCGTGCTGCGCGACGTGTGCGGCGAACAGGTCATCATGGGAGAAGGTATCGGCGCGCTCGACTTCGGGCGGCTCCTCTGCCTCAACGAGACCGCGGCATTCCTCTGGAAAAAAGCGGGCGAACAGGGGGACTTTTCCGCAGACTCCCTCACCGACGCCCTCTGCGCAGAATACGACGTGGCGCATGAACAGGCTATCGTCGACGTGAACGCCATCGTCGATGAATGGAAGAAGGTCGGCGTCGTAGAATGAAGTACGTAGCCTGGCTATGGCAAAACACGCGGGGGACGCGCCTGAACGGTACCGTCCGCATCGCACTCGGGACCGCGCAAGTCGTGCTCGGGCTTTTGATGGTATGGCTCTCCAAGCGGTTCATCGACGAGACCATCCATACCGGCAGCAGGGAGGCCATCGTGCAGATGATTGTCCTGCTTGCGCTCACGGTACTCGGCCGCATATTGCTCCGCCAGGTTTACTTCTACATGACAACCGTCGCGACTACCCGCAAGTCGAACGAACTGCGACTCAGCCTATTCTCGAAGCTCTTTTCCAGGCGCCTCTTCGACGAAAAAGAACTCCACTCTGGCGATATCACCTCGCGCCTTTCCAAGGACATCGACTCCGTATCGAGCGTCGTCGCGGACACTATTCCGCAGATGGTCGTCACGGGAATCCAGCTCATTGGCGCGTTCCTGCTCATGCGCTTCTTCGACGCCTGGCTCGCCTGGGCGCTCGTCATCTTCACCCCGCTCGCCATCATCCTCGGAAAATTCGTGGCAAGGCGCCTCCGCCGCATGACCCTCGACATCCGTGAAAAAGAAAGCCGGATACAGATGCACGTGCAGGAAGGCGTCGAATACAACGCAGTCCTGCGTTCCCTCGGGAGCGAGCAATGGATGGCCGACCGCCTCGACAACATGCAGCAGGAACTCAAGGGCAACGTACTGCGCCGCACGCGTTTCTCCGTCATCACGCGCTTCATGCTGGGAATCGCCTTCGGGTTCGGCTACCTCGCCGCGTTCATCTGGGGCGGCCTCGGGCTCTACCACGGCACCATCACCTTCGGCGTGATGACCTCCTTCCTGCAGCTCGTGGGTCAAATCCAGCAACCGATACTCTCGCTCCTGAACATGACCCCGCAGGTGATACACTCCACCGCGAGCATCGACCGCCTCGAAGAATTGCAGACAAACGATTCCGACGAGCCCGCATTAAACAGCGCTGGCACGCAAACAGTAAACGGCGCAGTTTACAATGGGCTAAAGGCAAATAACGACTTCACAAAGGGCACGAACAAGCAGGACTTAAACGGAGCCTTATTCAAAAGCGCCGCCGGCATCCGGTTCGACGACGTCACGTTCAAATACGCGAAAGGCGACCGCGAAATCATATCGCATTTTTCGCATGACTTCAAACCCGGGAGCAAGACCGCCCTGATGGGCGAAACCGGTGCGGGCAAGACGACGCTTTTCCGGCTCATCCTCGGGTTCATCGAACCTGCAAGCGGAAGCGTCTCGGTATACGCGGCGCAGTCCAACTCGGGCGACAAGCCTGCAGCCTGCATTCACGCAGGCAAATCCACGCGCATGAACTTCGTGTACGTTCCGCAGGGCAACACGCTCATGAGCGGCTCCATCCGGTACAACCTGCTCCTTGCAAAGCCCGACGCCACCGACAAGGAACTGGAGGCCGTACTGCACACCGCCTGTGCAGACTTCGTGTTCGAGCTCCCCGACGGTCTCGATTCCGAACTCGGGGAACGCGGCTGCGGGCTCAGCGAGGGCCAGGCACAGCGTATCGCCATCGCCCGCGGGCTTTTGCGTCCGGGCAGCATCCTGTTGCTCGACGAAATCAGCGCATCGCTCGACGAAGAAACGGAGCGCGAACTGTACACCCGCCTTTTCGCGGCCTTCCCCGAAAAGACAATGCTCTTCATCACGCACCGCACCGCCATAAGCGCCCTCTGCGACGAGACATTGAAGGTCTAATCCCAAATATCACACGGAAAAAGTCCACGGCACTGCCGTGGACTTTACCCAAATCACTCAATCAGTTTTGAGTTATTTTCCTATTCCTTCGGACCTAAAGCGAAGTCTTGAACGACCTGTTGCCAATCTTCACGATGTACAAGCCCTTGGCTCCGGTGTAGACCTTCAGGGCACCTGCGGTACCGCGGGTCGTGCTCACGACGCTACCCAGGCTGTTGAACACCGTGATGGTCTTGCCCTGAGCGCCCGCAACTACGATGTAGTTGTCAGAGGACTTGTAGACGGAAACTGCAGACAGGCTCGCATCCACAGGCAGGGCCAGTGTGGAGGAAGAAAGTCCGCTCCAGTGATGATGGCTAGAAGAAGACCCGGCAACAACGCTGGAAGAACTTCTCGGGCCGACGACACTGCTGGAAGACTTCGCCACGTCAGAAGAAGAGGCGATAGCGCTGGAAGAAGATTCCGGCGTGGCGCCAATCGGGCCATCTACGTCGTACCCCTTCACGAAGTTCCAGATATCCGAAACGTCTGCATGGGAAGGACTGTGCATGCGCCCTTCAAGTTTCAGGTGCTTTATATAGACGCCATTGTCGCAGGGGCCCCAGGAGTAGAGAGTCGCCTTGTTCTCGGCATTGGGATAATTCTCCTTGACTTCCGCCTGCGAGGGACACTTGAACTGGTCACGGTAATTCTTCAGGAATCCGTCGACCTGGCTATAATTCAACACATCGTCCTTGGTTCCGTGAGGATGGAAAATGGGCATAGGCCTTTGCGCCTTAGATGCGCCATACACATTCGTTCCGGAACAGGGGGCAATAGCCGCAATCTTGTCGGCAATCTTGCTTATCGCATGGTACGAGAACATGCCGCCCATAGAAAATCCAGAAAGGTAGACGCGTTTGGGATTGAGCTTGTAATCCTTGACCAACTGGTCAATGACCGCCGATATCCATTTGGTGTCCTGATCGCCACTGATGTCCCAGGCACTGTATCCTTCGCCGCCCTTAGGGTAGGCAACGACGAAACCGGCCGTATCGGCGACAGTTTCCCAGTGGGTATTGGACTGTTGGTAATCGGGGTCCTGGTTGGCGCCGTGCAACGAAAGCAACAGCGGGCTATTTTCGGCGAGGCCGGACGGTGCGTAGACATAGACATCTCGGCCCGAAACCGACACCTTCTTGTAATCACGAATGGTTTTTCCACCGCCACCCCATTGGGCGAAAGAAAGCGTAGCCGCAGCTAGCAGAAGTATTGGAAACTTCATCTCTGTACTCCTCTGAATTTTCCCTTTGTTTACATTGTATTTACCTCCATAAACCTTACCCGTTTATAATGTATATCCATAATACCGAAGTGTGACTGCCACCACATAAATAGCGGTGTAAAGGACAACAACAGAAATATTTGATTTTTTGCAAAAAAACGCAATTTGGGGTTACCGAGCACGTAAAAAAAAAGAATACCACACAAAAAAAACGAAAATCAATCAGATATTAGGTCTACGACAAAAGCTATATTATAAAAAAACGGCCTTTTTAGGCAGAGGAATTATTGTGGTATAAGAGAGAAACGAATGAAGTTCGCGTTTAAATGTTTTGGTGCGCTTGTAACCCTCTTTTACGGTTTATCTTTTGCAGCCTATTCCGGCACTCCGCAAGCACCCGCTAAAGTGGATGGATGTTACCAGATAGCGTCAGCAGAAAACCTTTATGGCTTTGCAAGGCTGATGAACGACACGGCAAACGGCCTTGCACAGGACCCCGAAACCTGCGCCAAACTCACCTCCGATATCGTCATCAACGACAATGTCCTTAAAAACGACACGCTCGACGACAGCCGAACAGACTTCATCCCATGGGAACCCATCGAGATTTTCAGCGGTTCCTTTGATGGACAGGGACACTCCATTTCGGGGCTGTACTACGACGATTCGCGCGTATATTCCGAAACTAGCATTCCCGCAGGGCTTTTCAGAAAAATCAGTCCTGCCGACACCTCAAAAGTTCCTTCCCCAAGACCTTCCGTAAAAAACCTGGGGATTGTCGATTCCTATTTCAACGCAAGGGGTATTGTCGGCGCAATAACCGGCGAAGCGACCTATCTTGAGATATCCAGATGTTACAACAAAGGAATCGCCATCGGCGGTTTCTATACCGGAGGGCTAGTCGGCTGGGGAATAGGAATATCCATTTCGGAGTCCTACAACGAAGGATTTGTCTATGCAAGAGACAGCTATTACGCTTATTCACAGACACAACTTTATGCAGGTGGAATCATCGGCATGATTTACACCAAGGACAATTACATCAAGAACGTTTACAACGCAGGCCCAACCAAGGCTTACAAAGCGGCTGGAGGACTCATCGGAAGAGTTGCCATGGAAGGAACCCAGCTCTTTCTCAACAATTCGTTCAACGTAGGAACGATAAACAACGGCTACAGCGGAGACCTCATCGCAAACCAAATCAAGACAACCTACGTAGAAACATCATCGACATTCAATATCCGAAGCAAAGCCACCGACACCGACTCGCTAAGGACTGCCGAGGATTTCGCAAGCGGCCTCATCGCGTTAGTCCTGCACAACTCGCCCGACGGAAACGTATGGGGACAGAATGTCGGAACAGATACCCACCCCACCCTTACCGGTCAAATAAACGGTTATTCGGGCAACGCCAAGATTTCTAAGCTCACCTTCAAAACCTACGAAGGCGACACCTTGAAATACCCAGGCGGCTACGTAGAAGGCTTTGAACTAAAGCTCCCCGTCTCCACAAGGAAGGGGTACGTTTTTGCCGGCTGGTACAGCAACGAAAACGCCGAAGGAATATCCGTAAAAAAGATATCTGCACAGGAAAAAGGCGACATCACCTTAACTGCCAAATGGTGGGGAAAGCCGACATTTAAGGACAACTGCTACGAGATAGCCTCCGAGGGAGACCTCTATGCATTCGCCGCCATTGTCAACGGGACCGACGGGATGGAAAAGGATGTGGATATCTGCGGCAAGCTGACCCAGGACATCGTTCTCAACAGCGTCGAAAAACGCCAATGGACTCCGATCAATTATTTCCAGGGGACCTTTGACGGACAGGGACATTCCATTTTTGGACTTTATCTGAACGACAGCGACCAAAACTATGTCGGCCTGTTTGGACGAAATATTAAGGGATCCGCAGAAAAGCCCGTAACCATAAAGAACCTCGGACTTGTCGATTCCTACATAACCGCAAGCTGGTATGTAGGCGCTATCGTCGGATCCCAGACCGGCAAGCTAATTCTTGAAAACGTGTACAGTACAGGATCGATGAGGTCCTCGAACTATGGAGGTGGACTTGTGGGCTACGTATACGGAAACACAACCATCATCAACTCTTACAGCGCATCCAACACCAATAATGCAGCCGGGCTTGTCGGCGGGCTTAATTCCAGTGCGACCGTTTCAATTATCAATTCATTCAATTTCGGATCCTACAGAGACTACATTTTCATCAACGCCGATCTTGTCGGGAAAAAGGACTCCACTAACGTAGTTTCAATTATCCACTCCTTCAATCTGAACGGAAAAACCTCGGATTACACTGGGGAAGCCAAAGACGACCTTTCGTTCGCGGACGGTTCACTCGCCAAGGCATTGCACGACTACAACGAAGACGGCATCGACGGCTCTATCTGGGGAGAAGAAGTCGGAGTCGACACCCACCCGGTCCTGTCCGGCAAAATCACCTTCTCGGGCGACCCGATTGTACCACAGACATCGTCTTCTTCGACAACGGAAAGTTCCAGTTCCAACGCGGAATCAAGTTCCTCAACCACGGAAGAAAGTTCCAGTTCCGAACAGTCTATCTCCTTAAAACAGGTTCCAGTGGTTAGCTATGCAAGGATCAAGACGCACGGTTCCTCGCTCGTCGTCGAAAACTTTGCGGGTTCTGTTTTTGTATTCGACATGAACGGAAACCTAGTCAAGCAAGTCCACTCGAATGGATTCATCCAAATCCGCCTTCCCAGAACCGGAGCCTACATCATCAGAACCGGCGGCCTTTTTCACCGTATCACCCTAGGCAGCCACCACTGATTACACACCGTTTTTCTATCTTTACCCCTGTAAAATTTTTACCATCCGAGGCATAAAATGCTTGACATCAAGAAAATCCGTGAAAATCCGGAATATTACATTGCAGAAACCGAAAAGAAGTATACGACCGTCAGCCTGAAGGACGTTCTCGAAATCGACAACGAACGCCGCCCGCTCCTCACCGAGGTGGAACGCCTCAAGAGCGAACGCAACGCCGAATCCAAGAAGATCGGTGACTTGAAGAAGAAGGGCGAAAACGCCGACGAAGCCGTGGCCGCCATGCGCGCTCTCGGCGACAAGATCGACGAACTCGACAAGAAGCTCAAGGAACTCGACTACAAGCAGACCGAAATGCTCATGCACGTGCCGAACATCGCCCCGCGTTCTCCGGAAGGCAAGGACAGCTCGGACAACGTGGTGGAAAAAGACGGCCCGATTCCGTTTGACTACTACACCAAGAACGACGACTTCGCCCGCGTGGACCACAAGACCCTCGGCGAACGCCTCGGCATCTTCGACTTCGAACGCGGCGCCAAGATTTCCGGTTCCGGCTTCCCGGTCTACCGCGGCCTCGGTTCCCGCCTGGAACGCGCCCTCATCCAGTTCTTCCTGGACGAACACCAGAAGAACGGTTTCGAGGAATTCACTCCTCCGTACCTCGTTACCCGCAACACCATGCGCGGCACGGGTCAGCTCCCGAAGTTCGAAGAAGACATGTACCGCTGCGACAAGGACGACGACCTGTTCCTCATCCCGACCGCCGAAGTGCCTCTGACCAACCTCTATGCCGGCGAAGTGATTCCGGAATCCGAACTCCCGAAGCGCATCTGCGCCTACTCCGCCTGCTTCCGTCGCGAAGCCGGTTCCTACGGCAAGGACACCCGCGGTCTCCTCCGCCTGCACCAGTTCAACAAGGTGGAAATGGTCTACTTCGCCCACCCGGAAAAGAGCTACGAAGACCACGAAGAGCTCACCCGCTTCGGCGAAATGCTCCTCGAGAAGCTCGGCCTCCCCTACCACCGTCTGGCCCTCTGCAAGGGCGACCTCGGTTTCGGTGCCGCCAAGTGCTACGACCTCGAAGTTTACGCTCCGGTCGAAAAGAAGTGGCTCGAAGTCAGCTCCTGCAGCAACTTCGAAGACTACCAGGCACGCCGCGCCAACATCAAGACGAAGATTAACGGCAAGAACACGTTCGTGCATACGCTGAACGGTTCCGGCCTCGCCACCCCGCGCGTGATGGTCGGCATCTGCGACAACTACCAGCAGAAGGACGGCTCGCTCTTGATCCCCGAAGTGCTTCGCCCCTACATGGGCGGTCTCGAACGCATCGAACCGAAGAAGTAACCCAGAACGTCACCCTGACGCATGTCAGGGTCATCCGTTTTCATCCAGAAAGACTGCCGATGCTGAGCGTCCTCAGCATGACAGCAGGGTCAAAACGACTCTTTACAAGAAACCCCGGTCGCAAAACCGGGGCTTCTTTTATACAATCCAAATAAAGGCTAGTGGTCTTTTTTCTTGTTCTTGATGCAGCGTACGGAATACGCAAAGGACTTGGACTTGCGGTAATCTCCCAGGAACGCATCGTTTTCAAAATAGAGGTTCCAGTACGGAGCTTGCGACGGAGTGGAACTTTCTTGAGCGACCCAGAAGTCGGCATCCCTGCCCATTTCCTTGAAGTTGCCCTTCGAATCCCTGAAGCCGGCAGCCATCGCACCAAAGCCGAAGCGGTCCGTACCATCGGGCCATTCGTCGCTATGCGTCCAGGAGAACTTCATCTTGAGAATCGTTCCGATTTTTTCCTTTTCGTACTTGTTGTACTTCTTCAAATACTTGATAAAGGCCTTCATCTCGGCTTCGTTCGGCATGTGGAAACCGTCCGGGCAAACACCCTGATGTTCATGCGCAAGCTTCGAACCCGCAAGCGTCGTAGCATAGGATTCCGGCAAAGCCATCGCCGCGGGCCAAGTATAGAGCCTTCCGAACACGTTGCAGTTTTCGTTCTTGTTGTCGTAGCACCAGCTGCCTTCGGAACGGTAATTCAAGTTCTGTCCCATCCACACCTGGCCGCCGATAGTCACGAGCCTGTACAACTGACCGTCGCGCTTGTCGCACAAGGAGCCTGCAGGCACGTTTTCGCAATAAACGGGAGGAGGAGGTTCGGCCGAAGAAGACGAGACCACAATGACAGACGGCCTGTGCCTAGCCCTCGACGACGAGGAATATGTCGGGGCGACAGGTTCTTCGGCAACAAGCGTTCCGGCAGCGGAGGCTTCAGCCGTATCGGCAGGCGGTTCGACAACCGTATCTACAGGCGGTTTTTCCGTTTGTTCGGTTTGTTCGCGATAAACCATGGGAGTATCGACCGGAGTCGAATCAGCCTTCGTTTCCGGCTCGGCGGGCTGAACCTGTTCGCGTGGAATTTCCCGAACCCTTAGAGGCGCTTGCCTTTCAAAAGGTTCTTCCCTGTTGCACGCAAAAAGCATCCCGGCGACAGCCAGGAGCAACCCTTCAAATAATCTTCTCTTAATAATATTCACAGAAAAAAATATATGCAATTTTAGGGCGAAAATCACGCTTCAAGAAGAAAAAAGTTTGTAAAACGAAAGTTTTTTTTAAGTTTATTCGGAATATCCGGCCCCTTATTTGGAATATTCCTTCGCAATATGGCGATTTTAGAGCAAAATCGCTACATATAGACCGGCAAGGAGCCGATTTTCTGGAAACGGCCCGATTCGGCATCCAGGGCGAAATAGGCAGTCGCATCTCCCAGAGCGAGCATCACGTACTTCGGCGATAATACCTGGAGATACTTGTTGAGCTGCACCTGCAATGCGGGCCAGGTGTATTCTCCGGGAGCCTTGCATTCCACCAGGAGCCACGGCCTGTTGATTGCCGCTCCCTCGCGGAAATTGTGCACCAGGATGTCTACGCGGTCGTCCGTCTTCGGGTCAACCGTCGCAAGTGCGAATTCCACAGCGATCAAGTGCGCCGGCACCTTAATCTCGTTCAGCAAGAACTGGATAGTCGCCTGGCGTACGCGCTCTTCGGGAGTGTCGGGGACATCCTTCTTGCGGATCGGGTCGTAGAGTGCGGAATGCTGCATGAGCCGAATATAGAAATTCCCGCCCCTTCCGGGACGGGAATGAACATCAAGCCGTATAGAAGGTTAACGTATAACGATTCGCGTCGCCTTCTGCATAGTCCCGTTCCAAACCCGCACGACATAATTGCCGCGATCCAAGTGGTTCAAGTCGAAGTTTCTGGAACCGGCAAAGTATTCATCGATATTTTCCAGCAGTTGGCCTGTCATATCGAACACCTGGATGCGGACATCCGAAGGCGACGGCTGGTAAACCGTAAATACGTTGCGGACAAATCCTATCTTGAAGTTCGCCCGCAGGTCACCCGCAACAATCGCATCGCCCTTCGAGCTGCTAGACTTCGCGGAACTACTCGATTTTGCGGAACTGCTGGACTTCACAGAACTGCTAGACTTGACCGAGCTGCTGGACTTCACAGAACTGCTAGACTTGACCGAGCTGCTGGATTTCGCGGAACTGCTAGACTTAGCCGAGCTGCTCGATTTCGCAGAGCTGGACGAAGATTTTGCAGAACTGGACGACGACTTCGCGGAGCTACTGGACACAGCGGAACTGCTAGAAGATACAGAACTGCTGGACACGGGCAACTCCTCGCAAGCGGAAGTATACAGCGCAACATAGGAGGCGTCTCCGGTCACATCGGCAATCGGCTTGTCCCACCCGTCAAAGGCGTAGGCGCATTGTCCGACGGTCGTATCTGCGACCGCAGGAACCTCAATGGCGCTAGCCGGCGTCCCGTACACATACCATGCGGACTTCACGCTATCCACAAAGCCTTCGTGGTTGAAGCGGTCCCAGAAGGTGATTTCGTACTTGCGGAGCGTCGAATCGAACTTCGCCTTATACTGGGCATCCGCGGTAACGGCGACTACCGTCGGAGTCCAGCCGATAAACCTGTAGCTGAACTTGGCGGAACTTTCCCTGACCGGCGTTGCGCCGTTGTACTTGGGTTTCTCGCCCACATTGTACGTTTTCTTCTCAAGTTCGCTTCCATCGTAATTCAGCCAGGTCACCACATACTGCTCACTGCATGTTTTCTCGTACACCGTCTGGTAGACAACCGACGATGTCACATCGGAGAGTTCCGGACTCCAGCCGACAAACTTGTAGGAGCAATTCCCTATGGTCGTATCGGATATGCTCGGGACAACCAGGGCGGCAACCTTGGTACCATACTTATAGCTAGCGCCTGTCTGCCTGTCGCGAACGTAATCATCGAATTCTATCCAGTAGTACATATCATAACAAGTAGAGGAATAGGTCGCGGTATATTCCATGTCGCCCCTTACGGTATCGCTCGCACCGACAGTCCTTTCCCACTTATCAAAGTCATAGTAGCACGCCGGAGTAGTCTTTCCGGGGCCGCCACTGTAGAACCGGACGACCTCGTTGTAATAATACTTGTCCATGCTCCATACGCTTCCGTTATCCGCCTTGAAGGTGACCGTATAGACACGCTTCTTGTTGCCAAACAGCGCCGTATAGGTGACATCACCCGCCACATCCGCAATTGCGGGCGTCCAGCCGACAAACGTGTACGTGTAATACTCGTTGGACGGCCTGGCAGGAACTTCAGGAATCGCAATGGATTCAGCCGAGGTCCCGTAAACATACACGGCAGAATCCAGCATCGCCCCATCGTGGTTGGCAAAGCGTATCTTGTACGAGCGGACAGATGCCCTGTAGGTCGCCGTGTATTCCGCATCCTTCGAAACAGCCGCGACTGCGGGGGTCCAACCATCGAACGTGAAGTCGGAATCCACAGAAGATACCTTCGTCGGGGTCCCGCCATACACAGGCGTCGCTCCGGCGACGTAGGCTTCCTGCTTCAGCAACGTTCCGTCATCGTTGAGCCACGTAATCACGAACTTGTTGTCCGCAATGTAAATCGCCTTGTAAACGGCATCGCTTGTCACAGGAACAAATTCCGGAGTCCAGCCGACGAACCTGAATCCCGCCTTGGCAGGAGCTTCCGGCACACGGATTCCGGAAACCGGCGTGTTATATCCGTAGCTCGCCGAATCGACAAGCGTCGTTCCGTCTTCGTCCACGAACTTCACCAGGTACTTCTTGACCGATTCTATGTACGAAGCCCTGTAGGTGACATCGCTCGTCACCGTGTTCAGCGACCAACCGGCAAACGTATAGGTCACCGTTTCGCTCCCTTCCTTAACCGGATCGGGCGGGAGTACTATGTCAGAGGCCAGGGTTCCGTATTCATACGAAGTCGGCCCCTTCAGTTCACGACCATCTTCGTCGACAAACGTAACTTCGTACCGGCGCTTGACACTATCGAAAACGGCTGTGTATTCAGCAGGTCCTACGACCCACTCTGCAAGTTCCGGGCTCCAGTCTCCCGTCCAGTAGTATTCATATTCAGCGGTAGAAGCCTTGGTCGGCTCCTCTTCGCCATAGCACCCTTCCTTGCCGTAACTGCAGTACTGAAGATAATCGCCGTATTCGTACCAGCGGTAATAATCGCTAGCATAACTAGAGGCGTTCAACAGATTGCCATCACCGTCATAGAATTTCACCCTGTATTCCACAGACGCATAGCAGGTCGTGTTTTGCGTGACATAATCGAGATTGCACGAATCCCCATAATCCGAACGCCACCCGTTAAAGCGGTACTCGCCCGTCTTGTCGTGAAGAATCTGCTCCACCGTCGGTGCATCGGTAACCGCCGAACCGTAAGCATACGAGTTGCGCTGAATTTCAACGTCGTCATCGCCCACAAAGACGACTTCGTACGTTCTGAGCGTCGGCGTAAACTTGGCCGTATAGACCACAGGGCCAGTCACAGCGGTTAGCGGCTTGTCCCATCCGTCTTCGCTGTTCCAAGTGTAAGTGTACTGCTCGTCGGGATACTTGCGCGGAGCGTACCATCCAGTAAATTCCGGAACCTCGCCCTCGGCAACTTCCTTCTGTTCAAGAATCTCGTTGTCGGACTGGAAGACCACCATATGCTTCTTGAATGCGGACGTGTAGGTAGCAACGAAAGTCGTCGGTTCCGTCAGGGTCCAGTTCTCGTCCATGGCCGGGAGCCATCCACTGAACGTGTAGTCGACATCAGCCCCCGAATTTGCATCGTAATCCGGAGAACGGTACGGAGTTTCAGGAGTCAATATGGCATTGAACGACGTTCCTTCCGGGTAGAACTTTTCGTACTCCCCGTCCACATAGAGGGTTCTTCCGTCGTAATCCACAAATCGTACTGCAAATTTCTTGCTGTACTGGGCGACAAACGTCACGGGGCCGGTCACGCTATCCTGGCCGTACAAATCCGGCGACCACCCCGTAAACACATATTCCACGTCCGATTCTTCATAGAAATTCGGATCCTCACCGCCGTAAGAAATATCCGAGAACAATGTTCCGTACTCGTAATAAGTAATTCCGTCAAGAGCGCTTTCATCAGGATTTTCGAATTTGACTTCATAATCGCGAATCGTGCTGTCAAATTCCGCGATATAAGTCGCGTCTTCGGTTGCCCTGCTATGAAAACTGGGCGACCATCCGTTAAACGAATACGTGTATTTCGCCGTAGGTTCCTTTCGCGGGTACTCCATTTGAATCCATTCACCGGGTTTGTACTGCCGAGATTGAATCGTATCTCCGTTATCGTTGAGGAAGGTGATGGTGTATACGACAAGCCGCGAGCAGGTAAACTCCGCCTGATAATACTTCTCTCCCGTAACAGGCTGAAGGCCTTCTACCGCGTTTTCCGATTCATCATAAGAAACCCACTTGTCAAACGAGTATTCGGCACAATAGGTATCCGGTTCCTTTGTCAGCGAGCCGTTGTATTCGGGCATAACACCGTACTCCAAATACTCATAGTCCCAATTGCCATTAACGCTGAACTCAATCTGGTATGTCCGAACCTGCTCATCAAATTGCGCCGTATACACGGCATCCCCGGTCACGCGGGCAATCTCCGGGCTCCAACCGGTAAACTGGTAGTACACGCGTTCCGTATTCATCCCATCCGCAAACTCCCACTCGCCTGTTGAGCCCCTGTATTGCGGCAGTTCACCTTCGGCGTAGCTCGCGCTATCAACAAGCGTCTCGCCGTTATAGAATTTTACGACATGACTCGGCTTTTTGACACACCTGATGTTATCGAGTTCCAGGGTTCCCTCACCCGGCATGTCGCTCCACACGAACTTCGTCACATGCGTGAAAGCAAGGTCCGCATAGGAATTTTCCTCGTCCAAGTCGCTGCGGTAAATCGTAGCCGTCGTCCAAGTCTCACTCGCATTAACAACCGTCCTCAAATAGTCTTCATCCTCATCATCGTACAGGCTTTCGACCTTAAAGCGGTGAGCCGTGCCGCGATAGTCATACTGGATGGCGTTGCACTGCGATAAATCGACAGGAGCCCCTTCGGCAGCAAGCGTCAAGCCCGCACCAAGCCAGCCGCGACACCTGATACGCCCATTGCCCCTATCCCAGCATTCCATCTTATGCAGGATGCTCATCACGTTGCCGCTATCGCCATTCAAGGCCACCATCTTGGAAATTTCGGAATGGTAAGGCGTGCCGTCGTCATCCACTTCGCCGTTGTCATCGTAAACGAACCATGTTCCGCCCTGCAGGGTCGTCTCATCACCATCTTCAAGATCGTCGACAAGCCATGACTCGCCCTCGGCAACATTCACGGTATACGCCTTGGGGAGCGGCTGCTTGACGAATACCGCCCTATATGTCGTCGTATCCGTTACAGGCGCAAGCTCACGATCCCATCCGACAAACTCATAAGTATATTCGCTTGTCGGTTGCTTGCTCGGATTAACATACCTGCCGTCAGGGACTTCCCCGATACTGCACCAGTCGCTGCCATAATAACCATCTTCACCCCAAAGCACCCTGTAACGGTACTTGGCCTGATAGACGGCACGTCCTGTCACGCGCTTGAATTCAGGAGTCCAGCCTTCGAAATCGAACCCGTCATTGTACGACTTGGTATTTACATCCGGCGAATAGATTCGATCTCCGTATTCCATCTGCACGGAATCGAGCACGGAACCGTCGTCATCCACGAAAACAATCCAGTATTGGCGATACCGGCTGTCAAAGAGCGCCGTGTAAATTTTATTCTCCTCAACATTTTCGATACCCCAGCCATTCTGGTCTTCCCAGTCGTAGAAATAATAGACAAGTTCTTCTGTAGAATCTTTCGTGGGCGTTTCGCCCGTGTATTCGGGATAAGCACCGGCTTCGTACTCGCCGACCTGCAGAACTTCGGAGCCATTGACGAAGGTCACCGTATAGAGTTCCGCATCGACCATTTCTCCATCGACTTCCCTCTGTGCGGAATAGTCTGCGACATAGACCGCATTTCCACGGACATCGGAAACAGAAGGGAGCCAGCCATTAAAGACATATATCACATCGCCGTTCGGGGCACGCGACGGAGTTCTCGGAATAGCAATCCCATTCGCTTTCGTCCCATACGCATACTGGCTTTCGCTCAAGACACGGCCATCGTAATCAACGAACTTGACGGTATAGATATTGGCGGTAGAATCAAAGACCGGACGGTATTCGGCATCCTTCGTGACCGGCGGCAGTGTCGCGAAATATTTCGTTCCGCATTCGTACTCTTCTTCAGTGTAGCAATAGGGTTCATCGTCGCCATAATCTTCGCAGTATTGCTTATCCACGTAACCGCACGAATATTCGCCCCAGCCCTTGAACGTGTAGGTGTACCCGACCGTCGGCAACTTCGTGGGCTCGAGACCGGCATAGCTCGGGATGGTTCCATATTCCAGTTCCTGCTCCAACAAGCGGCTCCCGTCCTCACTCCTGAAAGTAATTTCATAGGAACGAATCGTGCTGTCTACGATTGCTTGGTAAGATGCCGCCGCAGTCACGGGAGCGAGTTCCGGTTCCCAGCCAACAATGCGATAGTCGTATTTATCGGAGGAGCCAAGTGATGTGCCCAAAGGATACCACGGAGAATCCCCGCGAGCGTATTCCTGGCTATACAGAAGTTGGTCCCCACGATAGAATTCCACCATAAAGAGCGGACGATTCAAGCACCGTATATTGGCGATGTCAAATGTTCCGGAAGAAGACGAACCCATCATGGCGGATTGCATTTTCCATCTGAAAGCCAGGACGTTTTGCCGGATATCGTTAATCGAAGCCGCTTCAAAATTAGACCACTTAATAGTCGCCGGTATCCAACCGCTCACGCCAGGCATACTTGATACGCTCAGCGTGTCCGCATTTTCACCACCGATTATGCCAAAAGAATAAGACCCCATCATCATCATAGTTCCAGTCGAACGATAATCATAATGGATCTCGGTACAAGACGACAAATCGACCGGGTTGCCTCCCTCATCCAGCAAGACTCTGATCTCGATAAACGGATTCGTCATCTGTATTCCAGACGAAAGGAGCGTTACCGTTCTTGGAGCAAGCGTATAATCCACCCTCAAAAAGTTGAAGGATTCCTCGCCTTGGACTATGGACTTTTCGAAAGTCGTAGCGGAGCTGGTATCCTTCGAAATTTCCCAAGGACCGAAATTGGAGGTATAATTTCCATCTGCAAAATCATCAATGAAAACCGAATCACCTTCCGCTATCGGGAACTGCGCTCCGGCCCAGGCAGAAATGCCCAAACAGATGGTCATGAGAGTACCAGTAATTTTGGTATTCATAGGTTGCCTCCGAGGTATTTTATTTTAATTTACGCAAAATGCAATATTTTTATTACGATAATATTACACACGGATATTCCATATTGGAGTATTATTGATAGCAAAGACCTTGAATTTTGCATTATCCGGAGCTAAATTTGCGGCAATGAACGAAATTTTTGGACAGACCTTCGCAGCAGCGATTGCAGCAAGCCCGGCAGCAGCCCGAGCTATTATGGGGCTGTCCAGAGAAACAGGCGTCTGTAACGCATAACGCGAAAAAACAGATTGAAAGTTTCAAGGGCAGCCCCGCAAACGGCTGTTTTTTTTTATTTATCCCGATTTTAACCATTAAACACAAGGATTAACGGAAATTCTTGAACAATTATATGCTATAATTACACCGCAAAAAGAATTTTCGATACCTATACAGGAGCTTAAAATGCGCAGAAGACTATTGAGCGAAGGTGCCAAGGAACTCTCTTACGAAATCCGCGAGATCGTGAAGAAGGCAAACCAGCTCAAGGCACTCGGCCTCCCCATCCACTGGGAAAACATCGGCGACCCGATCGAAAAGAAGTGCCAGATTCCCGACTGGATCAAGGATATCGTCGTGGACCTCGCCAAGACGAACCGCAGCTACGGTTACTGCCCCTCCAAGGGCATGCTCGAGACCCGCGAATTTCTCGTGAAAGAGAACAACAAGCTCGGCGGCGCCCAGATCAACGTCGACGACATCCTGTTCTTCAACGGCCTCGGCGACGCCATCGCCACCATCTACGGCCTCTTGTCGATGAACACCCGCATTATCGGACCGGCTCCGGCCTATTCCACCCACAGTTCCGCCGAAGCGGCCCACGCCCACACGGCCCCGATCACTTACAGGCTCCAGCCCGAAAACCACTGGTACCCGGACCTCGAAGAACTCGAGAACAAGGTGAAGTACAACCCGAGCATCGCGGGCATCCTCATTTTGAACCCGGACAACCCGACCGGCATGGTCTACCCGCTCGAAATCCTCCAGAAAATCGTGGATATCGCGAAGCGCTACAACCTGTTCATCATCTGCGACGAAATCTACAACAAGATTACGTACAATGGCGCTCACGCCTACGCGCTTGCCGAATACATCGGCGATGTGCCGGGCATCGCCCTCAAGGGTATTTCCAAGGAATACCCGTGGCCGGGCGCTCGTTGCGGCTGGGCAGAATACTACAACCGCGACAAGGACGAACAGTTTGACGCTTTCTGCCGCGCCATCGACAACGCCAAGATGGTGGAAGTCTGCTCGACCACGCTCCCGCAGATGACGATTCCGCGCGTTTTGGGCGACAAGCGCTTTGCCGAACACCGCGCCGCGCTGAACGAAAAGATCGGCCGCCGCAGCGCCATCATCAACGAAATCCTTTCCGACATCCCGGAACTCTACTTCAACCCGACTTACGGCGCGTTCTACAACACCATCATCTTCCGCGAAGGCACGCTCAACAGCCACCAGAGCCTGAAGATTGACAACCCGATCATCAAGAAGAAGGTCGAGGAATGGTGCAGCAAGACCACGAACCTGGACTACCGCTTCGTGTACTACCTGCTGGGCGCGAAGGGCATCTGCGTGGTGCCGAGTACCAGCTTCTGCACCGACCTCAAGGGCTTCCGCGTGACGCTTTTGGAAGAGGATGAAGACGAACTGCGCAGCGTGTTCACCACGATCCACGACGCCATCGTGGAATACCTGCACAGCTAATACACAGACTGTAGGTAAAGATGGAAGCGGCTCTCGAAAAACGCCTCAAGAGGCAGGTTATCGGGAAACCGCACCGTTTTTTGGCGGTTGTTCCGCTCGGCTTCGAACAAACTCTTGTCGAAGAGTTAAAAAGCGTAGGCATTGAAACCGTCGCAGACGCCGCAGATGCGGCCGGTCAGTTCCGCATTGTCGGAGACGGCAAGGTGGAATTCACGGCGAAAATCGTCGAAGCCTGGAAAGCTGTCGCCTATAGCCGCATCGCGAACCGCGTACTGATACACATCGCCGACTTCAAGGCCGAAAACTTCCGTGATCTCGAGAAGAAGGCCGCCGAAATCCCGTGGGAACTGTACCTGCGCAAAACCGCAGCGCCGTTGCTCCAACGTCACACCGAAGCGCGAAGCGCAAGTGTGTCCACTCCTAGTAACTCGGAACTAGGAACTGGGAACTCATTATCCATACACGTCACCTGCAAGCATTCGCGCCTGTACCACAGCGCCGCCATCGCCGAGAGACTGTACAAGGTAATCGAAGAATCGTTTGACGGCCCCGCCCCGAGTCATCCTGACGCAGGTCAGGATCAACATTCCTCACCAGAACGTCATCCTGACGTAGGTCAGGATCGGCTTCTCGCACCAGGACGTCATCCTGACGCAGGTCAGGATCGGCATCTCGCAACCCAAAAACTCTACGTAAACTTCCTCGACGACCGTTGCACCCTCTGGCTCGACCTCGCGGGTGAAGAACTCTACAAGCGCGGTCACGAGCGGCACGTCAACGACGCCCCGCTCAAAGAAACCATTGCCGCAGCGATGCTGTTCGAGGCATCTGCGCTCGTCGCCGCACCGATCACACTCTTCGACCTTATGGCAGGGAGCGGCACGTTCAGCCTCGAAGCCGCATACAAGGCAAACGGGCTCATTCCCGGCGCGTGCCGCGACTTCGCACTAAAGCACCAGCCCGCCTTCAAGGAAGCGACGTGGAAGCACATTGTTTCTTCAATGGATTCACTTGCCCCTGCGGGGCTGCGGAATGACAATCAAAATAAGCAAGCGCGTCCACTCGCAATAATCACCAGCGACATCTCGGAACGCGCCGTCGAAATCATCAAGTACAACGTACAAAGCAGCCCGCTCAAAGAAAAAGCGCCGGACTCCATAGCCCCGAAACTCAGGGACATCTTCAGCTATACCGCCGAAGAAATCACCGGAGCATGCTCGGAAGGCTCCTCCCCCGTAATGCTCTTGAATCCTCCTTACGGAAAAAGACTCGACTGCGATGCGCCCGCACTTTATGCGCAAATAGGATGCAAACTCACCGAGCTCGCCCGCAGCCTCGACAAAGCGGGCAAGCAGCTCACCGTCGCCATCCTTTCCCCGAAGGACTTTACGACAAACGGCGTGAAATACACTTGCACAACAAACTTGTTGCAAGAATGCCCAGCACTCGATCCGTCGAAGAATTCAAAAGCGAAGCGCATCGTCACAAGCCACGGCGGCCTTACCCTGAACGCCTTTATTGCAACGCTGTAGCACATTTTTTTCGGGTAGAAAAGTTTCATTTTTCTTACCCAAACTAGTCATGCTCTTTACAAGGAACATCTAGGGAACACTTTGTATTGACAGACATCACCCTAACCTTTTTTTTACATCGCAATTTGTCCATATGGATATATTTTATGGGGGCAAGAATGTTTGGGCAAAAAACATGAGGTTATGATGAAATTTCCATTCTTTAAAGCATTGCTGCTTTCCAGCGCATTGGTGATTGCCTGGAACTGCACCGGCGACGACATATTAAAACCGAATCCAGGGAACGAAGCAAACGCATCCATTCCCTGCTGGCTCTTCACCAGCGACGCGGATTACCTGATTATACAGACCGAGGAAGGTTTCATCGTCAACACCACTACCGGAGTTACCGTTGGTATCTACGATCCGCAAACCGGAATTATTTACGACGCGAACGCAAATCCCACCGTCACAGGCCTGGACTTGGGTATCCTGCCTGTTGTCAACCTGAACTCCGACGGCTCCATCACAGACCAGAATGGCAATGTAGTCGTTCCCACCCCCGTCAATCCGCCGTCCAGCGCGGTCATTGCCAGTTCCGCAACTATTCCCGTCGTCTCTTCCAGCAGCGTAGTGACTCCGGCATCTTCCGCCACAGTCCCGCAGCCCAAGAGCTCCGCCCAGGAAAAGAGTTCTTCCTCCGAAGCCAAGTCCTCTGCGACAGAACAACCGAAATCATCTTCTTCTGAGCAACGTCCCCAATGTGGCGACCAACAATGCTACGATGCACCGTCAGCGAAATGCGTCGGCAAAAACAATGAGCAGACTGGTCCGAAGGGTGAAAAATACGCATACGACAACTCTTGTGCTTTGAAATGCTATTACGACCCCGACAACAAGGAATGCAAAAACCTCGGAGCCTCTACTAATCCGAAGAGCAGTTCCAGCGCCAAGTCCAGCTCTAGCGTACAGTCCAGTTCCTCTGGACAGTTGACCGGCGGATGCCCGAACATCAAAACGACCGGCGGTAAATCCGGCTCCGGCTGGGCCACCCGTTACTGGGACTGCTGCAAGCCCCATTGCTCCGGAGCGACAAACACTTCTTACCATTCCAAGCAGTGCACCAACAAGGGAAAGACCGAAAGTACTGACTGGGGTGCAGGAAGCGTCTGCAGCGGCGGAAACATGATGGCTTGCACAAGCCAGATTCCGTTCACCATTGACGGCTGTGACGAATACGGTTTCGCATTCGCCGCTGTTCCGGCTGCTGACGGTGGATCCTGCGGCAAGTGTTTCCAGCTCACATTTACCGGCGAAGGTCACTACAACTCTACGAACGCCAACACCAAAAAACTCAAGGGCAAGAAGCTCATCATTATGACGACAAACATCGGTGGTGACGTTCAACAGGGACAGTTCGATATCATGATCCCGGGTGGTGGCGTAGGCATGTTCAACGGCTGCTCCAGCATGGGCTGGGGTGCACAAGGTGAGCAATACGGCGGCCTCCTCTCCGACTGCGAAAAAGAAAGCAACTACAATGCAGGCACCTATGCAAAGTGCCTTACCGAAAAATGCAACAAGGCTTTCAGCAACGATGAACAAGCCAAGAAGGGCTGCATGTTCCTTGTCGATTGGATGCAGTCCGCAGGCAACCCCGAGCACAACTACGTGGAAGTGGAATGCCCGCAGGTGCTGAAAGACAGATACTAATCAGAATAACCCATGTTAAAAGGCCTCGGCTCTGCCGAGGTCTTTTTTATTGTCACATCAAAGCCCCGTTGGAGCAAGCGTCCATGGATTCACTTGTCGTGCTTCGCACGACTGCGGAATGACGATGGGGAATACTAAAACAATTCGCGGATTGAGGCCTTGCGCAACTTGATGCGGTAGGGAATCGAGCGGATGAAGCGTTTCCAGTAGGTAACTTCCGACCAGAAGACTTCGGACGGAGCGAAGGACCGGAAACGCAGCGCACGACGGCGCCGGAAGAACCACCTCGGGATAATCGAAAGGGCCTCCCCCTTCTCGTAGTATCCGAAGTTGCCACCTCGGAGAATCTGCTCCAGCATCAGTTTGCCGCGGGAAGCATCCGGAGCGCAGAGCATGCGTTCCCGTTCGAGCCCGAACACATACCCGAGCACCCACATGAGCGCACCGCACATGCGATAGAACCCGAACTTGCGGAGCTGGCGGGCAATTTCTTCTCGATTGGAAGACGAAGCGTTCCGCAGCAAAACGAAGTAGTCGGCAACCTGCTTGAAGCCGATTCCACCGGCGACAAAATGGCGCTGGATATGCGAGAACTGCATAGCAAGCGCAAACTTGAGCGACGGGATATAGAAGCCCTCCGGCGCAAGTTCCGTATGCGCGAGTTCAGCGAGAAGGTAGCGCTGCAGCCTCCGGTTCGTAAACGGGTTCAAGTTCCCGGAAGAAGGCCTGAAATGCACCTCGACGCTGATTCCGTTCAACTTTTGCGCAAGATGCACATGGTGCCCGGAAACAGCAAGCTTTCTCTTCGCCATGGCGTAAAGTTCTTCGCGGGACTTGCCATGCGAAAGGAAGAAGGATTCCGTCGGCTCGGGAGCCATCATCCCGAGGTCCTGCAAAAGCGAGACA
Source organism: Fibrobacter succinogenes (assembly GCA_902771595.1). Classification (GTDB taxonomy): domain Bacteria; phylum Fibrobacterota; class Fibrobacteria; order Fibrobacterales; family Fibrobacteraceae; genus Fibrobacter; species Fibrobacter succinogenes_C. The sequence continues at coordinate 2,997 of CACXXH010000015.1, read as the reverse complement.
ACCTTCTCGCGACCGCCATCAACCCAGATATCGATGTCACCGCACTGCCGGATAAACGCATCGGGATACAACCTGGCATTGGCCGCCCCCTTCAGGATGGCGGTCCGCCTCCCCTGCTTCTGGAAAAGTTCCGTAAGATGCGCCGCCTCGGCATTTATCAGGCGGTTATGCCCGCGGATAGCCTCGGCTTCGCCCGCCCACTGGAGGGCGAGGTTCAACGGCGGGCGGCGGTCCTGCGGGAGTTTGCAAATACCCGCGTAGACAATACCCACAACGGAAAGTTTGGATGCCAGAGAATACAAAAGAGACCACTCTTTAGCGGTCTCTACGTTGAAATTAGCACACTCCCCCTCGCCTGCACCGAATGCAAGCCGAATGAGGGTGAAGAGTCTTTCCTCCGAACCTGAAATCAAGGCTTAAGCCAGCGGGTCCTGCTTGAACGGGGCGAAACCTGTATCACCCCCAATTTCGCTGTTATCAAGCAAACTGACTTGAGCCTTCAGTTCAACCGTTTCCATCTCCGGCGCAACATATTCTTTCTTTTTTTCCATCTTTTCCTCTTGGTTTAAGGACGATCTTTAATGATAACTTCAAATGAGTCGGGATCACTATCGCTCAAGAGCTTCGCACTGAGGTCCAGAACCACAACCTTCATCTGAGGTAGCATGTATTCCTTTTTTTGATCCATCCTACTTCACCATTACTCGTTTACCGTTATAATAGTAAATTCCCTTGGCAGTTGGCTTGCCATTCAGCTTGCGGCCCTTCATATCGAACCAGCTATCGATAACCTTGATTTCGCCAGTAGAGGTATCAAGAGTGCCGATGACGGTCGTCTGTTGCGTTTCACGGTCCACAATCACGACATTCAGCGTGCTGGGGACCGTTTCTTCGACTATAGAAGCCATGTTGAGTGCAGCAGAGGATTTTGCCAGTGTATAGCGACGGGCCTGCTGGTTCGCCACCTTCAGCAGATAGGCACGGAACGGACGAGTGGTCGCGCTCGATCCAATTCTTGCAAACGAGCCAATCGCATAAGAATTTTCAGCCTGGGCCCTGAAGCCATAAGCCCTTCCTAATTCATCAACACGATCACTCCACTTTATATAGGAATACGTACCGCGGAATTCCCACAAGCCATCATCGCTCCTCGAATCATTCAATTCGCTCGTATTGAGAGCAACAGCCTCTCCTTCATCGAGATTGAATGAAAGTGTTGCTTCTTCTGTACGAATAATGTAAGGCGTATTAGCCTGGAGAGTTCCCTTAGTCGACCAGAATTCTACAGTTTTGTTCGGGACATCAACAGCCTTGAGTTCATAGAACTCAGCAGAGGGAACCTTGCTCTTATCAATACTAAACGGCAGGACAATCGTAGAATACATCTTATCCGAATCGGCAGCATTAACCGGAAATTCACGATTGAAGTTTATGTAGTTCACGAAGACACTGTCTTCAGGAGTAATGACGTCAACATCTCCCTTAGACATACCATCGATTTCTGCGGTCAATTGGCCTTTTTCATTTTCATAAACCTTGATAGCACCATAATCGTTGACCAGGAACGGATAGACCTTTTCCCACTTGGCGTAGAAATGAGCCTCGCCAGTAGAACCAGCCGCAATACCAGCCACCGGCTCTTCAGCGTCTTCACTTACGAACCAGCCCAAGAAATTGTATCCAGTCTTAGACGGGCTATTGAGATCAATATTTCCGTCTTCAACCGTGTACGTTTCCGGATTCGGCGTCTCGAACGTCGCACCTTCGATATTGTGGTAGACAATCGGGTACGCTTCGGGAGTCCACTTAGCGTAGAAAGTCTTGTCGCCAGAGGAACCTAGCGGGACTTCCGTCACGGCATCGCCTTCGAAGTCAGGATTATCGTACCAGCCAGCAAAGGTGTAACCTTCACGCCCCGAAGCTTCTCCCAAAGCGAAGGTTGCCGTTTCGCTTGTGTAAGACACCCTGCTGTTGGCCTTCTCACCACCATTCAACACATAGGAAAGGGTATAGACCTTAATCCACTTTCCGTACAGAGTAATGTTACCATAAGAGCCCTTTGCAATCTGCGTAACCTTTGTTGTATAATTTGTTTCTTTATACCAACCACCAAAATCATAACCTTCACGCGACTGGGGATACTTTATGTCCTTTTTATCATTAATCGTATATGTCGTCGGATTCTGAGGGTTATTTACACAACCATCACATTCGTAAGTAATCGTGTAAGTCACCAAGCTCCACGACGGGTACAGCGTAACAGGAGCCACAACCGTATATTCTTCACCAAGTTCATAACCCTTTGCTCCACCCATAGTTGTCGACCAACCATTCTGTTCGTAGCCCGCACGGCGGAAAATGCCCGCAGATTCGAGAGTGATGGTGGTTCCATGTTCCACAAACTGGTCCGAAATGGAACCGTAGGAATTATTGTCGGCCAAATACATGATCCTGTACGTTTTCTTGGACCACTTGCCATAGAAGGTCTTATCACCCGTCGTTCCCTGAATTACCTGGGTTGCCTTGTTAGTGAAAGCAGCATCATAGAACCAACCTTCAAACTCATAGCCTTCGATATCAGCCGGAGCCTTCAAGGCAAAAGATGTATCGATAGTATAGGAACTGGGATTGTCGCCCGTATCCGCACCCTCATTCATTACATAACTGATATTGAAGCGCTTCTCTCTTCTATGGAGGGCTCTTTCATTCAGTGGCTTTCCCTTCATAAACCGGACTGGGAGGGAAATATCGGCAAGGTGGCCGATGAAAAGGCGGTCCTCTATTCCAAAAAACTGTTCCCGTCAGAGGGAAAGGGGGAGTCGCTTTTTGGGGTGGACATTGACCTAAGCAGTCTCAAAACGAAGGTAAGAACGCCGGAGCAGCTTATGAAGGAGAAACTCAAACTGGAAAAGGAACGCGCTTCACTGAATGCCGGAAGGGAGAACCTCCTTGCCGAGAAAGAGGCTGAGATCATTAAGCTCAAGAGCCAGATCGCCA